>DXCK01000028.1 GCA_019116045.1 Candidatus Bacteroides merdipullorum | reverse complement strand
TTTGTGCATATATTTAAAATTCACTTCCACAAATCCATTCTCCAAATGTCTTCAAATATTGTAAATCAGAGAGTTAATTTCGCTTCAACTAAAAATCCTCTTGCATATCCTGATTTTTTGGATGTGCAGTTGAAGTCATTTAAAGACTTTTTGCAACTGGATACTCCGCCAGAGAAGCGTAAGAATGAGGGGTTGTATAAAGTATTTGCTGAAAACTTTCCCATTGCCGATACAAGGAATAATTTCGTACTTGAGTTTTTGGACTATTATATTGATCCGCCGCGTTATACTATTGATGAGTGTATAGAACGGGGGCTCACTTATAGTGTGCCATTAAAAGCAAAATTGAAATTGTATTGTACCGATCCAGATCATGAGGATTTTGATACGGTGATTCAGGATGTTTTCTTGGGGCCTATTCCTTATATGACGGAGAAAGCAACTTTTGTCATTAATGGAGCCGAACGAGTTGTTGTCTCTCAGTTGCATCGTTCTCCAGGTGTCTTTTTCGGACAAAGTGTACATGCTAATGGAACGAAATTGTATTCAGCTCGTATTATTCCATTTAAAGGTTCGTGGATAGAGTTTGCTACGGATATCAATAACGTGATGTACGCGTATATTGACCGTAAAAAGAAGTTGCCTGTTACAACTCTGTTGAGAGCTATTGGCTTTGAAAACGATAAGGATATCCTTGAAATTTTTAATTTGGCTGAAGAAATCAAGGTTAACAAGACGAATCTTAAAAAGGTCGTTGGGCGCAAGTTGGCTGCCCGCGTTTTGAAGACTTGGATTGAGGATTTTGTGGATGAGGATACCGGTGAGGTTGTTTCTATCGAGCGTAATGAGGTCGTTATTGACCGTGAAACGGTGATTGAACCGGAGCACATTGATCTTATTCTTGAGTCGGGTATTCAAAATATTCTGGTTCATAAAGAGGAACAGAATCAGTCTGATTATTCGATTATTTATAATACATTGCAGAAAGACCCGAGTAATTCGGAGAAGGAGGCTGTGTTGTATATTTATCGGCAGTTGCGCAATGCAGATCCGGCCGATGATGCTAGTGCACGGGAAGTTATCAATAACTTGTTTTTCTCTGAAAAAAGGTATGATTTGGGGGATGTCGGTCGTTATCGCATAAATAAGAAATTGAACTTGACGACGGACATGGATGTTCGTGTTCTTACGAAAGAGGACATAATCGAGATTATAAAGTATTTGATTGAGTTGATCAATTCGAAGGCTGTAGTCGATGATATTGATCATTTGAGTAATCGTCGTGTAAGAACAGTGGGAGAACAGTTGTCGAACCAATTTGCCATTGGTTTGGCTCGTATGTCTCGTACTATCCGTGAACGTATGAATGTGCGTGACAATGAAGTGTTTACACCCATTGATTTGATTAATGCTAAGACAATTTCATCTGTCATTAATTCTTTCTTTGGAACCAATGCTTTGTCGCAGTTCATGGACCAGACAAATCCTTTGGCTGAAATTACTCACAAACGTCGTATGTCTGCGTTAGGCCCTGGTGGTTTGTCGCGTGACCGTGCTGGTTTTGAGGTTCGAGATGTGCATTATACGCATTATGGTCGTTTGTGTCCTATTGAAACGCCTGAAGGACCTAATATTGGTTTGATTTCTTCACTTTGTGTGTATGCCAAGATTAATGACCTTGGGTTTATTGAAACTCCGTATCGCAAGGTGGAGAATGGAAAAGTTGATTTATCGGATAACGGTTTGGTTTATTTGACGGCAGAAGAGGAAGAAGGCAAGATTATAGCTTAGGGTAATGCGCCTTTGAATGATGACGGTACGTTTATCCGTGATAGAGTAAAAGCGCGCCAGGATGCGGATTATCCTGTGGTTCCGCCAAGTGAAGTGGAATTGATGGATGTTTCCCCGCAGCAAATAGCTTCTATTGCTGCTTCATTGATTCCCTTTTTGGAGCATGACGATGCTAACCGTGCGTTGATGGGCTCTAACATGATGCGCCAGGCTGTTCCTTTGTTGAGAAGTGAGGCTCCTATTGTGGGTACAGGCATTGAGCGTCAGTTGGCTCGTGATTCTCGTACGCAAATAGCTGCTGAAGGTGATGGTGTGATTGACTTTGTGGATGCTACCACTATTCGTATATTGTATGATCGTACGGAAGAAGAAGAGTTTGTAAGTTTTGAACCGGCTCTGAAAGAATATAAGATTCCCAAATGGCGTCGTACGAATCAGAATATGACCATTGATTTGCGTCCGATTTGTGATAAGGGGCAACGTGTGACTAAAGGTCAGATTTTGACAGAAGGTTATGCTACTCAAGATGGTGAACTGGCTTTGGGTAGGAATCTATTGGTTGCTTTCATGCCATGGAAAGGGTACAATTATGAGGATGCCATTGTGTTGAACGAACGTGTAGTCCGCGAAGATTTGCTGACCTCTGTTCATGTGGAAGAGTTCTCTCTAGAAGTACGGGAGACCAAACGTGGTATGGAAGAACTGACCTCGGATATTCCTAATGTCAGTGAAGAAGCTACCAAGGATTTGGACGATAATGGTATAGTTCGTGTAGGTGCTCGCATTGAGCCGGGTGATATATTGATTGGTAAGATCACACCTAAAGGTGAATCTGATCCTTCGCCTGAAGAAAAATTGCTTCGCGCTATTTTTGGTGATAAGGCCGGTGATGTGAAAGATGCTTCTTTGAAGGCTTCTCCATCGTTGAAAGGTGTGGTGATTGGCAAGCGCTTGTTCTCGCGGGTTATTAAGACGAGAAGTTCGAAGATGTCAGATAAAGCTCTGTTGCAGAAACTAGATGAAGAATTTGATGATAAAGTGGCCGACTTGCGAAAAGTTTTGGTTAATAAGTTGCTGAAACTGACAGAAAATTATACATCTGAGGGCGTTAAAGATTACATGGGCACGGATGTCATCTCTAAAGGAGCAAAATTCTCTGCGGCTGATTTCAGTGATTTGGATTTTACGGCTATTCAATTGAGTGGTTGGACGAAGGATGAACATGTTAATGGCCTGATTCGCACTTTGGTCATGAATTTTATCCGGAAGTATAAGGAGCAGGATGCGGACTTGAAGCGTAAAAAATTTGCTATTACTATTGGTGATGAATTGCCTGCGGGAATTATCCAGATGGCCAAGGTTTACGTGGCGAAGAAACGTAAAATTGGCGTAGGTGATAAGATGGCTGGGCGTCACGGAAATAAAGGTATTGTTTCTCGTGTCGTTCGTCAGGAAGATATGCCTTTCTTGGCAGATGGTACTCCGGTCGATATCGTGCTGAATCCGTTGGGCGTGCCTTCACGTATGAATATCGGGCAGATTTTTGAGACGGTATTGGGGCGTGCCGGAAAGAAATTGGGTGTCAAATTTGCTACACCGATTTTTGACGGCGCTTCTTTGGATGATTTGAATGAATGGACAGATAAGGCTGGACTACCCCGTCTTGGCAAGACTACTCTTTATGATGGTGGTACAGGTGAGGCTTTTGAACAGCAGGCAACAGTAGGTGTAATATATATGTTAAAGCTGGGCCATATGGTTGAGGATAAAATGCATGCTCGTTCTATTGGCCCGTATTCTTTGATTACACAACAGCCGTTAGGAGGTAAGGCTCAGTTCGGTGGTCAGCGTTTTGGTGAGATGGAAGTTTGGGCATTGGAAGCTTTTGGCGCTGCCCATGTCTTACAAGAAATCCTGACGATCAAATCAGATGATGTGGTCGGACGTTCTAAAGCTTATGAAGCTATTGTTAAAGGTGAGCCTATGCCTACGCCGGGTATTCCGGAATCTCTGAATGTTCTGTTGCACGAGTTGCAAGGCTTGTGCTTGAGCATTAACCTGGAGTAAGCCGGCTGGAGAGTACCATTTATTCAATCGTCAATTTTCAATAAACAAATAATATGGCTTTTAGAAAAGATAACAAGATAAAGAGTAATTTCTCGAAGATATCCATTGGTTTGGCTTCTCCGGAAGAAATCCTGGAAAATTCGAGCGGTGAAGTTTTAAAGCCTGAAACCATCAATTATCGTACGTATAAGCCGGAGCGCGACGGTTTGTTTTGCGAGCGTATTTTTGGTCCTGTAAAAGATTACGAGTGCCATTGCGGAAAATATAAGCGTATCCGTTACAAAGGCATTGTCTGTGATCGTTGCGGCGTGGAGGTGACAGAAAAGAAAGTTCGTCGCGAGCGTATGGGACATATTCAACTGGTGGTACCGGTGGCACATATCTGGTATTTCCGTTCGCTTCCCAATAAAATTGGTTATTTGCTGGGACTGCCGACAAAAAAGTTGGATGCTATCATTTATTATGAGCGTTACGTAGTCATTCAGCCCGGTGTATTGGGTGACGAAGTAGCTAAATATGATTTGCTAGAAGAAAGCGAATATTTGGATTTGTTGGACAAACTTCCGAAGGATAATCAATTCTTGGAAGATTCCGATCCCAATAAGTTTATTGCTAAGATGGGTGCCGAGGCTATCTATGACCTGTTGTCTAACTTGGATTTGGATGCTTTGTCTTATGAATTGCGCCATCGTGCAGGCAGCGATGCTTCGCAACAGCGCAAAAATGAAGCCTTGAAACGCTTGCAGGTAGTTGAGTCGTTCCGTGCTTCGCGTGGCCGCAACAAACCTGAGTGGATGATTGTGCGCATTGTGCCGGTTATTCCTCCCGAACTGCGTCCGTTGGTACCGTTGGATGGAGGCCGTTTTGCAACTTCCGACTTGAATGACCTCTATCGTCGTGTCATCATCCGTAACAACCGTTTGAAACGATTGATTGAAATTAAGGCTCCTGAAGTCATTCTACGTAATGAGAAGCGTATGTTGCAGGAGGCTGTTGACTCATTGTTTGACAATTCTCGTAAATCGAGTGCGGTGAAGACGGATGCCAATCGCCCGTTGAAATCTCTTTCGGACAGTTTGAAAGGTAAACAAGGTCGTTTCCGTCAGAACCTGTTGGGTAAGCGTGTTGACTATTCGGCCCGTTCGGTTATCGTGGTCGGTCCGGAGTTGCGAATGGGTGAATGTGGTATTCCCAAGCTGATGGCTGCCGAACTTTACAAACCTTTTATTATTCGCAAGCTTATTGAGCGTGGCATTGTGAAGACGGTAAAAAGCGCTAAGAAGATTGTAGACCGCAAAGAGCCGGTTATCTGGGATATTCTGGAGCATGTAATGAAAGGTCATCCGGTGCTCCTGAACCGTGCCCCGACGTTGCACCGTCTGGGTATCCAGGCTTTCCAGCCGAAGATGATTGAAGGAAAGGCTATTCAGTTGCACCCGTTGGCTTGTACGGCATTTAATGCAGACTTCGATGGTGACCAGATGGCCGTACACTTGCCTTTGAGCAATGAGGCTATTTTGGAAGCGCAGATGTTGATGCTGCAATCTCATAACATTCTGAATCCAGCCAACGGTGCGCCTATCACTGTGCCTGCACAAGACATGGTTCTGGGCTTGTACTATATTACCAAGTTGCGCAAGGGGGCTAAGGGTGAAGGTTTAACATTCTATGGCCCGGAAGAAGCTTTGATTGCATACAATGAAGGCAAGTGCGATATTCATGCCCCGGTAAGCGTTTTGGTGAATGATGTGGATGAACAAGGCAACATCGTCAAGAAGATGATGCACGACACTTCGGTGGGACGCGTGATTGTAAATGAAATCGTTCCGGATAAAGCCGGTTATATCAATACTATTATTTCCAAGAAGTCTCTGCGTGATATTATCAGCCACGTTATCAAGGTGTGTGGTGTGTCCGAGGCTGCCGACTTCTTGGATGGCATCAAGAACTTGGGTTACTACATGGCCTTTAAGGGAGGTTTGTCCTTCAACTTGGGTGACATCATTATTCCGGAAGAGAAGGAAGCTTTGGTTCAGAGAGGTTATGATGAGGTGGAGCAGGTTATCAATAACTATAACATGGGCTTCATCACTAATAACGAACGTTATAATCAGGTGATTGATATTTGGACGCACGTCAACTCCGAGCTTTCAAACATCTTGATGAAGACAATCTCCGAGGATGACCAGGGATTTAATTCCGTATACATGATGCTGGATTCCGGTGCCCGTGGTTCTAAGGAACAGATTCGTCAGTTGTCTGGTATGCGTGGTCTGATGGCTAAACCGCAGAAGGCCGGTGCCGAAGGCGGTCAGATTATTGAGAACCCGATTCTTTCGAACTTTAAGGAAGGTCTTTCGGTGTTGGAGTACTTTATCTCTACGCACGGTGCCCGTAAAGGTCTTGCCGACACGGCCTTGAAGACTGCCGATGCTGGTTACCTGACGCGTCGTCTAGTGGACGTATCACACGACGTGATTGTCAACGAAGAAGATTGCGGTACGTTGCGCGGATTGGTTTGTACGGCTTTGAAGAATAATGATGAGGTTATTGCTACGTTATACGAGCGTATCCTGGGCCGTGTATCTGTCCATGATATTGTTCATCCGACTACTGGCGAATTGATTGTGGCCGGCGGTGAGGAAATCACGGAAGAAATAGCTCAAAAGATTGAAGAGTCTCCCATTGAAAGCGTTGAAATCCGTTCGGTACTGACTTGCGAGTCGAAGAAAGGTGTCTGCGCCAAATGTTATGGCCGCAACTTGGCAACAAGCCGCATGGTTCAGAAAGGCGAGGCGGTGGGTGTTATTGCCGCCCAGTCTATCGGTGAGCCGGGTACGCAGTTGACGTTGCGTACATTCCACGCCGGTGGTACGGCTGCCAACATTGCAGCCAACGCCAGCATCGTGGCAAAGAATAATGCTCGCTTGGAGTTTGAAGAGCTCCGTACGGTGGATGTCGTAGACGAAATGGGCGAGGCTGCCAAGGTCGTTGTTGGCCGTCTGGCAGAATTGCGCTTTGTCGACATAAATACGGATATTGTGTTGTCCACGCACAACGTGCCTTATGGTTCTACCTTGTATGCTAATGATGGCGACGTGGTGGAAAAAGGCAAGCTGATTGCGCGTTGGGATCCTTTCAATGCTGTCATCATTACGGAGGCTGCCGGTAAGATTGAGTTCGAGGATGTGATAGAGAACGTGACCTATAAAGTAGAGTCGGACGAGTCTACGGGTCTGCGTGAAATCATTATCATAGAGTCGAAGGATAAGACAAAGGTGCCGACGGCACACATTGTGACGGAAGATGGCGAGCTGATTCGCACGTACAACCTGCCTGTGGGCGGTCACGTGGTGGTGGAAGACAAGCAACTGGTGAAAGCTGGTGACGTGATTGTGAAGATTCCGCGTGCCGTTGGTAAGGCCGGTGATATCACGGGTGGTCTGCCTCGTGTAACCGAACTGTTCGAGGCTCGTAATCCGTCTAACCCGGCTGTGGTTTCGGAAATCGATGGTGAGATTACGATGGGCAAGGTGAAGCGCGGTAACCGCGAAATCATTGTTACGTCGAAGACGGGTGACGTGAAAAAGTATCTTGTGCCCCTGTCCAAGCAAATTCTGGTGCAGGAGAACGACTATGTCCGTGCCGGTACGCCCTTGTCTGACGGTGCTATTACCCCGGCTGATATCTTGGCCATCAAAGGTCCTACGGCTGTGCAAGAATACATTGTCAACGAGGTTCAGGACGTTTACCGTCTGCAAGGTGTGAAGATTAACGACAAGCACTTTGAAATCATCGTCCGCCAGATGATGCGCAAGGTTGAAATCAATGAACCGGGTGACACCCGCTTCCTGGAACAGCAGGTAGTGGACAAGCTGGAGTTCATGGAAGAGAACGACCGCATCTGGGGCAAGAAAGTGGTGGTAGATGCTGGCGATTCGCAGACGTTGCAGCCGGGACAGATTGTGACGGCACGCAAGTTGCGTGACGAAAATTCGATGCTGAAGCGCCGCGACCTGAAGCCCGTTGAAGTGCGCGATGCTGTGCCTGCCACCTCTACGCAGATTCTCCAGGGTATCACCCGTGCTGCTTTGCAGACGTCGAGCTTCATGTCGGCTGCATCGTTCCAGGAGACGACGAAGGTCTTGAACGAGGCTGCTATCAACGGCAAGGTCGACAAGCTGGAGGGCATGAAGGAGAATGTCATCTGCGGTCATCTGATTCCGGCCGGTACCGGTCAGCGCGAGTTCGACAAGCTTATCGTTGGTTCGAAGGAAGAATACGACCGTATGTTGGCCAACAAGAAGACTGTATTGGACTTTGCTATGGCTGACGTAGAGAAGACGGAAGCTGAGTAATTGGATTTGAAACATAGGTTGTGAACCGTTGAAGGGAGACGGGGAGCATGACGTTGGTCGTGCCCCGTCTCCCTTCTTGTTTTCCGGCCGTTGCTTATGGTGCGCGACGGCCTTGCTTCTTTCCCGTCGCGGCCTTGCTTCTTTCGGACTGTTTCCGTCGTGGTTGCGCACACCGCAGGTGTAAAAAATGCCTTCCGCTGTCGGAAACCATGCCTAAAATGTGTATCTTTGCCTCATGTTGTACAAACTAATCATGAAATAAAGATATGGAAAAACAAGAAAACACCGGCGGTCAGTTGCAGATAGAGTTGAAAGAAGAAATCGGCTTGGGCACGTATGCCAACCTGGCTGTCATTACCCATTCCAGTTCTGAGTTTATACTTGACTTCGTGCGCGTGTTGCCCGGCATGCCCAAAGCTCCTGTACAGTCGCGCATCATCCTGGCTCCCGAACATGCCAAACGTTTGTTGCGCGCTCTCGAAGACAATATCGGTAAATATGAACGCTCGTTCGGCCCTATCTCCATGCCGGAAGAGAAAGCTTTGTCTTTCCCCAATATGACGGGCGAAGCCTGAGCGTGCGGGAGCACATCTGCCTTGTGGGAGATTCCTTTTAGGCGTTGCAAGTTTGCTGGCAGGGAATCTTCCGGACTTTCTTTTTCGCTATAAAGCTCGTGAAACAGATTCCTGCCCTTCTACTTTGACGTGTTTCTGCCTTGGGCTCCTGGTGAGGTAGAGTTGTGGCGGGCGCTTCGGGTTTTGCGGGCAGAATGTATCTCGCCTCTTGCATTTGCTAAGATGATTGGCAAGAGATGCCAGGTTCCTTATGCTGAGATTCTTTTTAAGGTTGCCGCTTGCATGACAGAACCGTAGGAGCGGCTTTTCCGCCGCGAGTCGAGAACAATGGTTTGGAAAGATTGGTGATGTCCTGGCAGACCGTAGTAACGCTTTTGTCACATCGTCAGGGCAGGTGGAGGCCGTTTCCTCAAAAAAATATTCGTAGTGCATTGATTATTCAAAACTTATTCGTAACTTTGCAGCCCGAAAAAGTGTATAGTTGAGAAAATATATAAATTAACATATAATTAAAAATAATCAAAATGCCTACAATTCAGCAATTAGTAAGAAAGGGCCGTCAAGTGTTGGTGGACAAAAGTAAGTCTCCCGCGCTGGATTCATGCCCTCAGAGACGCGGCGTTTGCGTGAGAGTGTACACAACCACTCCGAAAAAACCTAATTCGGCTATGCGTAAAGTAGCCCGTGTGCGTTTGACCAATGGCAAGGAGGTGAACTCTTACATCCCGGGCGAAGGTCACAACCTGCAAGAGCACTCCATCGTGCTGGTGCGTGGCGGTCGTGTGAAAGACCTGCCGGGTGTGCGTTACCACATCGTTCGCGGTACGTTGGATACGGCTGGCGTGGCCGGACGTACGCAGAGACGTTCCAAATATGGCGCCAAGCGTCCGAAGCCGGGTCAGGCTGCTCCCGCTAAGAAAAAATAACAAGCAGTCTTATTAATAGATAAACCGAAAGTAAAACCATTACGTTTCAGTTTACTTGGAGATATTGACGGTTGAGTAAATTTCCCGGTGGGGAAGTTGAAGACGACAGAGGCAAGCAACCAAGAACGAAACATTATTCTTAACAGAAATGAGAAAAGCAAAACCGAAGAAACGCGTTATCCTGCCGGATCCCGTGTTCAATGATGTGAAGGTTTCCAAGTTCGTGAACCATCTGATGTATGATGGCAAGAAGAATACTTCTTATGAGATTTTCTACGCCGCCTTGGAAACAGTGAAGAACAAAATGCAGAACGAGGAAAAGACTCCTCTCGAAATCTGGAAGAAAGCTTTGGACAATGTGACTCCCCAGGTGGAGGTGAAGTCCCGCCGTGTAGGTGGCGCTACGTTCCAAGTTCCGACTGAAATCCGCCCCGAACGTAAGGAGTCAGTGTCAATGAAGAACCTGATTAATTTTGCCCGCAAGCGTGGCGGTAAGTCTATGGCCGACAAGCTGGCTGCCGAAATCATGGATGCCTATAATGAACAGGGTGGCGCCTTCAAGCGCAAGGAAGACATGCACCGCATGGCCGAGGCCAACCGTGCATTTGCTCACTTCCGCTTCTGATAATCCCGGCTGTTGTCTTGAAGAATGACGAAACTTATTTAAGAAAAGGATAATAAATGGCAAAGCAAGATTTACATTTGACGCGTAATATCGGTATCATGGCCCACATCGATGCCGGTAAGACTACCACTTCTGAACGAATCCTGTTCTACACGGGTTTGACGCACAAGATTGGCGAAGTTCATGACGGTGCCGCTACGATGGACTGGATGGAGCAGGAGCAAGAGCGTGGTATCACGATTACCTCTGCTGCTACCACGACTTACTGGAACTATGCAGGGCATAAATACAAAATCAACTTGATTGACACTCCGGGACACGTGGACTTCACGGCTGAAGTAGAGCGTTCGTTGCGTGTGCTGGATGGTGCCGTGGCAACCTACTGTGCTGTGGGCGGCGTTGAGCCCCAGTCTGAAACCGTATGGCGTCAGGCCGATAAATACAATGTTCCCCGTATCGGCTATGTGAACAAAATGGACCGTTCGGGTGCAGACTTCTTTGAAGTACTTCGCCAGATGAAGGAAATCCTGGGCGCTAATCCTTGTGCCGTGGTAATTCCTATCGGTGCTGAAGAAAACTTCAAAGGCGTAGTTGACCTGATAAAGATGAAAGCTATCCTGTGGCACGATGAAACCATGGGTGCTGACTATGATGTCGAAGAAATCCCGGCCAACCTGAAAGACGAAGCCGAAGAGTGGAGAGGCAAAATGCTCGAAACTGTGGCTGAGTTCGACGATGCGCTGATGGAGAAGTACTTTGATGATCCTTCTACTATTACAGAAGAGGAAATCTTGCGCGCACTTCGTGCCGGAACGCTGAAGATGGAGATTGTCCCCATGTTGTGCGGATCTTCCTTCAAGAACAAGGGCGTACAGACCTTGCTCGACTACGTTTGCGCATTCTTGCCTTCTCCGCTGGACACTCCGAACATCGTAGGTACCAATCCCAATACCGGTGCAGAAGAAGATCGCAAGCCGGATGAGGAAGAAAAGACCTCGGCTTTGGCCTTTAAGATTGCTACTGACCCCTATGTAGGTCGTCTGACCTTCTTCCGTGTATATTCCGGTAAGGTAGAGGCCGGTTCTTATATCTACAACAGCCGCTCGGGCAAAAAAGAACGCGTTTCCCGCTTGTTCCAGATGCACTCTAACAAGCAGAATCCCGTTGAGCTGATTTCTGCCGGAGATATAGGCGCAGGCGTCGGCTTCAAAGACATCCGCACGGGCGATACGCTCTGCGACGAGACTGCCCCGATTGTGCTTGAGTCTATGGACTTCCCCGAACCCGTTATCGGTATTGCTGTGGAGCCCAAGACGCAGAAGGACATGGACAAACTGTCCAACGGCTTGGCCAAGTTGGCTGAAGAAGACCCGACCTTTACGGTTCGTACCGACGAGCAAACCGGTCAGACCGTGATCTCAGGTATGGGTGAGCTTCACTTGGATATCATCATCGACCGTCTGAAACGTGAGTTCAAGGTTGAATGTAACCAAGGTAAGCCTCAGGTTAACTACAAAGAAGCTATCACGAAGACCGTTAATCTGCGCGAAGTTTATAAGAAACAGTCCGGTGGTCGTGGTAAGTTTGCCGATATCATCGTAAATGTTGGTCCGGTAGACGAAGACTTCAAGGAAGGTGGCCTGCAATTCATCAACGAGGTGACGGGCGGTAACATTCCTAAGGAATTCATTCCTTCTGTTCAGAAGGGTTTCCAGACAGCCATGAAGAATGGTGTGTTGGCAGGCTTCCCGATGGACAGCTTGAAGGTGACGCTGCTGGATGGTTCTTTCCACCCCGTAGACTCCGACCAGCTTTCGTTTGAAATCTGTGCCATCCAGGCCTACAAGAACGCTTGCGCCAAGGCAGGTCCCGTTCTGATGGAACCCATCATGAAACTGGAAGTCGTTACTCCAGAAGAAAACATGGGTGACGTAATCGGTGACTTGAACAAACGTCGTGGTCAAGTGGAAGGTATGGAATCCAGCCGCTCCGGTGCCCGCATCGTGAAGGCTATGGTTCCCTTGGCAGAAATGTTCGGCTACGTGACCGCACTGCGTACCATCACCTCCGGACGTGCCACTTCTTCCATGACTTATGATCACCATGCACAAGTATCTACCTCTATTGCGAAGGCTGTGCTGGAGGAAGTCAAAGGCCGTGCCGATTTGCTCTAATCACAAATAAACTGAGCCCGCAGGTTAGCGTATGACTCTTAACCTGTGGTGCTCTTTGTAATTATAAATGTTTAATTAAAAACAAAAATGAGTCAGAAAATCAGAATCAAATTGAAATCTTACGACCACAACTTGGTGGACAAGTCGGCCGAAAAGATTGTTAGAACGGTGAAAGCAACAGGTGCTATCGTAAGTGGCCCTATTCCTCTGCCTACACACAAACGTATTTTTACGGTAAACCGTTCGACTTTCGTTAACAAGAAGTCGCGTGAACAGTTCGAGCTTTCCTCTTATAAGAGATTGATCGATATTTACAGCTCGACTGCCAAGACCGTTGACGCGCTGATGAAGCTGGAATTGCCCAGTGGTGTGGAAGTAGAAATCAAAGTGTAAGTGAATTAAAATTTTTAGTGAAATGCCAGGATTATTAGGAAAAAAAATCGGAATGACATCCGTTTTCAGTGCCGAGGGTAAGAATGTACCATGCACTGTTATCGAAGCAGGTCCTTGTGTAGTTACTCAGGTGAAGACCGTAGAAAAAGACGGCTATGCAGCCGTTCAGCTGGGCTTTCAGGAAAAGAAAGAAAAGCATACGACGAAACCTCTGATGGGTCATTTCAAGAAGGCCGGAGTAACTCCCAAGAAACACTTGGCTGAGTTCAAAGAATTTGAAACAGAATTGAATCTGGGTGATACCGTAACCGTTGAACTGTTTAATGACGCTGCATTTGTTGACGTCATCGGCACTTCGAAAGGTAAAGGTTTCCAAGGTGTAGTTAAGAGACATGGCTTTGGCGGTGTCGGTCAGACCACTCACGGTCAGCACAACCGCGCGCGTAAGCCGGGTTCTATTGGTGCTTGTTCTTATCCTGCAAAGGTCTTCAAAGGCATGCGCATGGGTGGACAGATGGGTGGCAACAGGGTGACTGTTCAAAACCTGCAAGTATTAAAAGTAATCGCGGAACACAACCTGCTCTTGATCAAGGGTTCTGTTCCTGGTTGCAAAGGTTCAATCGTAATAATTGAGAAATAATGGAAGTTAACGTATATAACATTAAAGGTGAAGACACTGGAAGAAAGGTTACGTTAAACGAATCTATCTTCGGAATT
>DXCK01000002.1 GCA_019116045.1 Candidatus Bacteroides merdipullorum | reverse complement strand
CATCTCATAAAAAAGTACGATATTTGCACCCATGATTCAGATAGAAACTATACTTGATATATTGTGGAAAGGTTTTATCATCGGTGTGATTGTTTCAGCGCCGTTGGGGCCGGTAGGAGTACTATGTATTCAGCGCACACTGAACAAAGGGCGGTGGTACGGATTCGTTACCGGTGTGGGAGCCTCTCTGAGTGATATCTGCTATGCCTTATTGACGGGGTATGGCATGAGTTTTGTCTTCGATTATGTCAATAAGAATATTTTCTATCTTCAGCTTTTTGGAAGTATTCTTTTATTAGCATTTGGTATTTATACGTTTCGCAGTAATCCGGTACGCTCGTTGCGGCCTCCTTCGGGAAACAAGGGCACTTATTTGCACAATTTTGTGACTGCTTTTCTGGTCACTTTGTCTAATCCTTTGGTTATTTTCCTTTTTGTGGGACTTTTTGCTCGCTTCTCATTCGTGGGAAACGGGGCTTTGGTGTCTGAAACGGTGACTGGTTATGTTGCCATTATTATAGGTGCTTTGGCTTGGTGGTTCGGGATAACTTATTTTGTCAATAAGGTGCGGAAACAGTTTAATTTGCGTGGTATCTGGATTCTGAACCGGGTCATTGGGAGCATCGTGGTGGTGGTGTCCTTGTTGGGACTGTCGTTTACTTTGATGGGTGAGTCTCTTTATTAACGAATAAGTTAGCTGGACGCAGGTGGATATGAAAATCGCACAACAACTGAAGGAGAAGAACATTGCCGAATATCTGATTTATATGTGGCAGGTGGAGGATTTGATTCGGGCAAACGATTGTGACTTGGATAAAATCCGGGTAAATGTCATCGACCGTTTTCCTGCCGAGGAGCGTGACGGATTGGAACGATGGTATGCCGATTTGGTGGACATGATGCACGTAGAGGGTGTGACCGAGAGAGGGCATTTGCAGATAAACCGCAATGTCATTCTGAATTTGACTGATTTGCATGCCCGTTTGTTGTCTTCCACGAAGTTCCCGTTTTATAATGCCGCTTATTTCAAGGCGTTGCCTTTTGTCGTGGAGTTACGGCATAAGAACGGTGAGAAGGATGAACCTGAGTTGGAGACTTGTTTCGAGGCTCTGTACGGCATCTTGCTGCTGCGTTTGCAAAAGAAGGAAATCAGTCCAGCCACGGCAAAGGCTATGGAGAGCATTGCCGGTTTCATATCTTTGCTGGCCAATTATTATGAGAAGGACAGGAGAGGGGAGCTGGATTGGGACTGAGGAATGAGTGTATAACAAACAATAGATTATGAGGATTTTAGTAACCGGTGCCAACGGTCAACTTGGCAATGAGATGCGCGATTTGGCTGTAAAATATGCGCAACATACTTATTTCTTTACCGACGTACAGGAGCTGGACATCTGCAACGCACAGGCCGTGGAGGCTTTTGTGCGTGACAATGCCATCGAACTTATTGTGAACTGTGCCGCCTACACGGCCGTGGACAAGGCAGAGGACAATGCCGACTTGTGTGACCGTCTGAATCACCTGGCTCCCGCCGGGCTGGCGGATGCGGCCGAGCGGGTGGGTGCCGCGCTGATTCACGTGTCGACCGACTATGTGTTCGACGGCACAGCGCATGTGCCTTACACCGAAGACGTGTCTCCTTGCCCCAACAGCGTCTACGGGCGTACGAAGCTGGAGGGTGAACGCGAGGTGATGGCTCGTTGTCACCGGGCGATGATTATCCGCACGGCGTGGCTTTACTCGGAGTATGGCAACAACTTCGTCAAGACCATGCTCCGCCTGGGCCGCGAGCGCGAGGCGCTGGGCGTGGTGTTCGACCAGATAGGCACGCCCACCTATGCCGCCGACCTGGCTGCGGCCATCTTTGCCGCCATCGAGCAGGGCATCACCCCGGGCATTTACCACTTCAGCAACGAGGGTGTCTGCTCGTGGTACGATTTCACCCTGGCCATACACCGCCTGGCGGGTATCACTACGTGCAAGGTCAGCCCCCTGCACACCGACGAGTATCCGGCCAAGGCGCCGCGCCCGCACTACTCCGTGCTGGACAAGACGAAAATCAAACGCACCCTCGGCATCGACATCCCCCACTGGGAGGAGAGCTTGGCCCGCTGCGTGGCTCGCCTGGAGGGGCATAAGAACATACATTAAACCACATAAGAAACCATCATGGCCAACAACCAAGAGATTGAAAGAAGAAGAACCTTTGCCATCATCGCCCACCCCGACGCCGGTAAGACGTCGCTCACGGAGAAGCTGCTGCTCTTCGGCGGACAGATTCAGGTGGCAGGCGCGGTGAAGAGCAACAAAATCAAGAAGACCGCCACGTCTGACTGGATGGACATCGAGAAGCAGCGCGGCATCTCCGTCACCACCTCTGTCATGGAGTTCGACTACCACGGCTATAAAATCAATATCCTCGACACGCCCGGTCACCAGGACTTTGCCGAAGACACCTACCGCACGCTGACCGCCGTGGACAGCGTCATCATCGTCGTCGACGGCGCCAAGGGTGTGGAGACGCAGACGCGCAAGCTGATGGAAGTCTGCCGCATGAGGAACACGCCCGTCATCATCTTCGTCAACAAGATGGACCGTGAGGCCAAAGACCCTTTCGACCTGCTGGACGAGCTGGAGGAAGAGCTTGCCATCAAGGTGCGGCCGCTGACCTGGCCCATCGAGAGCGGCATCCGGTTCAAGGGCGTCTATAATATATATGAACACAACCTCAACCTCTTCCAGCCCTCCAAGCAGGTGGTGACGGAGAAGGTGGAGGTGGACATCACGACCGACGAGCTGGACAACCGCATCGGGCACGAACTGGCCGACCGCCTGCGCTCGGAGCTGGAACTCATCGAAGGCGTATATCCCGACTTCAACGTCGCGGACTACCTGGCCGGGCACCTGGCCCCCGTGTTCTTCGGCTCGGCGCTGAACAACTTCGGTGTCGAAGAGCTGCTCAACACCTTCGTCGAGATAGCCCCCAGCCCCCGTCCCGTCCGTGCCGAAGAACGTGAGGTGCAGCCCGACGAGCCCAAGTTCACCGGCTTCATCTTCAAGATAACGGCCAACATCGACCCCAACCACCGCTCGTGCGTGGCCTTCTGCAAGGTCTGCTCGGGCCGCTTCGTGCGCAACGCCCCCTACTACCACGTCCGCCACGACAAGACGATGCGCTTCTCCAGCCCCACGCAGTTCATGGCACAGCGCAAGACCACCGTCGACGAGGCCTGGGCGGGCGACATCATCGGCCTGCCGGACAACGGCACGTTCAAGATAGGCGACACCTTGACCGAAGGCGAGCACCTGCACTTCCGCGGCCTGCCCAGCTTCTCGCCCGAAATGTTCAAGTACATCGAGAATGCCGACCCCATGAAGCAGAAGCAACTGGCCAAGGGCATCGACCAACTGATGGACGAGGGCGTCGCCCAGCTCTTTGTCAACCAGTTCAATGGGCGCAAGATTATCGGCACCGTCGGTCAGCTCCAGTTCGAGGTCATCCAGTACCGCCTGCTCAACGAGTACAACGCCTCCTGCCGCTGGGAACCCCTCAGTCTCTACAAGGCCTGTTGGATAGAGAGCGACGACCCCGCCGAGCTGGAAGCCTTTAAGAAACGCAAATACCAGTACATGGCCCGCGACCGCGAGGGAAGGGATGTCTTCCTGGCCGACAGCGGCTACGTGCTCCAGATGGCGCAGAACGACTTCAAGCACATCAAGTTCCACTTCACCAGCGAGTTCTGACACCTGCCGCACGGCAGACTGTCTGCTCACAAGAAGGGGTGTGCCGTAGTGAGATATGGGCACACAGATAACACAGATACAACAGATTCTCGCAGATTCAATCAGCGGTCATCTGTTGTATCTGTGCTATTTGTGTGCTTTTCTATATTTTGATACTTTTTTGTTTCGGCACACCTTCATTCCCCGAGCGGAATAGGTCACATACCCTATACCTTATCGTGTCGCACCCCTGTTACCTTACTATGTCACACCCCCGTGACCCCCTTAGGTAACAGGTACTATTATCGCTCAAATAGCTATTCATTACATCTTAAATAGAAATATATTACAGTTTAAATAGAGAAATATTATAGCTTAAATAGGAAAGTATTTTAGTTATAATAGTTTACTATCTTAGCTAAAATAGTTTCCTGTGTAAACTATAATAGTATCTGTTACCTAAGGGGGTCACGGGGGGGGGACATAGTAAGGTAACGGGGATGTGACATAGTAAGGTCGGGGATGTGTGACATGTAGCGATGCTGCGCCCCGGGCATGGGTACAAAAAAGGGGTCGTACCGGAATATAAAAATGGCACGCAGATAACACAGATTAAACAGATTCCCGCAGATTTATCTGTACATCAATAACATACAATCAGTGGTCATCTGTTTAATCTGTGTTATCTGCGTGCCCATATCTCATTCCGGCACACCCTCCTGAAGCGTACGTTGCAGTGGTGTCAGTTTCTGAACACCAGGCCGTTGCCCGACGGGTCGGCATCTACCGTGATGGGCTTGTTGCGGTCTACTGCTTGTGACAGCAGCTTCTTCGACAGGTCGTTCAGCATGTAGTGCTGGATGGCACGCTTGACGGGACGGGCCCCAAATTCGGGGTCGTAACCCGCACGGGCCAGGAAGTTTACGGCATTGTCCGTCATCTTCAGTTCCACGCCATTCTCGCCCAGCATCTTCTGCACATGGCTGATTTGCAGGTTGACAATCTGCTTGATTTCCGTCTCCGTCAGTGGCAAGAACATGATGGTCTCGTCAATACGGTTCAGGAACTCCGGACGGATGGTCTTCTTCAGCATGTTCATCACTTCACGCTTCGTCTCTTCGATGATTTGCGCCTTGTTCCCCGTGTTCAGCTTCTCCATCTGGCTCTGGATATACTGGCTGCCCATGTTCGAGGTCATGATGATGATGGTGTTCTTGAAGTTCACCGTACGTCCCTTGTTGTCGGTCAGCCGTCCGTCATCCAGCACTTGAAGCAGGATGTTGAACACGTCGGGGTGCGCCTTCTCAATCTCGTCGAACAACACTACCGAATACGGTTTGCGCCGCACGGCTTCCGTCAGTTGCCCGCCTTCGTCGTAGCCTACATATCCGGGAGGCGCTCCTATCAGGCGGGATACCGTATGCTTCTCCTGATACTCGCTCATGTCGATACGCGTCATCATCGACTCGTCATCGAACAGGAACTCGGCCAGGGCCTTGGCCAATTCCGTCTTACCCACACCGGTCGTACCCAGGAAGAGGAAGGAGCCTATTGGGCGTTTCGGGTCTTGCAATCCTGCACGGCTCCGGCGCACGGCATCGGCCACTGCTTCGATGGCTTCCTCCTGTCCGATGACCCGCTTGTGCAGTTCGTCTTCCAGGTGCAGCAGCTTTTCCCGTTCGCTTTGCAACATCTTGCTGACCGGTATGCCCGTCCAGCGGGATACGACATCGGCAATGTCCTCGGCATCGACCTCCTCCTTAATCAACGCCTTGTCGCCCTGCATCTGGTGAAGTTTCTGTTGGGTTTCTTCTATCTCCTTGTTCAAGGCTTGCAGCTTGCCGTAGCGTATCTCGGCCACTTTCCCGTAGTCGCCTTCGCGTTCGGCCCGGTCGGCTTCGAACTTCAGGTTCTCGATTTCCACCTTGTTCTGCTGAATCTTGTTGACCAGTGTCTTCTCGCTCTGCCACTTGGCCTTGTACGAGCTTTCCTGTTCCTTCAGCTCCGACAGATCCTTGGCAATCTGTTCCAACTTGGCCGTATCGTTCTCCCGCTTGATGGCTTCCCGCTCAATCTCCAGTTGCTTGATCTTACGCGAAATCTCATCCAGCTCCTCCGGCACCGAGTCTACCTCCATCCGCAGTTTGGCAGCCGCCTCGTCCATCAGGTCGATGGCCTTGTCGGGCAGGAAACGGTCGGTGATGTAACGATTGCTCAACTCTACGGCGGCTATGATGGCATCGTCTTTGATGCGCACGTGGTGATGATTCTCATAACGTTCCTTCAGTCCACGCAGGATAGAGATGGTGCTGGCCGTATCCGGTTCGTTGACCATGACCACCTGGAATCGACGTTCCAGGGCCTTGTCCTTCTCGAAGTACTTCTGATACTCGTCCAGCGTAGTGGCACCGATGCTTCGCAATTCACCTCTTGCCAAGGCTGGTTTCAGGATATTGGCTGCATCCATGGCACCTTCTCCTTTGCCGGCTCCTACCAATGTATGTATTTCATCGATAAAGAGGATGATGTTGCCATCAGACTTCTTTACTTCATTGATGACAGCCTTCAGTCGTTCTTCAAATTCACCTTTGTACTTGGCTCCTGCTACCAGTGCGCCCATGTCCAGCGAGTAAATCTGCTTGTTCTTCAGGTTCTCGGGGACGTCTCCGCGCAGGATACGGTGGGCCAAACCTTCGACTATGGCTGTTTTACCCGTACCCGGTTCACCTATCAGGATAGGGTTGTTTTTGGTACGTCGGCTCAGAATTTGCAGCACGCGGCGGATTTCTTCGTCACGTCCGATTACCGGGTCCAGCTTGCCGTTTCGTGCAGCTTCATTCAAGTTGATGGCATACTTTTCCAAGGCTTGGTAGGTGTCTTCGCTTGATTGGGAGGTTACTTTGTCTCCTTTCCGTAATTCTTCAATGGCTTTCCGCAATTCGTTTTCCGTCATTCCTGCATCTTTCAGGATGGTGGATGCTGTGCTTTTTACGGTAAGTATGGCCATTAATATAGGCTCCAGCGAGACAAACTCATCGCCCATTTGTTTCGAATAGTCGATGGCTTTTTGCAATACCTCGTTTGCTTCGCGGCTCAGGTAGGGTTCACCTCCCGATACTTTTGGCAGGGAGTCGATTTGCTTGTCCAGTACCAGTGCGATTTGTTGGGGATTCATGGCTAATTTCTGAAAGATGAAGTTGACGATGTTTTCGCCTACTTTCAGTACGCCCGCCAGCAAATGTACCGGTTCGATAGCCTGCTGTCCTCTGGCTTGTACCAGGTTCACGGCTTCTTGCACGGCTTCTTGTGCTTTGATTGTAAAGTTGTTGAAGTTCATATTTTATCTCCTTTCTTTTCGTTTTTCAGATACGTTAGCTTTTATGCAAAACATTTGCCAGTGGCTTAGCTCTGACAGAAAGTCAGGAAGATATGGAGAAAATCAGACAATATGTCGGTGTGAGGCAGGTGCTTTTCTGCTGCATTGCCTGTCGTCTTCTTTGAAGGGAGGGAATATGAAAAATCCCCATAACTCATCGAGTTACAGGGATTTATAGTGGTAGAGTAAGTATAATTATTGATTACTTGCTCAGTGCCAGGGCTACGTTTACGGCGCAGGCAACGGTGCAACCTACCATCGGGTTGTTGCCGATGCCGAGGAAGCCCATCATCTCAACGTGTGCGGGAACGGAGCTGGAGCCTGCGAACTGGGCGTCGCTGTGCATGCGTCCCAGCGTGTCGGTCATGCCGTAAGAGGCGGGACCTGCGGCCATGTTGTCCGGGTGCAGGGTGCGGCCCGTGCCGCCACCGCTGGCTACGGAGAAGTAGGGCTTGCCGGCCAGCACGCGTTCTTTCTTGTACGTGCCTGCAACGGGGTGCTGGAAGCGTGTGGGGTTGGTGGAGTTACCCGTGATGGATACGTCCACGTTCTCGTGCCACATGATGGCCACGCCTTCGCGCACGTCGTCGGCACCGTAGCATTTCACCTTGGCGCGGGGACCGTCGGAGTAGGGAGTTTCCTTGACGATTTTCAGTTCGCCCGTGTAGTAGTCGAACTGGGTCTGCACGTAGGTGAAGCCGTTGATGCGGCTGATGATCATGGCAGCGTCTTTGCCCAGGCCGTTGAGGATGCAGCGCAAGGGGTTCTGGCGTACCTTGTTGGCCATTTCGGCGATTTTGATGGCGCCTTCGGCTGCTGCGAAGGATTCGTGTCCGGCCAGGAAGGCGAAGCATTGGGTTTCTTCACGCAGGAGGCGGGCAGCCAGGTTGCCGTGTCCGAGGCCTACTTTGCGGTCGTCGGCTACGGAGCCGGGGATGCAGAATGCCTGGAGTCCGATGCCGATGGCTTCGGCTGCGTCGGCTGCGTTTTTGCAGCCTTTCTTCAGGGCGATGGCGCAACCTACGACGTAGGCCCATTTGGCGTTTTCGAAGCAGATGCCTTGTGTTTCCTGGCAGGTGAGGTAGGGGTCGAGGCCTGCGGCTTCACAGATGGCGTTGGCTTCTTCTATGTCTTTGATGCCGTTTTCGTTCAGTGCAGCAAGGATTTGCTTGATACGGCGGTCTTGGCTTTCAAATTGTACGGGTCTAATCATTGTCAGTGTCCTCCTTCATTATTCTTTACGTGGGTCAATGTATTTAACTGCGCCCTGCTCGGGTTTGAAGCGTCCGTAGGTGCCGGTGACGGCTTTGAGGGCTTCGTTGGCGTCTTTGCCGGCTTTCACTTGTTCCATGAATTTGCCCATGTGGACGTATTCATAGCCGATGACCTGGTCGTCTGCGTCGAGGGCCATGCGGGTGATGTAGCCTTCGGTGAGTTCGAGGTAGCGTGTGCCTTTGGCCAGGGTGCCGTAGAGGGTGCCTACTTGGCTGCGGAGGCCTTTGCCGAGGTCTTCGAGTCCGGCGCCGATCATGAGGCCGCCTTCTGAGAAGGCTGACTGTGTGCGTCCGTAAACGATTTGCAGGAAGAGTTCGCGCATGGCCGTGTTGATGGCGTCGCAGACGAGGTCGGTGTTGAGGGCTTCGAGGATGGTCTTGCCGGGCAGGATTTCGGAGGCCATGGCGGCGGAGTGGGTCATGCCGGAGCAGCCGATGGTTTCAACGAGGGCTTCCTGGATGACGCCTTCTTTTACGTTGAGCGTCAGTTTGCAGGCGCCTTGTTGGGGTGCGCACCAGCCGATGCCGTGCGTCAGGCCGGAGATGTCTACGATTTCTTTTGCTTTCACCCACTTGCCTTCTTCGGGGATGGGAGCTGGCCCGTGGTTGGGGCCTTTCTTTACAACACACATGTGTTCAACTTCGTGTGAATAAGTCATAATCAGCTCGAATTAATTAGTTAATATAATTAATGTAACGTTGTTGTTGTCTGTAACTGCGTGCAAAGATAAGGTTTTTTCTTGATAATTGGTTATGGGGAAGGGGTTTTTTTAGCTACGAGATATAAGCTACGAGCTACGAGCTACAAGCTACGAGTGGTGAACTGCGAGTGGTGAGTAGGGAGATGTTTCGACTTCGCCCTTTGGGCTTCGCTCAACATGACAGGGATACTCGTAGCTTGTAGCTCTTCACTCGTAGCTCTTCACTCATAGTCCCTTATCCGAAGGTGCCTTGTCCGCTGTCGTCGTCGTCGCCGTCGCCGGTGCCTGTGGTGGGTGGGGTGGTGCCGATGTAGATGGTGGTTTCGACCACGCGGGGGGTCTTGAGGAAGACCGAGTTACGGGTATATTGGCTGACGATGCGCAGGGTGTAGGTGCCCTGGGCGGTGTCGGCGGGGATGGTGAAGGAGAGCTTCTTGGGTTCGTTTACGGACCAGTAGTCTTCGGTAATCTTCGTCTCCGTGCCGTCTTCGTCCACCAGGTAGATGCCCACGGCGGGGTCGTCGCCTGCGACTTTGAGGTAGTTGCCTTCGACGGTGAAGGGGCGTCCCGGGGTGGCTTCGCCGGCGGTGCCGCGGGTGGCGGCGTCGAGGGTGCCGCTGACGTACATGACGTCGGATTTCGTGCCGAGGACGTTGACGGTCGTGTTGCGGATGGCTTCGCGCCAGTCATAGCCTTGGGCGATGGTGATGTTCAGGGTGTTGACTTCGGGGTCCCACGAGCTGCCGCCCCTTCCTTTGGGGCTGGCCACGGCGGAGAAGAGTCCGTTGTTGACGCGCATTCCGTTGAGCGTCAGGCGTTGGATGGTGCGGTGCTCCAGCTTGACGACGGCTTCTACGATTTCGCGTTCGAAGCCGGGGTTGGTGGACATCATCTCGGAGATGACGCGGTCGAAGTCGGCCGTACCGTTGGAGACGAGGACGAAGTGCGTGTCCTTGGGGTCATCGGTCAGAGGGTTGTCTACGCTCTGCACGTTGAGGGTGTACTTGATTTCTTCACTCATAGATTTACAGTTTTTAGTTAATAATAAGTTTATATGTTTTATTTAGACTGATACCCATCAGTCAATGCTTACTGATACCCATCAGTCAATGCTTACTGATACCCATCAGTCAATACCTACTGATACCCATCAGTCAATACCTACTGATACCCATCAGTCAATATGAACTGGTGATGAACATTCGCATCTTTCTCCCCGCAAATATACCCATCCCACCTGACATCTCCAAATATTTCCACCTATATTTATATATATGTCCCCAACTTTCCCTACCTTTGCGCCCGCAACCCTCCGGGCTGCCCATTCATCATTATTCACTCTTCATGCTTCATTAAAATGATACAGCTATCTGACTCCGACCTGCGCCGCGCCGCCGCCGACGGCATGGACGCCTTCATCAACCTCTTTGCCGACGCCTACCTGGACGCCCTGGGCGGCCGCCTCACTGCTGACAACATGGCCCTGCTCACCGCCCCGCAACACACGCTGCTGGCCTACCGCATCTTGCGCGACGAACTGATGGAGGGCGGCTTCTGCCAACTCATCCAGAACGGCTGGGGACCCTACGTGCTGCACAACCCCCTGGCCCGCGCCCTCAGGGAGTGGGGCGTGCCCGCCGTGCCCGCCGTGCTCAACGCCGCCCGCCGCATCTACGACCAGCACCGCGCCGACCTGGAGCGCGAACGCTCGGACGACGACTTCATGGCCATGTACGAGCAATACGAGCAGTTCGACCCCCTGGAAGAGCAGTTCCTCGACGCCGAGGAGGAGGCCACCGAGGCCGTCGCCCGCCACGTCGACCAGCATCTCGCGGACTTTGCCGAGGTGGTGTGAGTGAAAATAGGTTAAAAACCCGCCTCCCGTGCAGTATTCCACCCCGCCCCCCGTTTACGAAGCGAAATATTACCTAAATTTGCAAACCAAAATCAGTAAAGAACAATGAAGAAACAAATGAAATTCTTGACAATGGCCCTCGCACTGTTCGTGGGCATGACACTGACTTCGTGCCTGGATTCAGACAGCGACCCCACCATGCGCTCCTACATGATGGGCCGGTTGCAAAGCAGCGGCTTGTACGGCACTACGTTTGTAAGCCCCAACGGCCAACGCCTCGTGCCCACCCAAGAATCAGTGTTGCAATTCGAGCTTAACTCTGGAGTCTCTCTTGACACATATAACGGCCAGGTGGTCGTTGCTTACTTCAGTTGGAACTCCGACCAGATGCAGGTGGACATGAACGCTTCCGAAATATCGGGCGTCACCCTTTACAATCTCGAACCGCTGGAAGAAAAAACCTTGGTGGTACAAGCAGCAGACCAAGGGGTGGAAAAACGCGATTCCGTGGCCACTCACGCCATTATCTCGTTGAACTCGCCCGCAGGTAACGGCAAGTACCAACCCTATTTCTTCGATGACGCCCGCAACATCCTCGTCTTGCCCGTCAACTATTACTTGCCCACCACTAACCGAGGCATCAGCCACACGCTTGTCTACTATCCCGACGACGCTGACACGCAGGCCGATAAAGCACAAGGTATCTTGCGCCTCCACCTGAACTACCGCACTCCGGGCCTTTCTCCCGTGGTCACCAACCCCTCGATAGAAATTGCTAACTACTACGGCCTGAGCTTCTTCTTCAAATCATACGACCTGAGTGACTACACCTACGGCCAGTCCATCCTGCAAGCCTGGGGCAGCAGCACCGCTCCGGAGAATATCAACATCGTAGTGTCCGAGAACGAAAACTCCGCCGAACTGAGCGGCAGCGAGGAGAATGTCTACCCCGTGGTCACTTGGGATGAATACCAAACCGGATTAGGCATGTAATGGACTACAAGAGCATCCTACAAATAACCCTACGACTGATTTCCTCCCCGGCCCGCGCCTGGGAGGAAATTCGTTTGCAGACCGACAAGCGCCGCGTCTTCACCACCTTCGTCTACCCCCTGATAGGCCTGTGCGCCCTCTTCGTCTTCATAGGCACCCTGCTGGACTACGGCTGGGGCGGCCCCCAGAGCTTCCAGCTCGCCATGACCCGCTGCTGCGCCGTGGCCGTCGCCCTGTTCGGAGGCTACTTCCTGGCCGCCTGGCTCATCAACGCCTTCTGCGTCCGCTTCCTCCACCGCCCGGCCGACCTGCCCGGCGCCTGGCAATTCGCAGGCTATGCCCTCGTCGTTCTCTTCCTCCTGCGCATCATCCTCGGCATACTGCCCGACTTCCAAATCATCGCCCTGCCCCTCCAGTTCTACACCCTCTACATCGTCTGGGAAGGAAGCCGCACCCTGCTCGACATCCCCGAAGCCCAACGCCTGCGCTTCACCCTCGTCAGCACCCTGTCGCTCATCCTCTGCCCCTGGCTGATAGAATGGCTCTTCAACGAACTAACCGTACTGCTTAATTAAATGAAACAACCCGCCATTAACATAAAGAACCGCCGCGCCACCTTCGACTACGAACTGCTGGACACCTACACCGCCGGCATCGTCCTGACCGGCACCGAGATAAAATCCATCCGCCAAGGCAAAGCCAGCCTGGTCGACACCTTCTGCTACTTTGCCAACGGCGAGCTGTGGGTCAAGAACATGCACATCGCTGAATACTTCTACGGCTCCTACAACAATCACGCCGCCCGCCGCGACCGCAAGCTCCTCCTCACCAAGAAAGAGCTGGACAAGCTCCTCCGTACCTCGCGCGACCCCGGCTTCACCATCGTCCCCGTCCGCCTCTTCATCAACGACAAAGGCCTCGCCAAACTCGTCGTCGCCCTGGCCAAAGGCAAAAAACAATACGACAAACGCGAAGCCCTGAAGGAAAAAGATGACAAACGAGACATGGCACGCATGTTCAAGCGATAGATTAGTAGTTGGTGAGTTCATGAGTTTATAAGTTCATAAGTTCATAAGTTCATAAGTTCATATTACTAGACCATAGGCACCACCTCCTTGTAGTCTCGTTAACTCGTTCCCTTGTCAATTCACCAACTCATCAACTCAAAAACTTATCAACTCAAAAACTCATAAACTCATAATATGCACACTCTCGAAGATTCCGCCCGCACCCGCGTCCTCATCCTGGACGGCGCCATGGGTACCATGATTCAGCAATACCCCCTGACCGAAGCCGACTTCCGCGGCACACGCTTCGCCGCCTTGCCCGGCCAACTGAAAGGTAACAACGACTTGCTCTGCCTCACGCGTCCCGACATCATAGCCGACATCCACCGCAAATACCTCGCGGCCGGAGCCGACATCATCGAAACCAACACCTTCAACGCCACACGCATCAGCCAAGCCGACTACCATACCCAGGACGCCGTGCGCGACATCAGCCTCCAAGCCGCCCGCCTGGCCCGCCACCTGGCCGATGAATATACCGCTCTCGACCCCTCGAAGCCACGCTACGTGGCCGGCTCCGTCGGTCCCACCAACAAGACCCTCTCCATGAGTCCGGACGTCAACAACCCCGCCCTGCGAGCCCTCACCTTCGATGCCCTGGCCGAAGCCTATGTCGAACAAATGACAGCCCTGCTCGAAGGCGGCGTCGACGCTTTGCTGGTAGAGACCATCTTCGACACCCTGAACGCCAAGGCCGCCGTCTATGCTGCCCGTCAGGCCATGTCGCACACAGGCCGTACCGTCCCTCTGATGCTCTCCGTCACCATCTCCGACCAGGCCGGGCGCACCCTCTCCGGGCAGACCCTCGATGCCTTCCTGGCTTCTGCCCAGCATGGCCACCTCTTTTCTGTAGGGCTCAACTGCTCGTTCGGCGCCCGTCAGATGAAGCCTTTCTTACACCAACTGGCCGCCCGTGCGCCTTACTACATCAGTGTCTATCCCAATGCCGGCTTGCCTAACAGCTTGGGGCAATATGACCAGACGCCCGATGAAATGGCTGTTGAGGTGAAAGAGTTTCTGGATGAAGGCCTGGTAAACATTTTAGGCGGGTGTTGCGGCACCACCGATGAATACATCGCCCGTTTTGCATCACTGGCAACGAACGTCGCCCCCCATGTCCCTGCTCCGCAGCCCGCCACCCTCTGCCTCTCCGGACTCGACTTGCTGGAAGTAAGACCCGAGAGCAACTTCATCAACGTGGGTGAACGTTGCAACGTAGCCGGCTCGCGCAAGTTCCTCCGTCTGATTAATGAAAAGAAATACGAAGAGGCCTTGGAGATTGCCCGTAAGCAAGTAGAGGATGGCGCACAAGTGATTGACGTCAACATGGACGATGGCCTGCTGGATGCCCGTGCCGAGATGGTGAACTTCCTTAACCTGCTGGCTTCCGAGCCCGACATTGCCCGTGTGCCGGTCATGATAGATTCATCGGATTGGCAAGTGATTGTGGCCGGCCTGAAATGCTTGCAAGGAAAGGGTATCGTCAATTCTATCTCCTTAAAAGAAGGAGAAGAAATCTTTCTGGAGCATGCACGTACGATACGTAACCTGGGAGCAGCAGTGGTGGTTATGGCTTTTGATGAGCAGGGACAAGCCGTTACGTATGAGCGCCGCATCGAGGTCTGTGCCCGTGCTTACCGCCTTCTGACGGAACAAGCCGGTTTCCAACCGCAAGACATCATATTCGATCCCAATGTATTGGCTGTAGCCACAGGTATGCCCGAACATGATAATTATGCAGTAGACTTTATCCGTGCTGCTGCTTGGATACGTCGTAACTTGCCTGGTGCGCATGTCAGCGGAGGGGTCAGCAACTTGTCGTTCTCTTTCCGAGGCAACAATTATCTGCGTGAAGCCATGCATGCCGTTTTTCTTTATCATGCCATCCGGGCTGGTATGGACATGGGTATTGTCAATCCGGCTTCGTCTGTACTTTATACTGACATTCCTGCTGATTTGTTGGAACGTTTGGAAGATGTCGTGCTAAACCGCCGTCCTAATGCAGCCGAGCGCTTGTTGGAAACGGCTCATTCTCTGCAATCTCTGTCTACGAAAGATGAAGCTCAAGTAGCAGATTGGAGAAATGCTTCGGTGGAAGAGCGTTTGCAACATGCATTGATAAAAGGAATCAGCGATTATTTGGAAACAGACTTGGCTGAAGCCTTGTTGCTTTATCCTAAAGCCGTAGATATCATCGAAGGTCCTTTGATGACTGGTATGAATTGTGTGGGAAACCTTTTTGGAGAGGGGAAAATGTTTCTTCCGCAAGTGGTGAAAACGGCCCGTACGATGAAGAAGGCTGTATCCATACTTCAGCCCAATATTGAGTGCGAGAAGTCTGGAGAAACGGCATCAGCGGGTAAAGTGCTATTAGCCACAGTCAAAGGTGATGTACATGATATTGGAAAGAACATCGTATCGGTCGTAATGGCATGCAATGGTTATGAGATTATTGATTTGGGTGTAATGGTACCAGCAGAAATGATAGTTCAGAGGGCGATTGACGAAAAGGTTGATTTGATAGGACTGAGTGGTCTTATCACGCCTTCGTTGGAAGAAATGGTGCGCGTTGCGACAGAATTGGAAAAAGCTGGTTTGGACATACCTCTGTTGATTGGTGGAGCCACAACTTCGCTTCTTCATACAGCATTGAAAATTGCTCCCGTTTATCATGCCCCTGTTGTCCATCTGAAGGATGCGTCACAGAATGCAGGTGTAGCTGCCCGATTGATGAATCCCATCCAGCGGGCTGTATTCATGAAAGAACTGGACAAGGAATATGCGGATCTTCGTCTGAAATATGCACGGAAGCAGTCCGATACAATACCATTGGAAGAGGCACGTAAGAATCGTTTAAAGTTGTTTTGAGAGTATTTACCTTCAATGAGGATCAGAGCTTGATTTTTTTCTTGTATTGTTCGTATCGTCCCATAATGTCGCGTACGAAAGTATAGGTCTCTGTTCCTCGAAAATAGCCGTATTTGCATACGGAATCGGTGAAATATTCTTCCTGGCTCTTTAAGAGTATGTATTTTTCAACATTGTCTCTCCA
>DXCK01000027.1 GCA_019116045.1 Candidatus Bacteroides merdipullorum | reverse complement strand
TTCAAGCGCAAGAAATGATTATACGGATAAAAGTGTTATAGAACTGGCAAAGCAGAATCGAGTAATGGTTACCAATGGAGGTGAACTTATTATTGAAGGAGATAAAGTTAAGACAACCAAAGGGAATATACGGATTAAGGCGTACAGAGAAGTAAGGCAAGGTAAAATTATTGAGTTGAAAACACCCGATAATGTTTGGATAGACATAGCTGGTATGGGTAATAATAATGATGATTATACCGGTTACGCCACCCAAAAGCCCGAAGCCCTCCTCGAACGCATCATCAAAGCCAGCAGCAACGAGGGCGACCTTGTTTGCGACTTCTTTGGTGGGAGCGGCACCACAGCCGCCGTGGCCGAACGTCTGGGTCGTCGTTGGATAACCTGCGACATTGGCAAGCCCGCCTCCCTCATCATGCGCAAGCGTTTCATTGACCAAGGCGTGAAGCCCTTCCTCTACCAAGGTATTGGCGACTATCAGAAGGAAGCCTTCAGCAGCAGCAAGTTGGTGAAGAAGGTGGGCGACCTGAGCCGCATCGTGATGCAGTTGTACGGCGCCATCCCTTTCACCGAAGAGCAACTCAACGACCGCAACTGGGGCTACCTGAAATCCACGCGCACCCTGGTGCTGGTGGACAGTCCCAACAAATTGACAGGCACCGCCACCCTGCGCCGTGCCTACGAAGCGCGACAGACCCTGCTGGGAGGAGGCTGGGCCAAGGTGGTGGTGCTGGGCTGGAACTTCGCCTTCGACATCAGCGAGGCCATCCGCCGCTACGAGGGTGCGGTGGAAGTGCTGGTCATCCCGCCCGACCTCCTGGACAAGCTCGCCAAGAAAGGCCTGAAGAAGTTGGTGGACGACAAGTCTGTGCGCTTCAGCACCCTGCAATACCTCACCTGCCGGCCCATGAAAGTGCTGTCCGCCTCGGAGGACGAGGACAACCTGGTGGTGGAGCTGGATAACTACGTTCTCCTCTCGCCGGACAATATCCCTCTGGACGACCGCGACAAGGAGAAGCTGCAACAAGTCATCGACCGCGACCCGCTGGCCCTCATCGAATACTGGAGCATCGACCCCGACTATGATGGCATCACCTTCCGCAGTCGCTGGCAGGACTATCGCGAGAACACAGCTAATGACCGCGACCCGCTGCACTGCGTCTATACAGCCGTGCTCCGTGTGCCCCGTCGAGCCGGACGTACGGTGTGCGTCAAAGCGGTGGACGTATTCGGATTTGAAAGCATGGTGGTGGAAACTATAAGTTGACAAGGGGACGAGTTAACGAGTCAACAAGGCGCGGTAAAGAGTCTGATAGTAAGTGGCAAGTCCCAGCCCTTGTAGCCTCGTTAACTTGTATCCTCGTCAACTAAATTCCATTTATTCAACAACTCAACGCATGAAACCTGATATTTCCCTTGAACTGGCCCGCCGCCTGAACGAACAGGTACAAATGGCCTGGGCCGACGGCACGATGCTGGAGACTGTGACGCCCGTGACGGCCGACCTCCTGCGTTATTGGTTTACCGAGCCTTACGTGGACGAGCGTTCCTGCAATTTCCACGAAGGACAGCGACAAGCCATCTTGAACATTGTCTACCTGCATGAAGTGCTGCGTGTGCAGACCGTACTGGACATCTACGAACGAGTGGCCCCCGACCTCTTGGCTGAAGCCGACCTCGCCCAACTGGCACAGGAGAAGTACAACTTCCCCAAGTATGTCGTAAAGATGGCTACCGGCACAGGCAAAACCTGGGTGATGCACGCCCTGCTGCTGTGGCAGTTGCTCAATGCCCGGCGCGAGGAGACACCCTCGGGGCGCTACACCCGCCACTTCCTTGTCGTAGCCCCCGGCCTCATTGTCTACGACCGCCTGCTGGATGCCTACAAGGGACGCCTGTGTCCCGGCACGGCCGAACGCGATGTCCGTACCAACGACTTCCATCGTTCGGCCGAGCTTTTCCTGCCACCGGCCTATCGCGAAGAGGCTTTTGCCTTCATCGAGGCCAACACCGTGAGCAAGGAAGAAGGCATCGGACGCAAGGTGACGGGCGACGGGCTGATAGCCCTGACCAACTGGCACCTCTTTCTGCCCGACAAGGATGAGGATACGGAAGACGTGGTGACGGGCATCTTCCCCGTGCGTCCCGGCACCAGTGCAGGCAATGCCCTCGACACCCTGGATCGTCGCTACCTACGCGGCTCGGAGACGGATTACCTGTCTTCGCTGCCCGAACTGATGGTCATCAACGACGAGGCCCACCACATCCACGAACTGAAACGAGGCGGCGAGGTGGAGGAAGTGGAATGGCAGAAAGGGCTGAACCACATCGCCCGGGGCAAGGCAGGACGCTTCTGCCAGGTGGACTTTTCGGCCACTCCTTACGACACGCTGGGTACGGGCAGCAAGACGGTCAAGCTGTACTTTCCCCACATTGTGGCCGACTTCGATCTCTCCACCGCCATGCGCCAGGGCTTGGTGAAGACCCTGCTGCTGGACAAACGCCAGGAACTGACCGAACTGGAGGGGCTGGACTTCCGGGCCGTGCGCGACGACCGGGGCAAGGTCATAGACCTGAGCGACGGACAGCGGCTGATGCTGCGTGCCGGGCTGGAGAAACTACGACTTCTGGAGGAAGGTTTCCTGAAGATAGACGCATCGAAGCACCCGAAGATGCTGGTGATGTGCGAGGACACCGTGGTGACCACCTACGTAGAGCAGTTCCTGCGCGGGGAGGGACTGGCGGAAGAAGAGATTCTCCGCATCGACAGCAACCGCAAGGGCGAGCTGGGCGAAGCCGAGTGGCAGCGCGTGCGCGAACGGCTGTTCAACGTAGACCGCTATGCCACACCCCGTGTCATCGTGTCCGTGCTGATGCTACGCGAAGGCTTCGATGTAAACAACATCTGCGTCATCGTCCCCCTGCGTTCGTCCGAGGCATCCATCCTGTTGGAGCAAACCGTTGGCCGCGGCCTGCGCCTGATGTGGCGTGAACCTCAATACCGGGAAGAGAAAGAAGAAAACCGTCGCCTGGTGCTGGTGAAACGGCAACAACCCAAATCCTATCTGGACATGCTCTCCATCATTGAGCATCCGGCCTTCGAACGCTTCTACAAGGAGCTGATGGCTGAAGGATTGGCCGCCGAAGATACCGGAGAGCCCGGCAGTACCAACGCCACAGGCGACCTGATGCGCGTCGGGCTGAAGCCGGATTACAAGGAGTACGACCTGTTCTGGCCCACGGTCATCCGTGATGCCGAAGAGGAAATCACGCCCGCACAGATTGACGTCCACACGCTGGCCCCCTTCACCGCCTTCACGCTGGACTACCTGCGCGAGCACTTGGCCACGAAGGGCGAAACCTTCCTGTCCGAAGCTGTGATGACAGAGACCCGTTTCGGCAGGTACGAGGTGAAGGCCGACCTCTTCAACGCCCGTTCCTACAACGACTACTTGCAGAAGCTATTGCGGACTGTCACTACCCGCATGGACCGGGTGGGCAAGCGAGGCAGACAGCCCATGCCTGCCATCCAGGTTAACCAGGCGGACATCGTGCGCCTGCTGGACCTGTATATCCGTACCCGCCTGTTCGGCCAAGTGTTCGACCCTTTCCACGACAGTGACTGGAAGATTCTGCTGTCTAAGAACGGCCTCGTCACGCAGCACATGGTCAAGGAAATGAGCGTGGCCATCCACCGGATGCAGGAGAACGTGGAGAGTAACGAAGCGGTGGTGGAGAAGACGTGGTTCTCGTCCGTCCCCACGCTGTGCGTCCGCGAGAATTATTCCATGGAGTTGCAGAAGGTCATTTACGAACGGCTGGGCTATCCCTCTCACGGGGGTGGGTTGGAGAAGGCTTTCATGGAGTTTCTGGACAGGGATGCCTGCGTAGAGCGTTTCTTGAAAATCAGCGAGAGCCAGCACGTCTTTGCCAGCCTGTACTACGTGCGGCAGACGGACGGCCTGTTGGCCTCCTACCATCCGGACTTTCTGGTATGCACGGCCACGCATGTCTACGTCGTGGAGACCAAGGCCGACGGCCGGGTGGGCGATGTCAATGTCCGGTGCAAGCAGCAGGCTGCCGCAGCCTGGTGTGCCAAGATAAACACGTTGCCGCCCGCTGACCGCCTGGGGCGTGAGTGGGCATACATCCTCCTACCCGAGTCGGACTTCTACTTGCAGTCGGCCAACGGCGCCACGCTGGAAGACATGGCCCGGCTGAACCGGGTGACATTGGCTGCGGCGCCAGACAGATTGCTGTGAACGGGATGTAAACCGCAGGGAAGGGGCGGACTCAGAGCTCGTCCAGTCCCCTGCGCTTGCTGCCTTGCAAGCGTTTGAAGGCACTGGGGGTGATGCCGGTGATTTGCTTGAACTGCGTACTCAGGTAGGCGGCACTGGAGTAGCCCAGCCGGTCGGCAATCTCGTTCAGTGTCAGCTCGTCGTAAGTCAGCAACTCTTTGGCACGCTCTATCTTCTGGGTGATGGCATATCGTTCGATGGTGCTGCCTGTTTCTTCAGAGAAGACTTTGCTCAACGTACTGTAGTCCTTGTGCAAAAGTTCGGAAAGATAGCAAGAAAGGTTCGCGGAAGGAACCACTCCGCGGTAGTGAACCAACTGGATGACGGCATCCTTGATTTGCTCCGCCAGGCGGGCACGCAGTGCTTCCAACAGTTCAAATCCTTCTGCCTCCAGGGCTTGGCGGAGGCGGGTGCGAAGAGTATCCTCCACCTTTTCCTGAATCACGGCTATGCCTAACTCTACGGACACAGGGTGCAGGCCCAGCCGGATGAGACAATCCGTCACAACGCGGATGCAGCGGGGACAGACCATGTTCTTGATGTAGAGGGTGGTGGTCATAGGCAAAATCCTTTCTCTGCAAAAGTACGAATAAACTTTGGAAGTCCGTTCTTCTCCGGGGGGATTTCTCTTGGGGCGGGTTTCCCGGATGCCCGGGTGCCCGCCCGACAGTGTGCACACTGTCTGCCAGGATTCTCAGGACAACCCCGCCAGGGTTCTCGGAATACTCCGGAGAATTTCTGCTTATGTGTCTGCGAACGACCTCCGCACCACCCCATTGGCCAGTCCCGTCTGCACCAGCCCGCGCATCAGCAGATAGGAGCTGAAGGCCAGCCAGAGGGCGTGATTGCCCAGGGCGGGACGCAGGCCGTAGTAAAGGGCGAAGAAGACAGCGGCTGCCACAGCCATGGACAAGAGCATTCCACGAGTGGCAGTGGCACCGATGAACACCCCATCCCACACAAAGGCGGCCACGCCCGTCACCGGAATGGCTAACGCCCACAGAAAGTATTCACCTGAAGCGGCTATTACTTCCCGTTCATCAGTCAGCAGACTCAGGAAAGCATTTCCGCCCAAGGCATAGGCCGTGGTGAACAAAAGAGCCATGCCCGCTCCCCACACAAACAACCGCCTCACAGTGGTATGGAACAATCTCCGGTCGCCAGCACCGATGTAGCGCCCGCTCAACGCCTCGCCGGCATAAGCGAAGCCATCCATTACATAAGAGAAAAGCGTGAAAAGCTGCATCAGCAACGTGTTTACCGCCAAGACGATTTCCCCCTGAGCGGCTCCAGATGACGTGAAAAACAACGTCACGGCCACCAGACAGAGCGTGCGCAGGAAAATATCGCGGTTCACACCAAAGAAACGCATCATGGCTTCCCGCTGCCACACCCCTTGCAGGCAAGAGAAAGAACGACGTAAATTCCCGTAACGACGAAACCACAACCATGCCCCCATTAAGAAACCGGCCCACTGTGCCACAAGCGTCCCCAAAGCTACCCCCTCCACCTTCATCTGGCCAAAATACACAAACGACAAGCTGGCAGCTATGTTCACTACATTTTGCGTAATGGCTACAAACATAGGGATACGCGAGTTCTGCATGCCGATATACCAGCCCGTCAGCCCGTAAAGTCCCAGCATGGCCGGAGCCCCCCAGATACAGATACGGAAATACGCCGTAGCCAGTTCACGAATCTCTTCCGTAGGATGTATGAACAAGAAAGCTGCTTGTACGATGGGAGTCTGCAAAGCTATCAGCACCAAAGCCACCAACCACCCTAATCCTACGGCACGCACCAGCAACCTCCACATCTCGTCGGTGTCATGCCGCCCGTAAGCCTGCGACGTCATGCCGCTGGTGCCCATGCGCAAAAAACCAAATATCCAATAGATGATGTTAAACAGCAGGCCTCCCACGGCAATGGCCCCGATATAAGCAGGACTGCCCAAATGACCCACGATAGTGACATCCACCAGCCCCAATAAAGGCACAGTGATGTTGCTCACAATAGAAGGCAAGGCTATGTGCAAGATTTGTCTGTCGATGGGGCTCATGATTCAGTCGTTTTTTTTTGTAAGACACAAATTCCGCTCGTTGGTTCAATATCCACGGAAAGTGACATACGTACCATTCAGCAGGCACGAAAAATAATCTGACTCAATGTACACGTGATCCATGTAAAGCCTTCCTCCACCCCGATAATCCAGTGCTATGGAGTTCGGCACACTGTTCGCCCAAAACCAGTGAAAGTCATAATACTCTTCCCAACTCTCACCGTAATAGCTGCAAAGCAAAGACTCCTCTCCTGTGCCGTCGGGATAAAAAATGATTTGATGGTCGATTTGCGTGCCATCTTGCTCCGTGTACAAGCCTTCCCACATCCGGTTGCAAAGTTGCCAAGTAGCACCTCCATTGTCGGGAGGATAATCCCCACCTTTGATTTCACAGCCACTCAATCCGGCCAAAAGACCGATTAGAAGCATGCAATGGAATAGTTTTTTCATAAACAGTTTGAGCTAAAGAATAGATTATAACCTTCGTCACTTACAAAACATAGGCCACTTCTTTAAACAAATACGCACGTTCCCGCCCTTGCCGATCCTGCAAAACAAAGCGTCCGTCCCTTTCCACACGCAGCAACCGTGCTTCAAAACGTCCGTCCCCGTCTTCATACAAATGCCATCCTTCTCGGCGGAACAACGCACGGCCATAGCGCCCGGCTATGTCGGCAGCCACAGCAGTACGGACACCAGTCTCTGCAACTTGCAAAGTTTCGTAATAGCCCTTTACACGCTTCATGATGCCGGCTAAGATTTCCCCGCGGTCGTGTTCCCGCCCTGTGATTTGCTTCAGTGAAACAGGATTGGGGGCATCGCTGCGAAACACCTCTTGGTTGATATTTACCCCAATGCCTGCGATGCTACGCCCAATGCCACTTGCCGATAATTCATTTTCTATCAGCAACCCACAGATTTTTTTCTCTTTCCAGTATATATCGTTAGGCCATTTGATGCAGAAGTCTTCTGCCTGCTGCTCCAGCTCTTCTTTGACAGCCAAAGCAATGAGCTGCGACAAAAGAAACTGCTGTGGGGCGGCAAGGAAAGACGGATATAGCACGAAACTGAACATCAGGTTCCTGCCCCGTTCCGATTCCCATGTATTCCCCCGCTGTCCTTTGCCGGCTGTTTGATAGTCAGCACAAACGGTGGTATATTCTGTCACATGTTCCCGGTCGCAAAGCTGTGTCAGGTAACGGTTCGTAGAATCCGTCTCTTCCAGTGCCACGAGCGGGAATGAATTAATTGCTGTCATTTCTATCATGTTCAAGTGAATATGGGTGAATCAAAAGCATCCTCGATGTGGGTTATCCGAAACTGCCCGTCCGTTCCTACCACGTCGATGATGTCAAAGCGCACGTCCGCCTCTATGTCATGCAACTTGATGTAAGCATCCGCAGCCACTATGATGTGGCGTATCTTTTTCCAGTCCACCGCTTCGTGCGGTTCGCGGAAATCCGTATTTTGCCTTGTCTTTACTTCAACGAACACCAGTATGCCGTCTTTGCTTGCCACAATGTCCAGTTCCAAACGGTTCTTCCGCCAGTTTCGGTCGCAGATGGCATATCCTTGGCGCATCAAGTAGTCGACGGCAGCATCTTCGCCCGCCTTCCCGAGCAGATTGGGTGCGCTCATATTCTTCTCTTTTTGTTCTTCTGATGCAAATTTAGCCTTTTTCTGTTTTGTAATTGCCAAAGGAAGCTTAAATTTGCAAACGTTATGAGGAAAAGAAACAAAACCGGTGCGAAAGCTGCCATGTGCGGACGGAAACGCGAGCAGCGCATAGTCTGTCTGATGAGTGACGAAGAGTTGCGCATCGTAGACCGCTATTTGGCTCATTATAAGATTACAAACAAATCGCGCTGGTTTCGGGAGACTATCTTGGGATTTATCCACAAGAACATGGAAGACGATTATCCAACGCTCTTTGGGGAACACGATATGAGGAGGTAAGAAAAAAAATGGACGACACTTTCTACATGAAACAAGCCTTGGCCGAAGCCCGCAAGGCAGCCGAACATGGCGAAGTGCCCGTAGGAGCCGTGGTCGTATGCAAAGACCGTATCATTGCCCGCGCCCACAACCTGACCGAAACGCTGACAGATGTTACAGCCCATGCAGAAATGCAGGCCATCACGGCCGCCGCTTCTGCCTTGGGAGGCAAGTACCTGAACGAATGTACCCTGTATGTCACTGTCGAACCTTGCGTGATGTGCGCGGGAGCTATAGGCTGGTCTCAACTGAAGCGGCTGGTCTTTGGTGCGGAAGACGACAAACGAGGCTATCGGCGTTATGCCCCGCAGGCCCTGCATCCGAAAACTGAGGTTGTGCAAGGCATCATGGCCGACGAATGTTCCCGACTGATGAAAGAGTTTTTTGCCGCCCGACGATAGGCATCAGACACGGTTACCCTTTCCGGACTCTGCTTATTTCCCCGTATGTGTGAAGAAAAAGGCAGCCATTCCGATAAGAATCACTCCCAAGACACCGTAGAACCAACGCGCCTGCCGACGCCCTACATTGCGCACCACAAACTGCGCATTACGCGCCGTAAAAAACCAGTCCCAATCCAGCAATGCCGCCAACAGGGACAAGCTGCCTGCCAGGGCAAAAATGCCCTGTATGATATATTGGCTGGCCATACGCTTAGTCCGGTTTTTCCACAGTAAGAAGCCGCTCCCCGTCCGGTTGCTCTTCGATGGTCACCTTTACCGTGTCGCCGGGCAGCAATTCTTCTATCAGTTCCGGCCATTCGATGAAGCAGACGGCACCGCAATAGAAATAATCCTCATAGCCCATGTCATACACCTCTTCCAACTTTTTGATTCGATAGAAGTCGAAATGGTAAATCAGCTCGCCCGTCGTATCCGAACGATATTCGTTGACAATGGCAAACGTAGGCGATGTGACCATATCCGTCACCCCCAGCTCTTCACACACAGCCTTGATGAAAGTGGTCTTGCCAGCTCCCATTTTTCCGTAGAGAGCGAAAACGGTATGGTCGCCCATCAGCCCGATAAACTGGCGAGCCGCTTCGCGAATCTGTTCCAGCGATTGAATCTTGATTTCTGTCATATTCTTATAATGTATTCTTTTGAATAATATTCCGTTTGCGTCTCCGGTATGCCCACACACTTTTTCCAGCCTTGCACGCGGCATAAATGACGATGGAGAAAAAAATGATGGATGCTCCCGAAGGTATGTTCTCCCGGAAGGACAGGTACAGCCCGCCCAAACAACTGAGATAACCTATGCCGATGGACAGCCAGATGATGCCCGCGAAACGTTGCGAGAAAAGATTGGCCGTCATCTGAGGAATGGTCAATAATGATATGACCAACACAATGCCCACCATGCGAAGGCAAGCCACGATAGTCAGAGCGATGAACATCATCAGCACATATTCCAACAACTGTACCCGCAGGCCCTGAGAACGGGCAAACTCGCGGTCGAACGCCACGTAGACAATCGGGTGGCGGAAAAGCGTGAAAAACGCTACCAATACTCCGGCCACACAGCCCAACAACAGCAAATCGCCCTGCGTGATGGTCAATATATTGCCAAACAAATAGGCCGACAAATCGGGCGCAAACCCCGGCGACAGGAAAGTGAACATCACCCCCACTGCCATTCCCAAAGCCCAGAACACGGCGATGGCCGAATCTTCGCGCATCTCCTTACGTTTGCTCAGCCACTCTACGCCAAAGGCCGACAGCACAGCAAATGCAGCCGCAGCCAGTATGGGCGGTATTCCCGTGTACAAGCCCAGTCCGATGCCTCCAAACGAAGCATGAGTCAAACCACCGCTGATGAATACCAACCGCCGCGTGACGATGTATGTCCCCACCAATCCACAGGCAATGCTGGCCAACAAGCTGCCGATAAGGGCATGCTGAATGAAAGTATATTGCAATAAATCCATCATTCCTTTCTGCTACTGTTTCCCGTTTCTCCTCTCTCCAATGATGAGGAATACCTCGTCTTTCAGCGTGTCCGGCAGCGCGATGCCCCGCAACTGAAGGCTGCGTACCCAGCCAGCCACATCTTCCTCGCGCATGGTGTAGAACACATCACGGAACTCATCTTCCTGTTCTGCCGTATAAGCATCCGGAGGCGTACCGATATAACGGTCCAGTTCCTCGTCGTCGTAATATTCAATCTTTTTGCTCACGGCGGCCAGCAGACTTTCTTTTTCGCACACCTCGTGCTGCCCGCAACACTCCATGTCGACCGGGTTCACTTCGGGCACCGCCTCCATTTCGCCCCGTTCCACTTGTTGTTGCAGCTTTTTGTTTCGCACCATGCCTGCCACAGCAGCAAACACAGCCAATGCCAGTAACGCTATGATGAGTATCCACATGCGGCTTTCCTTTCTTCGAACAAATCATCCTCTCCCCTTTTGGACAGAAAGAGCGGACAAAGATACATTTTGTTTGGGAGAAATGAAATTTATGGAGAAGGTAAATTGCGATTCTCATTTCTGGAAGCAAAAAAGAGATTTTCCCCCTACCAAATTCGTACTTGCTCCCTACCTCCTCCCTACCTCGTCCCTGTATATAGACAAGGACCAGGTAGGGAGGAGATACGAAGTTGTCCCCTCTTGCTCCCCCGTTTAGCGAGGGAGAACAACGCCCGGGATGACAGGAAAATGAATTTTAAACAGGATTAAAACAAGCTTTGAGGATTAAAATATTGGTTTTGACTTTGAAACTTCAAACCAATGAAGTAACTTTACGATGTATTTAGGTTTCTGCACCTATAATCATAGGTGTTGCAAATAAAAGAATCGCCATGACATATCCGGAAATACATACTTGTGCCGAGCTGACGGCTTTCATAGATGAGATTGGTTTCCTGCCATTACTGCGTATGGGCCTGACGGGCTGGTCTGCCGAAGAAGTGGTTGATGAAGATTGCCAGTATACACCGTTGCCGGACGGCGGCTGGGAGTGGCCGCTTTGGGAATGGAAAGGTCCTGTCATCCAGGAAAGCGCTTGCGCCTATGGCAAATTCTTCAGGGGGAAAGCCGGCTTTGTATCCCAAGACTGGTGGCCTGATTTCTGCAACTGGCGCCGGTATCGCAATCCTTATCCTGCAACAGAGAGCATTGAGGAAGCCATTTTGCTGACATTGAAAGAAAATGAAAGCATGATAACGCGCGATCTCCGTGCTTTGTGTGGGTTTACAGGGACAAAAATGCGCAGTAAATTCGATGCTTTTCTTACACGGTTGCAGATGGGTGGTTACATCGTGACAGAAGACTTTGTTTATCCTCGCGACAAGCATGGAAGGCAATATGGATGGGGATGGTCTTTATTGACAACTCCCGAACGCTTGTTGGGGCGGGAGAGTTGCCATATTGACAGAAGCCCGCAAGAATCTTACGAACGGATGAAAGGGCATCTGAGAAAAATATTGCCGGATGTCTCGGAGATGCAAATCAACCAGTTGTTGGGATAAGTGCCATCAGGCATCTTCGTGGATGTGAAATCCAGCTTTCTGCAAATCTTTCCAAAAATAGGGATAAGATTTAGAAACGACTTCGGGCTTGTTGATGCACAGGCCTGGAACGAGTATGCAAGCCGGCGCAAAAGCCATTGCCATACGATGGTCTTCATAAGTGGAGATGACAGGTGACTGATGTGCGTGACAGCGTTCTCCGTTCCAGGCAAGAGCACTGTTTTCCTCGCAGATGAGGGCATAGCCCAGTTTGCGCAGTTCGCTGATGAGCGCTGCCAGGCGGTCGGTTTCTTTGATTTTGAGGCTTTGCAAACCTGTGAAACGGAAGGGGATATCCATCAGGCAACAAGTGACCACAAAAGTCTGTGCCAGGTCGGGGATGTCTATCAAATCAGCTTCCAGACGGGAAACGGGAGCTTCGCCAGGACTGAGAATGATTCCCGTAGGAGTATATTGGGTCTTTACGCCAAGGCGAGCGAAAAGGGTGGCTCCACGGCTGTCACCCTGATAACTTTTCTCGAACAATCCCGGTAATTCTATCTTTATCGAGGCCTCTCCCCTGCCCTCTTTTCTATTCTTTGTCAAGAAAAGCGCCATGATTTCGTACCAATATGACGCGGCACTCCAATCGCTTTCTACGGTAAAAGATGTATCTTGATATCCCCCGGGATAGACAGTGATACTGTCTGCTGCTGCCCATTCAACTCGTGCGCCGAAATCCCTCATCAGTTGCAAGGTCAGTTCGATATAAGGGCGGGAGATGATGTGTCCCGTCAGTCGGAGCGTCAGTCCCTGAGGCAGCATCGGGCCAATCATCAGTAAGGCAGAGATGTATTGCGAACTGACATTTCCTGCCAGTGTCGCTTGGTTGCCTGTCAGTTTTGTGCCTGTAATGCGCAAGGGTGGGAAGCCTTCATTTCCGGCATATTCAATCTGCGCCCCGAGACTGCGCAAGGCATCTACCAAGATACGGATAGGACGTTGCCGCATGCGTTCAGTGCCAGTCAACAAACAGCAGTTATCGGATGCCACACTCAGATAGGCGGTAAGGAAACGCATGGCTGTACCTGCTGCCTGTATGTCGATAGTGCCTTGGGGAACATTCAGGGCACGAATCATGACGCGCGTGTCGTCGCAGTCGCTTAAGTTGGAAAGCTGTGCATTTCCTTGAGACAAGGCGTGAAGTATAAGTGCACGATTGCTGATGCTTTTAGAGGCGGGCAGGCCGATGGTGGCTTGCAGGGTATCGGGAGCAGAAAGTCGGTATTGCATGTTCAAGCGGGTTTAATGAATTATCCGGTTGCAAAAATAGGGATTCTTTGGCGACCTTGGTAACAATGTTTAGAAATAATAAGCAAAACATGGGCAGAGCAGTTGGGCAGGTTTTGTTTGGCACGGGGCTGACCTTTGTTGTCTGTTCGCTGGGGTCTCTGACGTGCGCACTGATTGCCTTAGGGCGTCGCCGTGTACGTCTTTATTTTTCGTTCAGCACCTCCCAAAAGCGTTGAGGCAAATAGATGTTAGATACATCTACAGCCGGGCGGAACAAAGGGGCAATGTCCCGCGGAGTAAATCCGGCAATGCCACACCCGATTTCAGTGACAAGAAATGTCAGTTCCGGGTGTACTCGGGCAAAGCGAATAAACTCGTCTACATAAGGGCGGATGGTTTCCGGCCCCCCGTGCATGGTAGGGATGCCGTAGGTCTGTCCTTGCAGGCCTGCCCCTTGCCCCCACACGGCGCCCCATTGGCGCCATGCCTGCAGGGCGGCGCCTCCACCGTGGGCACCTTCCAGGTTGCTGCCAAATACGAATATCTCGCCCGGCTTGAGGGCGGTGATGCAGTCAGATGTGGTTCGTTGATTCATACGCTTGGTTCGGTTGATTGGTTAAACAGGTATTTAACGGTTTGCCTCATTAGGATGCGGCGACTTGCCTCATTAGGATGCGGCGACTTGCCTCATTAAGATGCGGCAGCTTGCCTCATTAGGATACAGCAGCTTACCAAGTTCGGCTTTGGCGGTTTGCCCAATGACGACGCTTTCGAAGAACATTTGTCCATCAGACGGCTTCTTATCGGTGATCTATTTCTTTCAGCAGTTCCTCTACGGCCGTCCTCAGTTGGGTGTCTTCCCCTTGTACGATGTCTTCCGGAGCATTGCTTACCAGGATATCCGGCTCCAGTTGCGTGTTCTCCAGATAGCTGCCGTCGGGCAGACGGTAGCCCACAATGGGGATGCCGAACACGAGAGTCGGGTCTTGGAGCGTCTCCCAAGAGACGCTGGTCATGGTGCCCGGCACGGGCATGCCTACGATTTTGCCCAGTCCGCGGTGTTGGTACACCCAAGGCGTGCCGTGTGCGTTCGAATAGTTGGCTTCACAGGTCAACATGATGGAAGGTTTGTTCCAGCGTCGGCTGGGCATGTCGCATGCCTCACGCCCCCGGATGACTTGCGTGAAGTATTTCTTCCCGCTAAACAGCACCTCAATGTCCTCATGCAAGCGCCCTCCACCATTGAAACGGGTGTCGATGACAATGCCTTCGCACTGATTGTACTTACCCAATATGTCTGAATAGACGTTGCGAAAGCTTTCGTCATCCATAGACTCAATGTGCACGTAGCCCAACCGGCCGTTTGACCATTTTTCGACATCCTCAGCCCGTTGCTTCACCCAACGTTTGTACAATAATTCATTATAGGCGCCTTGGCTAATGGGTATCACCACTTCGTCCCAGCGTTTACCGGTCTGCGGGTCATAGAAAGAGACAAGCGTCTTGCGCCCTGCTTTATCGTTGAGCAGAAGACTTCTGTCTGCCTCGGGAGTGATGGAAGTACCATCCACCTTCTCTACGATAAGGCCGGCTTTAGCCTTTGATGTGGCACGGTCAAAAGGTCCTTTTTCCAATACTTCGGCAATGCGGAGTCCTTGCCCGTCATACGTCCAATCGAAAAGCAAGCCCAATTGTGCGGTTCGCTCCCCTGAGTTGGAAGGATAGTAGCGGCCTCCGGTGTGCGAGACATTCAGTTCGCCCAGCCATTCGCTTAACAATTCGGAAAAATCATAATTATTGGCAATGTGCGGCAAAAACTTATGATAGGCCTGACTCATGGCATCCCAGTCTACACCGTGCATCTGAACATTGTAAAAACGTTTCTTTTCTTGTTTGTAAACGTGATTAAACATGTACTCGCGTTCGGCTGCCAAATCCATCTTTACTATGGCACGATAGTTGATAGGGGTCAGCTTGTCATTCGACAGACTCATTTTCTGCATGTTGCGTCCGCTCAGCAGGTAGAGATTCTTACCTTCTTTATCAGTCTCCAGCGAAGCCCACCCTGCATTTAGTTGGTGCAAAAGTCTGGTTTCTTTTTTACGCAAATCCATCTTCCACAATGCCAGCCCGGCTTGATAGGACGCTATGTAATATAAATGCTCTCCATCGGGAGAAACGATGGCTTCTCCCAGGTCAGAGGAATGAGGCGTGAGACGTACAATGCGGTCTTGCAACCCTTCCAGCTCAACCACGATAGGATTTAAACTATCTTTTTTGTCTTGTGCAGAACCTTTTCTGTCGTTTTTCTTTTTGTTTTTATTGGCATCTTCGTTTTTCTTCTGTTCTTTTTCCAGTTCTTTCCGCAATTCGTAATCTTCTTTGGTCAAGCAATATTTGTCATAAGCATCTTGGTTGAGAAATATCAACATGGCATCGTTTTCCGAGCCCCAAGAAGCATGTGCACGCATGCCATAGCGTTCGGAAGTGAACAGAATAGCATTGCCTTCCATTACAAAATGTGGCGTCGCACTGGCATATCCGCTTTGGGTCAGGTTAATGACAGGAGAATCTCCTGCCGCACTTACCAGACCTATGTCACTATACGGGTCATGACGGTTGCCAATAAATTCTAATGTGAACCATTTCCCGTCGGGCGACCAAGAATAGTCAAACCATCCTCCGGTTCCATACCAAGTCGAACCATCGGTAATCTGTCGTACTTTATTCGTTTGCAGATTGAGTACCATTAACCGTTGGCGGTCTTCGATGAAGGCCAGTTCTTTGCCGTCAGGTGAAAATTGGGGATAGGCGCGTTCTACGTCTTTCGAGGGCAATAGAACCTCCTCTGTGACACTTGTGGCATTGGGGAAATTCGGATCTTCTTGCCGGGTTATTTTAGCCAGATAAAGTTGCCAATTCCCCGTACGTTCACTGGCGTAAGCTAACATACGGTTATCTGCCCCGAAGCTTAATCCTTTTTCTGCGGCAGGGGTATGTGTGATTTGTTTAGTGGTCCCATATTCCACGGAAGTAACAAACACTTCACCACGCACCACAAAAGCCACTTGCTTTCCATCGGGGGATACAGTGGCCGAAGTAGCTCCCTGGCTGTATGTCAGCGTGGCTAATTGAGGCACATCATCCCGCGTTAGACTGATGCTGACTTTCCGTGGCTGCTCATTGATTTTCTGCGTGTAGATCTCTCCATCGTAAGTATAACACAAAGTACCATCACGTCCCATGGAAAGAAAGCGGACGGGATGTGTCTGAAAAGAAGTCACAGCTTTTACTTTTTGCGGTTGTTCTAACGGGAAAGTATAGACGTTAAACGATTTCCCATCACGTTCGCTTAAAAAATAGAGTGATTGCCCGTCAGGCGAAAGCACAGGGTTGCGGTCTTCTCCGGCTCGATGGGTCAGATTTGTGTGACGTCCTGTCCGTAGGTCATATTTCCAAATATCGCGTGTGACAGACGAAGTATGATGCTTACGCCATTCGTTTTCCAGACCTTTCTGGTCCTGATAATAAAAACAATTGCCAGAAGGTTCATAATAGACAGATTCGGCTGGAGTGCCTAATACTTGTTCTGTACGTCCACCAGTTGTTGGCACTCGATAGAGTTCAGTCATATTCGAGCGGGGGAAAAGTGCACTGGAAGCAGGGTCTTGTATGGCAGCAGAAAATAGAATATATTCCCCATCGGGAGTGAAAGCTGATGGCAATTCAGTACTGGAGTTGAAAGTCAATCTTTGGGCAGACCCTCCTTCTGCGGGCATCACATAGATGTCAAAATTACCATTCCGATCGCTGGCAAAAGCTATCTGTTTGCCATCTGGCGACCAGATAGGGTTACATTCATAAGAGTCCTGCGTAGTCAGACGGACAGCTTCCCCTCCCAGAGTCTTGACTTTATAAATATCACCTTTGTAACAGAAGGCTATATGGGTTCCATCTGGCGAAATGCATACGTCACGCATCCACATGGGAGTGATGGCCTGGCTGGTAAACGCCAATAAAGTCAAAACTGTACAGATAATCAGTCGTTTCATGTTAGTGTTTTTTTCCTTTTTCGTTGATTATTGCATAAGACGGATTTTATTTCATCCCACGCGCCTTGTATATTTGTTCTTTGGCATTATTGATTTCTTGGAATTTTTCTTCAGCAGCTTTCCTTACATCCTCGCCTAATGTGGCTACTCGGTCAGGATGATGTTTCAGAGCTAATCG
>DXCK01000026.1 GCA_019116045.1 Candidatus Bacteroides merdipullorum | reverse complement strand
TATTCGGCTTTGACCACATGGATATGTTTTCTCTCTTCCTCGTTTGAGTAGATTTTGAAGGTATATCCGTCTTCTTGTCTGAACTTGGGACTCATGGCCTGTGTCTTGTTTTTGTTTGCGAAGATAAGGATAATCCTGCAATAATCACTTTATCTTCCCTCGAATCTTCGTCAGATACTTCTTCATCCCCTCGGCATCGCGGTTGGTGATAATCTCCAGCAATTGCTTCAGCTCCAGGCGGACGTTCTCCACCTGGGCGGGGGTGCGGGGGTTGAACAGGATTTCCTGCAATAGGTAGTCGTCCTCCGAGAGCAGGCCACGGGCGATGGCCATGTGCTTCTTGAACGTCGTGCCGGGCGCCTCCTGGTGCTTCATGACGGCGGCGAAAACGAAGGTGGAGACGAAGGGGATGGACAAGGAGTAGGCCACGGTCTCGTCATGTTCGTCGAAGGTGTACTCGAAGATGTTGAGCTTGAGCTGCTGGTAGAGGTCCTTGAAGAAGATGCGGCCCAGGTGGTCGCCCTCGGTGATGATGATGGCGTTCTCGTTGCTCAGGTTGCTGAGGCTGGCGAAGGTGGGGCCGAACATCGGGTGGGTGGAGACGTAGCGGAATCCGCTCTCGGTGTAGAACTTCTTCAGGCCGGTCTTGACGGAGGCGATGTCGCTGATGATGCAGTCTTTGGGAAGGACGGGCAGCACCTGGCGGAAGGCATCGAGGGTGTATTTCACCGTGACGGCGTTGATGACCAGCTCCGGCTCGAACTCCTTGATTTCGTCCAGCGTGGTGAAGCGGTAGGTGTTGTAGACGAAGCGCAACTGGTGCGGGTTGGTGTCGTAGACGGCGGTCTCGTGTTGAAAACTCAGTATGTCGGTGAAGAAGGAGCCCATCTTGCCGGCTCCCAATATTAATATTCGCATAGTTCTTTTGTTTTAGCTACGAGCTACAAGCTACGAGTGTCTTTACACCCATTTGCGCTGTCACTCGTAGCTCGTAGCTTGTAGCTTGTAGCTGTTGATTTACTTATTGATGATTTCCATCTGCTGGCGCACGCTCTCTTCGTGCACGGCCTCGAAGACCTTCTTGACGCACTCGGGGTCGATGCCGCAGAGCGAGGCCTGCGAGCCACGCTTGTCCAGTATCTCGTTGTAACGGCCCGTCTGGAGGATGGTCATGTCATGCTCTTTCTTGTATGTGCCGATTTCGCGGGCGATGCGCATGCGCTTGGCCAGGATTTGGATGAGGTCGTTGTCGCACTCGTCAATCTGCTTGCGCAGCTCGGAGAGGTTCTCGGTGGTCTGCGTCTCGCTGCGGATGACGAGGAGGTTGAGGATGTAGTCCAGCACGTCGGGCGTCACCTGTTGCGAGGCGTCGCTCCAGGCCTGGTCGGGGTTGCAGTGGCTCTCGACGATGAGGCCGTCGAAGCCCAGGTCCATGGCCTGCTGGCACAGCGGGGCGATGAGTTCGCGCTTGCCGCCGATGTGGCTCGGGTCGCAGATGATGGGCAGGTTAGGGATGCGGCGGCGCAGTTCGATGGGGATGTGCCACTGCGGCAGGTTGCGGTATATCTTCTTCTCGTAGCTGGAGAAGCCGCGGTGGATGGCGGCAAGCCTTTTCAATCCCGCCTGGTTGATGCGCTCGAGGGCGCCGATCCACAGTTCGAGGTCGAGGTTGACGGGGTTCTTGACCAGCACGGGGATGTCCACGCCACGCAGCGCGTCGGCTATCTCCTGTACGGCAAAGGGGTTGGCCGTCGTCCGCGCGCCTATCCACAGCAGGTCTATGCCGGCCTTGAGACATTCGTAGACGTGCTTGGCGGTGGCCACTTCGGTGCAGACGTACATGCCCGTCTCCTGCTTCACCTGCTTGAGCCAGGCCAGGCCTTCGACGCCGATGCCTTCGAAGCCGCCGGGTTTGGTGCGCGGTTTCCAGATGCCGGCGCGGAATATCCGGAGGCCTTTGTCGGCCAGTTGGCGGGCGGTGTTCATCACTTGTTCTTCGGTCTCGGCGCTGCACGGGCCGGCGATGACCAGCGGGCGTTCCTCGGGGACGCCGGGCAGCTTGATGGGTTCGAGTTGGAGTTCCATAATCATTGGGTTTTTATTGGTTTTGTAATTCATTATTACTTCATTTTAAATGCGACGTATTGTCGTCAAAAATGCGACGTATCGCCGTTAAAAATGCGTCGGGTCGCATTTTCAACTGCGTCGGGTCGCGTTTATAACTGCGTCGGGTCGCGTTTTTAACCGCGTCGGGTCGCAGTTTCGGCGGCATCGTGGTGCGTTTTCAGAACACCTGCCGGATGCGCCTCAACGCCTCGGCCAGCCGCTCGTCCTTGCAGCAGAGCGAGATGCGGATATACCGCGCGCCGTTCGTGCCGAAGATGAAGCCTGGGGTCAGGAAGACGCGGGCCTCGTGCAGCACGCGCTCCGTCAGTTCCTCTACATTATTATATAGGTCGGGGATGCGGCCCCAGAGGAACATGCCGGCCTGCCGCGGGTCGAACGTGCAGCCCAGGGCGTGCATGATGTCCTCGGCCAGGGCGCGGCGGCGGCGGTAATTGGCGTTGTTGCCCTCGTACCACGCGGCGTCCGCCTCCAGGGCCGTGGCGGCGGCCAGTTGCATGGCGCGGAACATGCCGCTGTCTATGTTGCTCTTCACCTTCAAGACCCACTGGACGAACTGCGCGTTCGAGGCCAGCATCCCGATGCGCCAGCCGGGCATGTTGTGGCTCTTGCTCATGGAGTTGAACTCGATGCAGCAGTCCTTGGCGCCGGGTACCGCGAGGATGCTCAACGGGTGGTCGTTGAGGATGAAGCTGTACGGGTTGTCGTTGACGATGACGATGCCCCGCCTCCGGGCGAAGTCCACCAGCCGTTCGTACAGCTCCGGCGTGGCGGGCGCGCCGGTGGGCATGTTGGGATAGTTGGTCCACATCAGGCGGACGCGGCTCGTGTCCATCGCCTCCAGCCCGTCCCAGTCGGGCATCCAGCCGTCCTCTTCCTTCAGGTCGTAGGGGATGACTTCCGCGCCCAGCAGCTTGCTGAGCGAGGTGTACGTGGGGTAGCCCGGGTTGGGCACCAGCACCTGGTCGCCGGGGTTGACGAAGGCCAGCGTGACGTGCAGGATGCCTTCCTTCGAGCCGATGAGCGGCTGGATTTCCGTCTTCGGGTCCAGGCTGACGCCGTACCAGCGGCGGTACCAGTCGGCAAAGGCCTGCCGCAGTTCGGGTATGCCCACGTAGGGCATGTAGCCGTGGCCGTCGGGGTTGTTGGCGGCTTGGCACAGGGTGCGTATCGTCTCCTCCGAAGGCGGCATGTCCGGGCTGCCGATGCCCAGGCTGATGACGTCCAGCCCCTTGGCGTTCATCTCGGCCACCTCCTTCAGTTTGCGCGAGAAGTAGTATTCGCTCACGCCTGCCAGGCGGTCGGCGGGCCTGTAACTCGTAGCTCGTAGCTCGTCACTCGTAGCTTTACTGGATGCTTGCTTTTCCATCTTCGTATTCTCCTAAAATTTTAAGTTGCTTGGTCAGTGGACTGATGGCCGCGATGGCTTGCTTGTAGCGCAGCATCTGGTCGAACATGACGTCCACGTAGAATTCGTATTCCCACTCGCGGCCGATGATGGGCAGCGACTGTATCTTGGTGAGGTTGATGCGGTAGAACGACAGAATGCTGAGCACTTGCGACAGGCTGCCTTCCTGGTGCGGCAGGGTGAAGACCATGCTGGCCTTGTTGGGTTCGCGGGTGCGTTGGCGGTTCAGGTCGTCCACCTGCCAGGGGTCCGCCACGACGAGGAAGCGCGTGAAGTTGTGCTTGTTGGTCTCGATGCCCTCTTCCAGCACCTTCATGCCGTAGAGTTCGGCGGCGTACTTCGAGCAGATGGCAGCGTGCCCGTAGAGGCTATCGCGGTGGATAATCTCTGCGCTGAGGGCGGTGTCCTCGCCTTCGACGACCTTGATGTGTGGGTGGCGGCTCAGGAAGTCGCGGCACTGCATCAGGGCGATGGGGTGTGAGTGTACTTCCTGGATGCTGTCCCAGTCGTCTTCGGGCAGGCAGACGAAGCTGTGGCTGATGCGCAGCTTGTATTCGCCCACCACCTGCGTGCCGCTCTGGCGCAGCAGTTCGTAGTTGTGCAGCAGGCTGCCCGCGATGGTGTTCTCTATGGCCAGCATCCCGATGGTATGGCTGTCCTGCCGGATGGCGTTGAATACCTCTTCGAAGGTGGCGCAGCAGATGAGTTCGATGTCCTCGCCCTCGAAGTAGCGGTGTGCCGCGATGTCGTGGTAGGAACCCAGTGTTCCTTGGATGGCTATTCGTTTCATACGTTGTGGTGTCTAACAAAAAATCCCGCTTCCAGTCGTGGGAGCGGGATTCATATCTTTTTCATTTAAGTTCTTCTTTCAGTTCTTAAGCATCACTGTCACTTGACACATACAAACTCCCGCTCTACTTTGTGGCTAAAGTAAAAGTAAAAGAAGAAGTAATATGCGTAGTTAAATGACTTCATAAGTTCTCTGTGCTTTGTATTCTCGTTTTGATTACGCGGCAAAAGTAATGCTTTTCTGTGAAAAACAAGCAAAAGTCTGCTTTTTTTTGACTTTAACCGGCAAAAAAACTTTATCCGGGCTGCTCTGTCTCCTTTTTGTATTGCATGGGTGACACGCCGCACTGCCGCTTGAAGAACTTCCCGAAGGCCGACTGGTCGGCAAAATGCAGCATCTCGGCCACCTCCTGCACGGACAGTGACGGGTTGCGCAGGCAGACTTTGGCCTCCTCCGTCAGTAGTTCTGTCAGGATGGTGTTAGCAGACTTTCCGCAGAAACGCTTCAACACAGCGGACAGCGCGTCGGACGAGAGCCCCACCTGTCGTGCGTACCAGCCGACCTCGTGTCGCTCGCGGCAATGCGTGTGTGCCAGATAGAAGAATTGCGCGGCTGTGTCTCCCCAATGGGATTTGATTTCTGTGCGCGAGGTCTGCAAGCGGCGGAAGAAGATGTTCCACAGTTCGTACTGCCAGGCGCAGGCCATGGTCTGGAGCAGTTCGCGGACAAACACGCTTCGCCCGTCGCGCAGAGTGGCCATCATGGCTTCCTCCAACTGTTGCAGGCGCTTGTTTTCAGATTCGTCCATCGGGGTGAAGGGCGACTGGGCGAAGCGCATCATGCCTTCGATTACCTTGCTGCGCATCTGTTGGGTGGACTCCATGAAGAATTGCTGTTCGACCAGCACGAAGCAAGCACGGTAACGTCCCACGAAGGTTACGTCCGTCCATCGGGCGTTGGAGAGAAAGTCCACGTATACCGGCGCATCGAACCCTATGCGGTCGCCATTGGCCGTCAGGCGTAGTTCACCCTCGTGCACATGCAGGAACACGTGCCATTGTTGGGGTGGCCAGTCATTGTGCAAGCGGAAGTCCATCCCGGTCGCTTGCGCCATCAGCAGGCTGTTGCCGTAGGTAGCGATTTCCAGCTGTCCTTCGGCTGTCTGGCCGCTGCGCAGCCAGTCGGTTATTGTCTCTTGCAGGTTCTCCATTATTCTATAATAGGTTAGAGTTTGAAGAAAGGAATGTTTCCGGGCGTAAAAGTAAGGCAAAACCCGTAAGTGCCGAAGCGTTTTCCATCTTATTAGCACTCTTAAAGCAAAAAAACGATAACGCCCGGTTTAGAACCAATCTCATGAGGATTCGGACGAGAATCCCTCGCCTGTTGCCCCGTAACTTTGCCCCCGTTTTCAATAGAATACGTTATGACAAGGACGACAAGATTGTTTGGACGGACTACCGTCTGCGGCCTGTGCCTCGTGTGCCTGGCCGCGTGCAAGGACGCCCCGCAGCAGAGTGGCGGAGCACAGTATAAGACATTGACACTTAGCCCAACGGACCGCACGTTGACGCGTGAGTACACCGCCGTGGTCGAAGGACGGCAGAGCGTGGAGATTCGCCCGCAGGTGAGCGGCACCATCACCGAGGTGTGCATCGACGAAGGCGCGAAGGTGAGCAAGGGGCAACCGCTGTTCATCATCGACCAGGTGCCCTACCAGGCGGCATTGGAAACGGCCGTGGCCAACGTGCGCAGCGCCGAGGCGGCCGTGGCCACCGCCCGTATGACCGCCGACAGCAAGCAGACGCTCTTCGACAACAAGGTGGTGTCTGCCTTCGACCTGCAAACGGCCAAGAACTCTCTGCTGGAGGCCGAAGCGGCTTTGGCACAGGCCAAGGCGCAGGAAACGAGCGCCAGGAACGACCTGTCGTACACCGTGGTGAAGAGCCCCGTGGACGGCGTGGCGAGCATGATTCCCTACCGTGTGGGGGCGTTGGTTGACGCCAGCATCCAGACTCCACTGACCACCGTCTCCGACGACGAGGAGATGTACGTCTACTTCTCCCTGACCGAGAGCCAGGTGCTGAGCCTCATCCGTGAGCATGGCACGCTGGACAAGACCCTGGCGCAGATGCCCGAAGTCTCGCTGCGGCTGAGCGACGGCCAGCCCTATGCCCACACAGGGCACATCGACGCCATCAGCGGAACCATCAGCAGCGGCACGGGTGCGGTGAGCCTGCGGGCCACCTTCCCCAATCCCGAACGGATGCTGCGCAACGGCAGCAGCGCCACGCTCGTCTTCCCCTACCAGCGGGACAGCGTGCTGGTCGTGCCGCAGGAAGCTACCTACGAGATTCAGGACAAGGTATTCGTGTACAGGGTAGTGGACGGCAAGGCCACTTCGGCACAAGTCACCGTCTTCCCTGTCAGCGACGGGCGGGAGTACATCGTGGAGAGCGGGCTTCGTGAGGGCGATGTCATCGTGGCCGAAGGTGCCGGCTTGTTGCAAGAGGGCACCGTCGTCCAATAGATTTCCCTTTGGCGGTTTGCCAAGTCTGGCTTTGACAACCTGCCATGGCTCACGAAAGCATCTTTTATAACTTACACCTTATTACAATATATACATCTTATGAAACTGAAACTATTCATAGACCGCCCCATCTTGGCTTGCGTCGTGTCGGTGCTTATTTTGTTGGTGGGGCTTATCGGGCTGGTTAACTTGCCGATGGAACAATACCCGGACATTGCTACGCCCACGGTCAGCGTGTCCACCACCTATACGGGTGCCAATGCGGAGACGGTACAGAAGTCAGTGGTCATTCCATTGGAGGAGGCCATTAACGGTGTGGAAGACATGCTCTACATGACTTCTACCTCGACCAATACAGGCTCGGGTAGCATCATGGTGTACTTCAAACAGGGGACTGACCCTGATATGGCCACTATAAACACGAAGAACCGAGTCAGTGAGGCCGAGGGATTGTTGCCTGCTGAAGTCACCAAGATTGGCGTGACGGTGGAGAAACGTCAGAACTCCATGCTAAAGATTATCGCCCTTTACAGTCCCGATGATTCGTATGACCAAACTTTTATCAACAACTATTTCAAGATTAATATCGAGCCACGCCTGTCACGTATCAGTGGTGTGGGCAATGTCAATGTAATGGGGGGCGATTATGCCATGCGCATCTGGCTCGACCCACAACGAATGGCTCAATATGGCTTGATGCCCAGTGATGTGACTACTGTGCTCGACGAACAGAACGTTGAAGCTGCCACGGGCACATTGGGCGAGGACTCGGAGAATACCTTTCAATATACCCTGAAGTATCGAGGCCGATATGAGACTGCCGAAGAGTTCGGCAACATCGTGGTGAAGGCATTGGAGAGCGGCGAAGTGTTGCGGCTGAACGATATCGCCAAGATAGAACTGGGGGCACAGAGTTATGCCTACAATAGTGAGATCGACGGACACCCCGGTGCCACGGCCATGATATCGCAGACGGCAGGCTCGAACGCCAATGAGATTATCACCGAGATAGACCGGCTGATGGAAGAAGTGCGCCAGGAACTGCCCAAGGGGCTGGAACTGGTGGACGTGATGAGCACCAAGGAGTTCCTCGATGCCTCTATCCACGAGGTGGTGAAGACGTTGGTCGAGGCCATCATCCTCGTTATCCTCGTCGTATATGTCTTCCTGCAGAGCATACGTTCCACGGTCATACCGGCCGTGTCGGTCATCGTGTCGCTGGTGGGCACGTTCGCCTTCCTCTATGTGGCGGGCTTTTCCCTTAATCTTTTAACCTTATTTGCCTTGGTATTGGTCATTGGTACGGTGGTGGACGATGCCATCGTGGTCGTGGAGGCGGTGCAGGCACAGTTCGACGAGGGAGTGCGTTCGCCTTACCGGGCTACGACCCGTGCTATGGACGGCATCGCGACGGCCATCGTCACCACCTCGCTCGTGTTCATGGCGGTGTTCATCCCCACGTCGTTCATGGGCGGCACGAGCGGCACGTTCTACATGCAGTTCGGTCTGACTATGGCCGTGGCCGTGGGATTGTCGGCCCTCAATGCCCTGACCACTTGCCCCGCCTTGTGCGCGCTGATTATGACGCCCCACATGGACAAGAAGACCGGCGAGAAACTGAGCTTCTCTTCCCGTTTCCATCATGCCTTCGAGGCTGCCTTCAACCAGCTGGTCTATAAATACAAGGGAGGCGTGAAGTGGTTCTTCCGTCGCAAGTGGCTCATCGGTGTGGGGATAGCAGCTGCTGTAGCTTTGCTCGTTGTACTAATGCGCAGCACCAAGACGGGACTTGTGCCCGACGAGGACATGGGTACCTTCTTCGTCAACGTCACCACCCCGCCGGGAAGCAGCCTGCACCAGACCATCAAGGCGATGGAGGAGGTGGAGGCCTGTATCAAGGACATTCCGCAGATTGAACGCTACTCCAACGTGTCGGGCTACAGCATGATGGGCGGTCAGGCGCCGAGCGGCGGTATGCTCATCATCAAGCTGAAGAACTGGAGCGAGCGTCCCGACGACGAGGACTACATCACGTCGGTCATCAGCGAGATATACCGCCGGACGGCGAACGTCCACAGTGCCAAGCTCTTCGCCTTCGCCCAGCCCACCATCATGGGATACTCCACCGGCAGTGGCGTGGAACTCTACGTGCAGGACCGCGCCGGAGGCTCGATAGAGACGCTGAAGGAGCATACGGACAAGTTCATTGCCGCCCTCAACGCCCGTCCGGAGGTGCAGATGGCCTATACGACGTTCGACACCAAGTTCCCGCAATATCTGGTCGAAGTGGATGCCGCGCGGTGCAAGCGCATGGGTGTCTCGCCCAGCGACGTCCTCTCGGTCATGTCCGGCTACATCGGCGGTAACTATGCCTCCAACCTCAACCGCTTCTCCAAACTCTATCGCGTCTACATCCAGGCCGACAAGGATTTCCGCCTGGACACGGACGCGCTGAACAATATGTTTGTCCGCACCGAAGACGGCGACATGGCTCCCATCGGCCAGTTTGTCACCCTGACCAAGGCTTACGGGCCGGAGACGTTGACGCGCTTCAACCTCTACAGCAGCATCCAGGTCAATGCCATGATGAACGACGGCTATTCGTCGGGCGACGTCATCAACGCCGTTTCCGAGGTGGCACAGGAGACACTGCCCGTGGGCTACGGCTACGAATACGCCGGCATCACCCGTGAGGAGGCGGGCAGCGGGTCGAACACGGTCATCGTCTTCGCCATCTGTATCGTCTTCATCTACCTCATCCTCTGTGCGCTCTACGAGAGCCTCTTCGTACCGCTGGCCGTGATGCTCAGCGTGCCCTTCGGTCTGATGGGCAGTTTCGCATTGTCGCGCCTGTGCGGATTGGAGAACAACATCTATATGCAGACGGGTCTCATTATGCTCATCGGCTTGCTGGCCAAGACGGCCATCCTTGTCACTGAGTACGCCGCCACGCGCCGCCGACAGGGCATGACGCTGGCTCAGGCCGCCGTGTCGGCTGCTGCCATCCGCTTGCGTCCTATCCTCATGACGGTGCTTTGCATGGCCATCGGCATGCTCCCCCTGGTCTTCGCCAGCGGCGCGGGTGCCAATGGCAACATCTCGCTCGGCACCGGCGTGGTGGGCGGGCTGCTGGTGGGCACGCTGGCCCTGCTCTTTGTGGTGCCCGCCCTGTTCATCGTCTTCCAGGCGATGCAGGAAAGGCTGATGCCCGCGCGGAAGCGTGATGAATAATCCTCATTGTGAGTAGACAAATTTATTAGTTTGTAAGTCCTTTATTGATATGAATATGTTGAGACATACCCTGATAGTGTTTGCCGCCGTAATGTTGGCCTCGTGCGGCATCTACACCAATTACGAGCGTCCGGCGCAGGCGGTGGCTGACATGGACAGCCTCTACCGTCCCGAAGCACGCCCGGACACCACCCGTTCCATCGCTACGTTGCGGTGGGAGGAGCTCTTCACCGACACTTGCCTGCAACAACTCATCCGACAGGGATTGGCAGCAAATGCCGACCTGGCCGTAGCCCGTCTGCAAGTGGAGGAAGCGCAAGCCACCCTGCGCCAGTCGAAGCTGGCCTACCTGCCCTCCGTACAATTGGAGCCGACAGGCACCCTGTCGAGTTTCGACGGGCAGAAGACGCAGAAGACGTACAGCGTGGGCGCCTCTGCTTCGTGGGAAATCGACCTCTTCGGCAAGTTGCGCAACTCCAAGCGGCAAGCCCTGGCCTCGCTCCTCGCCAGCGATGCTTACAGGCAGGCCATGCAGACGCAGGTGGTCGCCACCGTGGCCGACAGCTACTATGCCCTGCTGATGCTGGACGAACAGATACGCATCACCGAACAGACGGCCGAGAGTTGGCGCGAATACGTCCGCAGCCTCGCCGTCCTGATGCAGGCGGGGCAGGCCGACCGTGCCACGCTGGCACAGGCCGAAGCCTCGCGGCTGGCTGCCGAATCATCGCTGCTCAGCCTTCAGCAGCAGGCCATCGAGCAGGAAAATGCTCTTTGCGTTTTTGTCGGTCTGACACCCCGGCGCCTGGAACGCGGTACGATGGACGGACAGCACTTTCCTTCCCACCTTAGCGTGGGGGTGCCGCTCGACCTTCTGTCCCGTCGTCCCGACGTGCGCCAGGCTGAGGCAAACCTGATGCAGGCCTTCTATGCCACCAACTCCGCCCGTGCGGCTTTCTATCCTTCGATAACCCTCAGTGGCTCGGCCGGGTGGACCAATAGCGGGGGAGCGGCCGTGGCCAACCCCGGTGCATGGCTGCTCCAGGCTGTCGGCTCGCTGGTGCAACCTCTCTTCAACCGCGGGCAGAACCTGGCTAACCTGAAGATTGCCAAGGCGCAGCAAGAGGAAGCCGTGCTGCAATTCCGCCAGTCCCTGCTGGATGCAGGCAATGAGGTGAACAACGCCCTCACCCAATGGCAGACCGCCCGCGAACGCATCCGACTGGCCAGCGACCAAGTGAAGCAGCTCACTATCACGTTGGGCGACACAGAACTGTTGATGGAAAACTCATCGGACACGAACTACCTCCAAGTGCTCACCGCCCGGCAATCGTTGCTTTCGGCACAGTTGGCAGTTGCCTCCGACCGTTATGACGAAATACAGGGCGTGATAGAACTTTATCACGCCCTGGGAGGAGGCTGCGATTGAATGTCGCCTAAACCTTAATGAATATGATTACTACTCTTCGTGAAATGTGAAGCCGTCCGGTCTGTGACAGATAGGGCGGCTTTGAGGGCGTTCTCACAGCCCCAAGATATCGGTTTGTTGTGTCAGTGGTTGATTGTCGAATCTACCGTTCAGACTTTCTGCTTCTTTCGGGTTCAGTTCAAGTTCTTTCTTCAAATCTTCCATCGAGCCTTCCTTGTCTCCGTTCAGCAGTTTGGCGCGTCCGCGTTCGTGATAGAGCGCCGGGCTGTTTGGATTCAGTTCGATGGCTTCGTCCAGCAGTTCGATGGCTTCCGTCCGTTTGTTTTGGGCGATGTAGAGGCGTCCCAGGCATACGAAGGATTGTTCGTTGAAGGGGTTGATTTCGGTGATGCGGCGGTAGTCTGTTTCGGCTTTCTCTGGGGCATTGGTGGCTTCTGCCACTTGTCCGCGCAGCAGCAAGGCGTTTTCTTCATCCGGTTCTTGGGCCAGGATGGTTTCCAAGTCCTCCAACGCTTCTTTGTATTGGTGCATTTTCATCAGTGCTTCGGCCCGCAGCAAGCGTGCCTCGGTGAAGTCGTCTTTCAGGGTGATGGCCTGTGTGAGATGGGCGATGCACATGATTCCGTCGCCTTGTCCGTTGTCGGCTTTGCCCAGCAGATAGTGTGCCATGGCGTTTCCTTCTTCCAGGCTGATGGCTTTCTGGGCGGCTTGTGCCATGGCGGGATAGTCTTCCAGCATGTAGCAGATGTTGGCCAGGGCCAGGAAGGTGGAGGTGTGTGTCGGTTCCATCTGTGCCATTTGTTCCAACTGTTTTCGTGCTTCTTCCGGTTGGTTGGCCTGTGTGTAGGCTTGTGCCAGGTAGTTGCGTGTTTCGAAATCGTCGTGCAGGGCCAGTGCTTCGGTGAAGCAGCGGATGGCGTAGTCCAGTCGTCCCATCCGTTGGGCGCGCATGCCGTCGTATTTGAAGATGTCGAAGTTTTTTTGTTTGGCTTTCTCTTGTTCGGCCATCGGGTTGTCGGGTTTTCCCGAGAAGAAAGATTTTAAGAATCCCATGTTGCGTATGTGTGTTAATGTTCCGTGTGCAAAAGTAATGAATTATTTGTTTTCTCTTCGCAAATTCAGTATTCCGTTTTCGTAAGTCACGCATCTTTCTTCGATGAGTTCGTGCAGGAGGTCTGCCAGTGTTTCTTGTTTTATGGGGATTGCGTGGGATACCTGCGCTGGTGTCATGGGGGATTTTTCCAGTGTTTGCAGGAGGGTTTGGCGGATTTCTTCGGGGGAAGGGGAGGGCTGTTGGCCGCGAGATTCCAGGCAGGTGTCGCAGTGTCCGCAGTCGTGTTCGTTCTTTTCGCCGAAGTAGCGGAGCAGCAGGCGGCTGCGGCACAGGGTGTCGTTGTCGGCATAGTCCAGCATGGCGTTGATGCGTGCCTCGTAGCGTTTCTTCCGTTCGTCGTAGACGTCGGGCGGCAGGTGGATTTGTGAGGTTTCGACCCTGGCGCGTGTGTATCTGATGTGTGGGATTTTTTTGCGGGGTATGTAGCTGATGATGTGTATTTGCGAGAGGTGCAGCAGCAGTTCGTACACGCGGCGCCGGGTGAGTCCGGTGCGTGTGGCCAGCAGGTCTTCGTTGATGAAGGCGTAGTCGGTGAACAGTCCTGTGTACGAGCGCAGCAGGAGGTGGATGAGTCGGTCGGTGTCGTTGTCCAGTCCGCGCAGGCGATAGAGTTCGTCGCGTTGGATGGTGAAGACGAGGCGTGAGGCGTTGTCTTGTTCGTCGGTGTATTCTAGGTATCCGGCCAGGGTGAGTATGCGCAGGGCGCTGTCGACGGGCACGGGGAAGTGGTGGAATTTGCGGCAGAAGTCTTCGATGTTGAACTCGCGCACGCAGTCCAGTCCGTCGCCCAGGGCCATCTGGTAGTAGTATTGCAGGTGTTCGTAGACCTGGCGGATGTAGTCTGGGTCGGGGAAGGTGTCGGGGATGCGGCGTTTCAGTGTGGCTTTGTCCGCGGAGTTGTAGAGGATGACGGCGTAGGCTTTCTGTCCGTCGCGTCCGGCCCGTCCTGCTTCTTGGAAGTAGGCTTCGATGGAGTCGGGCAGGTCGATGTGTATGACGAGGCGGACGTCTGGCTTGTCGATGCCCATGCCGAAGGCGTTGGTGGCCACCATGACGCGGCTTTCGCCCGTCTGCCAGCGGTGTTGGCGCAGGTCTTTGGTGGCGTCGTCCAGTCCGGCGTGGTAGTAGTCGGCGGTGATGCCTTGGGCGGCCAGCAGTTCGGCCACGTCCTTGGTGCGGCGCCGGCTGCGTGCGTAGACGATGGCGCTGCCCTGGACGCGGTGCAGGATGTGGAGCAGTTCTTCGGATTTGTCGTTGGTGCGGCGGACGATGTAGGCCAGGTTTTGCCGTTCGAAGCTCATGCGGAAGACGTTGGGTTGGGCGAAGCCGAGTTTCTGCTGTATGTCGTCTACCACCTGTGGGGTGGCGGTGGCTGTCAGTGCCAGTACGGGCACGCCGGGCAGCAGGGCGCGCACTTCGGCAATCTTCAGGTAGGCCGGGCGGAAGTCGTAGCCCCATTGCGAGATGCAGTGGCTTTCGTCGACGGTGATGAGGCTGATGTGCATCCGCCGCAGCTTGGTGCGGAAGATGTCGGTGTCCAGCCGTTCGGGCGAGACGTAGAGGAACTTGTAGTGGCCGAAGATGGCGTTCTCCAGCGTGGTGACAATCTCCTGCCGCTCCATGCCTGCGTGGATGCAGAGGGCGCGTATGCCGCGGGCGCGGAGGTTTTGCACCTGGTCTTTCATCAGGGCGATGAGGGGCGTGACCACCAGGCACATGCCTTCGCGGGCCAGTGCGGGCACTTGGAAGGTGACGGACTTGCCGCCGCCCGTGGGCATGAGGCCCAGCGTGTCGCGGCCGGAGGCGATGCTGCGGATGATGTCTTCCTGGATGCCGCGGAACGAGTCGTAGCCCCAGTACTGCTTCAGCAGCCCTCGGTAGAGGTCGTCCGCGGGGGTGTCTGGCGAAGATGCCGGGGCGCTCTCAGAAACACCGCGGTCTTTTTCCGAAAACACCGCGGTCTTTTCCGGAAAACACCGCGGTCTTTTTTCAGAAACACCGCGGTCTTTTTCTGGAAACACCGTGGTCTTTTCCCGGAAACACCGTGGTCTTTTTTCAGGAATCCCCTGGTCTTTTTCCGACGACCCCTCAGGGCACTTCTCGTCAGCCCTTGTTCTGCCGCTCATCGTCCCTCCAGTTAGGCTTGATATCTTCAATCTGAAGCTGCACCTCGCCGCGCTTGTGCGTGTTCTCCTCGATGGTGTAGCAGATGTCGAACGACCGCTTCGTCTTGATGAACCGCACGTGCGAGCTTTGTCCGAAGGCGATGCCGTTCATCACGTTGTGCGACTTGTTGTCCACCAGCTCCAGCTTGATATGCTCCTGCTCGCGGCCCACCACCTTGCTCGTGCCGTAGTCGTAGACGTTGTGCGTGCAGAACACCGGCTTCACGTTCTCCGGCCCGAAGGGGTTGAACCGCTTCAGGTCGGCGGCAAACCTCGGCGTGATGTCCTTGAAATCAATCTCCGCGTTGATGTTGATGACGGCGCTGGTCTGTTCTGGCCGTATGTGCTCGGCCACGAATGTTTCGAACCGCCGCGTAAACTCCGGCACCTTCTCCACCCGCATCGACAGGCCTGCGGCATACGTGTGCCCTCCGAAGTTCTCCAGCAGGTCGCGGCAATGCTCCACAGCCTTGTAGACGTCGAAGCCCGACACCGAGCGCGCCGAGCCCGTCGCCAAGTCGCCCGTGCGCGTCAGCACCACCGCCGGGCGGTAGTATATCTCCGTCAGCCGCGAAGCCACGATGCCGATGACGCCCTTGTGCCACGCCTCGTTGTAGAGCACGATGGAGCGGCGGTCGGCCAAGTGCGGCAACCCCTCGACGATGTGGTTGGCCTCCTCCGTCATCGTCTTGTCCAAATCCTTGCGCGTCTCGTTGTACTGGTTGATTTGCCCCGCCTTCTCCAGCGCGGCCGAGAAGTCGCGCTCCGTCAGCAGGTCGACCGCCTCCTTGCCGTTCTGTATGCGCCCCGACGCATTGATGCGCGGCCCAATCTTGAACACGATGTCGCTCACCGTCAGCTCCTTGTCCGACAGTCCGCACACGTCGATGATAGCCTTCAGCCCCACGCTGGGGTTCGAATTCAACTGCTTCAGCCCGTGATAAGCCAGGATACGGTTCTCCCCCATGATGGGCACGATGTCCGACGCGATGCTCACCGCCACCAAGTCCAGCAGCGGGATGAGATGGTGGAACTCGATGCCGTTGCTGATGGCAAAGGCCTGCATGAACTTGAAGCCCACGCCGCAGCCCGACAAGTGCTCGTACGGATACGTGTTGTCGAAGCGCTTGGCGTTCAGTATGGCCACGGCCGGTGGCAACACCTCGTCGGGCACGTGGTGGTCGCAGATAATGAAGTCGATGCCCTTCTCGCGGGCATAGGCGATTTCCTCTACCGCCTTGATGCCGCAATCCAGCACGATGACCAGCTTCACGCCCGTCTCGGCGGCATAGTCCACTCCCTGCATCGACACGCCGTAACCTTCGTTGTATCGGTCGGGGATGTAGTAATCAATGTTCGAGTAATACTGCTGGATGAATTTATAGACCAGCGCCACGGCCGTCGTGCCGTCCACGTCATAGTCTCCGTAAACCAATATCCGTTCTTTTCTGCCCATCGCCCGGTTGAGGCGTTCCACTGCCACATCCATGTCTTTCATCAGGAAGGGGTCGTGCAAGTCGGGCAACTGGGGTCGGAAGAACTTCCTTGCGGCCTGTACCGTGGTGATACCTCGTTCTACCAGCAGTCGGCCCAATATGGGACTGATGCCCAAAGCCTGCGCCAGTTGTCGGCTTGCTTCTGCCTGTTCGGGGGTAATGGTCAGGTAATTCCATTTGTAAGTCATTTTATATATTGTTTTTTCTTTTTCCTTTCTCCGTGTGTCGGAAACGCCCGTGCGGCCTGTCCGTAAGCAGTTTTCGCCGCCAGCCGGATCAAATATTATCCTAATGAGAGCGGGCATCCGCGTCCAACAAGTTGTAAAGGTAGGAAAAAGTCTTGAAAAACGGAGGACATTTAGGCTAAAATATTAGAATCAGTCTGAAAAGAGTGTACGGCCGGGGCAAACCCAGCGCAGAAGGCGCGTCCTGCTTGTTCGGAAGAGCCGTGCCCCTTGTCCGTGAAGAAGCAGCTTCTTGTCCGCACGGGGCCAGGCTTCGGAGGGCTGTATGGTAAAGTATTGATACATAGGTCGGAAAGACCAATCCGAGGCGGGGATGCAAAAAAAGAGGGCGTGTCCTCTCGACACACCCTCTCCAACAACCCTATTGTGACAAAGCGTCTTTATTGGACGCTTACCATGTCCAAGAAGAAGCCGTGGCCCACGATGATGAGACCACCTTCGCTTTGGATGGCGTCATAAACTTCTTGAGTAATAGTGTACTCAAAAACACCGTCCGTAGCGACATCAACAGAAATGATGCGCGGATCCCAGTCCGGATACGTAAGCTGTATCTGGTGATACTCGGCACTGGATTCGATGGAATAACCAATTTTCAATACGCTGCCCACCTGCAATGTCTCTTTGTAGCTTTCCAAGGGAATGAGATTGGGCACGATGTTGAATAAGTGGCCGTCCTGGCCATCGGGGATATCCCACGAGATATAGAGGTGGCCTTCCCACAGCACTGTCTCTTCTGTGATGTTGACCGTCGTTTCCGTCACGTTGCCATTGGTCGTGTAGAATGACAGGCTGCCGCCGGTGGTCTGTCCGCTCAGCGTGTAGTTTCCTGCTTCTAAGTTCGGGCAATCCAGCGCGATTTCTGTGGGTGATTGGCGCAGGAACTCAGTAATCGTTTCGCTGCCTACGGTCAGTGACGTAACTTGGTCGAGGTTGATACCTGTTATCACCCATTCGCTGCCTTTGATGACGCGGTTGAAGCCGGAAGTCATCAACGCACCCGATGTAACGGTCAGCACGCCGCCTCCGTATTCCGTGCCGCTGTTATCGCCCAGTGTGATGCGGTAATCTCCGTCACTCAGATTGGCAGGCACATCGTATTCAATGTAGTTCTCGCTCCCAGTGTCTACATAGGTCACGTCGATGCGCTGACCGTCGATGACGAGATACTCCACCAAGTTCAGGTTATTGCCATACAAGCGTGACTTGCTGCCTGGAGCAATGATACGTTCGAAATTGACAGTCGATGCCCACGGGTCAGTATCCAGCGGGTCTATCTGTAAGGTTCCTTCACGGTAGCTTGACTGGCCGTTGGTGGTCGTGGCGACAATCTTCAGGTTGTAAGTGCCGGCTTTGAACAAGGCGGAAAACTCCAGTCCAGTCATGACTTCTACGCCGTCTACGTACCATTTCACGGTAGTATATTCGCTTGGTGTCACGCGAGCCGTCAGTTCATACGTCTGGTCGCGGTTCAGGGTGGCCACTATCGGCAGCGAGCCGTCACTTTGTCTGTCCGGGAATACCGGGTCGAGAATCATCGGAAAGTCGCTTTCCGATACAGTTTCAAACGGATCTTCGTCGCTGCAGGCTGTAAACGTGAAACCCGTAGCCAGCAGGGCGAGTAGTAAGTAATATATCTTTTTCATATTAACGTTCTGTTTTTGGGTTATTACTCAATTAATCAACGTCCCACCATACGTGGTTATACCAACTGTCGGTGCCGCCCATGCGTTGCAATGCCTCGTTGTAGTGTACACTGTTGTACGAAGACTCTTGCGTGGGGTAACACAGACGGACGGGGATTTCCTGTCCACCGGTCAGGAAGGCACTGAAACCGTATTCTGCCGGAGACTTCAGTTCCGGATAACCCGAACGACGTTGGTTGGCCCATGCTTCGTTGGGGTTGAGGAAGTGCAGAATCCATGCCTGCGTGTTGATATTTCTTCTGATTTCAATGTCTGCATGGCCCACTCCGTTGTTCTGGATGAAAGTATTAAACTCGTCATCCGTGATGGGGTCGCAGCCGTAATGGTCGGACAGAATGTTCATCGAAGCACGCACACCCTCGTTGTACAAGTCTGATACCGTGCCGCTCACGTTCCAACCATTTTGTTTGGCTTCTGCCAGCAGGAAGCGGGTTTCGGCATAAGTTATAATCATGCCCGGATGTTCCGAATCCAAGAAGTTAGTGGCCAGTTTCGGCAAACATTCCTTATCCAAGAATGTCTTGGTGATTGCCGGGTTTGTCTTGGCCATCTCGCCGATTTGTTCACTTTCATAACCTTGTGGCCATGGGTCGTACCAGAAAGCACCCGGATCGCAGGGCTGTACCAAGTCAGGATGTTCCGTCAATACTTCGTCGGTCAGGTCTACACGGCCGCTGGGGTCGGTCGTGCTCATAAGCTCGTCGTAATAGAAACGTGCGATGCGGTGAGTGCGCGGGTCACCCGTGTTGTTCATCTGGTTGTAGAACGTAGAACAGATATATGTCTGGTTGTTTTTCGGGTCATTACCGTAGAACAAAATCATCAGAGCATTGCCTCGATAGTCCTGGTAAGCATCGCCGGCAAAGCTGAAGGCGACCTCCATGTGCTGGACGAAAGCATCGTCATCGGCACTTTCGAAAATGCCACCATTGTCTTGCAAGGCGCTTTCAAACTCCTGCTGTGCCTTTTGCGGGTTCACTTTCGAAAGGCGCATGGCGAAACGCAAACGCAAGGAATTGGCCAATTTCTTCCATTTTGCCACGTCTCCATTGTAAATGACGTCTCCTGTGATATCGTCTCCTGTAACACTCAGTTTGCTGCCGGCATCGGCCAGTTCGGTGAAGAAACTGTTATAGATTTCTTCCTGTGTGTCGAACTTCGGGGTTTGTATTCCTTCCAGATAGCCCAGGCAAGCTTCACTATAAGGAATGTCGCCGTAGATATCTGTCAGAATAGAAGCCAAATACACGCGATAGATGCGTAAGGCGGAATTGATGTTGACTTTCGTCGGGTCGTCGTTGGTGCGATAAATGCCGTCGACTACGTTTTTAAGGCTCTTGGTATAAATGTCCACCCAAATGAGCATCATCTGGCTGTTGTCCAATGTGTGGCGTCCAGCATAGTTCGATGTGTTCCAACAACCCATGAGGTGTTGGCTGAAACCATAGATGTAGTTACGATATTGGTTCACCATGTCCAAGTCGCCATACGTTTGCAGTTCAGCCATGGTAAGCTGGGCGTTGGGGTCAATGGTGGTAACTTTTGACGGGTCGGTGTTCATGCCTTCCATATGTTCGTCACTGCACGCTGTGAATCCCATGGTGCAGGCCGTCAAGAGTGCTGCTATATAGGTTTGATAGTGTTTCATTACTTTATCCTTTATATATTAATATATGTATAAGAATCGTGTCTTAGAATTTCAGGTTGACGTTGAAACCATAGCTCTTGCGCGAAGGCAGTGAACCGTATTCCAGACCCATACCGGACGAGTTATTGTAGTTCGAATCCGGGTCGATGTTCTTGATGTTCTTCCATACGATGAACGGGTTGCGTGCAACGAATGACAGCGTACAGCCTTTCACGACATTTTTCAACGCTTTCGTCAGCCAAGCTTGCGGAACAGTATAGCTCAGCGTGATTTCGCGGCACTTCACGTACGAGTTATCGTAGATGAACATCGAAGGAGCATTGCGGCAGACGCTCATCCAGTAGTCTTCCGGGTTGATGATGATGTCGTTGGGACGGTAGGTGCCATCGCCGTTGTCGATGACGCCCGGAGCAACGAAACCGCCTGTCGGTGTCCAGTCTGCACTGCCTTGTGCAATGCCAGCTTGCTTGCGGGCTTCTTCCGATTTGTACCAGGCTTCGCGTCCGGCCAATGTGGCAGTGGCTTTACCTGTTTCGTGAAGTGCACGTGCTGTTTGTGAGTAGAGGTCTGCACCTACTTTTACGTCGAATACGGCAGACAACGAGAGGTCTTTCCAGCGGAAGTTGGTGTACACACCACCTGTCCAGTCCCAAGAGGCATTGCCCAGTACGTGGTTGGATGTGTCATATTGCGGCAGACCGGTACTTGGGTCGATGAGGATATCGCCATTTTCATTGCGCACGAAGTCGGGGCCTACAATGGCGCCATAGTTCTGGCCTTCCATGGCTACTACTGATACGTTCAACCAAGTAGCTTTTTCCAGTTCAAACATATCCATGCCGTCTACCAGTTTCTTCACTTTGTTGGTGTTCTTCGAGAAGTTGAAGTTCAAGTCCCAAGAGAAGTCTTTCGTTTCGATGGGGCGTGTGTTGAGGGCGATTTCCACACCTTTGTTCTCGATTTCACCGGCATTGATTAGGCGGTAGTTATAGCCCGTTGTCCACGAGCTGGCCATGTTCAGGATTTGGTTTTTACTGTTTTGCGTGTAGTAGGTGAAGTCCAGTCCTAAACGGTTGTTCAAGAACTTCAGTTCCAGACCCATTTCGAAAGAGTTAGTCTTGGTCGGTTTCAGGTCTTTGTTAGGAATATTGCTGTTGTTGATATAACCGATGGTGTAGCCGGGATAAGTGAACTTGGACTTTGTATAAGTCAGGCCTAACTGGTAGGGGTTCGTGTCACTACCTACTTGTGCCCATGACAAGCGGAACTTGCCATAAGGAAGGAGGTCGGGTTTCTTAATTAACTCTGAGAACACGAAGCTGCCCGAGAATGAGGGATAGATGTAGACATTGTTGTTGAGGGGCAATGTGGAAGATTGGTCTCCGCGCAGCGTGGCATCCAGGTAGACGAGGTGTTTCCAGCCTACGTTGACGGCACCGTAGAGCGAGTTGATTTGCTTGCGGTAGCTGCTTTCTTCGACGCTGACTTCGTTGAAGCTCATGATGGCGATGACGTCGCGTATCTGCATGTCTTGTGCGGTGGTGATGGTGGTCTTGTTGTTCACCTTGTATAAGTTGGCGCCCAATGTAGCGTTGAAGTCGAAGTCGCCCCATGTGTCGCTGTACAAGGCCAGCAGTTCGAAGTTGTACATGCGGTTGCGGAAGTTACTGATTTGGTAACGGCCGGCTTCGTAACCAGGAGTCGTGGGAGCGCGGAAGTCGCTGAAGGTGAAGTAATTCAGCTCGGCGCCCACGGTGCCTTGCAGCTTCAGTTTCGGGGTGATGTTCCACACGGCTTTTCCGTTGAAGCGGAAGGAGTCTTTGTTGGAGTTGTTGTTGTTCTTGTAGATGTCCCAGTACGGATTGGTATTGTAGGGGTCCATGCCGTTCCAGTTGGAGTATTCGCCGTTCTCGTCCTGATAGGTGGCCAGCCAGGCCTGGTCGTAGGTGGTGGCCAGGGTCATGAGGTTTTTACCGATGTTGGCCTTGTCGTCGCCCAGGGCGGGACGGTTCTTCACGAACTCGCGTGTGTAGTTGGCACTTGCGTCTACATCTACTTTCCCCAAGGAGCTGTTGACGCGCAGGTTGAAGATGTCGCGGCTCATGTTGCTGTTGGGCACGATGTCGCGGTTGCGCATGTCGGTAAAGGTGAAACGCATGCCTGTCTTGCCGCTGTTGGCGCTGATGATGGCCGAGTTGGTGGCTGTCAGACCAGTGCGGAAGAAGCCGGAGATGTTGTCGGGGATAATGAGGTAGGGGCGTTGTACGCCGTCGAAATAGGTCAGCAGGTTGCCGCCGTCGGCTTTCGGTCCCCAGCTCATGTTGGTGCTGGAGGTGGCGTTGACGCTGTACGAGCCGTCGTTACCCATGCCGTAGATTTGTTGTAGGTCGTCCCACTTGGCCAGCATGGTCTCGAAGGTGGTGGTGCTGTTGATTTCCACGCCGAAGTGCTCTTTGCCGGCTTTCTTGGTGGTGATGAGGATGACGCCGTGGCTGGCGCGGCTACCGTAGAGGGCTGATGCGGCGGGGCCTTTCAGTACGGACATGGTTTCGATGTCATCGGGGTTGATGCTGGAGATGCCGTCGCCCAGGTCGAAGCCGCCGTATTGTCCGGCGCTGCCGTAGTTGGTGTTGTCCAGGGGTACGCCGTCGATGACGTAGAGCGGCTGGTTGTTGCCGGTCATTTCGGTGCTACCGCGCAGGATGACGCGGGTTGAGCCCGAGGGGCCGCCGGCGGTCTGACTGACTACGAGTCCAGGCACGCGGCCGGCCATGGAGTTGATGACGTTCGTCTCTTTCGCTTTGGTCAGAGCTTCGCCTTTTACTTCGTCTACGCCGTAACCCAGGGCTTTACGTTCGCGTTTGATACCGAGGGCTGTGACTACCACCTCGTCCAGCAGTTTGGTGTCTTCTTCCAGGGTCACGTTGACGGGGCCGTCGCCCACTTTGACTTCTACGGTCTTGTAGCCGATGTAGCTGATGACCAGCGTAGCGCCCCGCGGGGCGGTCAGCGTGAAGTTACCGTCGATGTCGGTCAGCGACCCGGTGGTGGTGCCTTTTACCATGACCGAGGCGCCGATAACGGGACCCATGGCGTCGGTTACTGTACCTGTTACTTTCTTACCTTCTTGCTGGGCAGACAATGTGTCTGCCGCTGCTGTTGCCACGATTTGCGGGATGCCCCCCAACAGGCAGAGGGACAGGGTGCCGCATAGCAACACTTGCTTACAATTTTTCATTTTCTTCATGGAATGTGTGTTCATAACAATGAATTAAGATTTCTCTATTAAAAAAGAGTAGAACGTGTGTGCGTGCCGCAGCTTCTTCGTGCGGGGACGCTTGGATTGGGGGTGTTAAGTGATTCTGCACATGGCGTAGGCATGGTATTTACAGGGTTGAACAATGTTTTTCATTTTCTTCGTTGTTGGCGCAAAGATGGTAAATATGGGCGGAATGGGGGTTTGATAGCTGACAAATGGGGTTTGAAAGCTGACATTTGTGGCTTTTCCGTGTCTTTTTGCCTCGTTCGGGGCGATGGCGGGCGTCTCTTCCGGGGGGCTGAGGCTGGGGAGATGCTTTCTGCTATGCCCAGGAGTCAGAGGCAGTGTGCCTTCGACACCGCACCCAGTTGTCGTGCATATCTCAAGTGGAATAAGCTTATTATTCCACGTGGGATAAGTTTCTTATTCCATGTGAGATATATTTCCTATCTCACATGAGATATGTTTTCTATTCCATGTGAGATATGAAGTATATTCCACGTGGGATATGCGGGTAAGTAGCCTATGGATACGTAGCCACGCTGCCCCTGGATAGGGAGGCTGAACGCTTCCTATTCAGGGGCTTGAGCGTGGGTGAAGGATGGGGTGAGCGCGGGCGTGGAGGGGCTATTCGTGGCCGGTATACTTGCTGGGCTGCACGCCGTATTGCTTCTTGAAGAGGGAGCTGAAGTACTTGACATTGGCAAAGCCCGTGTCGGCGGCGGCGTCGGTGACGCTGAGGCCCTGGCGCAGCAGTTCGGCGGCACGGTTCAGGCGGATGAGGCGGATGAACTCCTGGGGGCCGTTGCCGGTGAGTGACTTCAGGCGGCTGTAGAACAGGGTGCGGCTCATGGCCATCTCGCGGCACAGGGCGTTGATGTCGAAGTCAGGGTCGGCCATGTGTTCGGCGACGACTCGGGTGGCTTGTCTGATGAAGCGTTGGTCGCTTTCATTGTGCACAGGTTCCGGCTCGGCCGAGACGGCGGTGTCGTCGGCGTCGGTCAGGCGGCTGTCGCCAGTGTCTTTCAGCGTCTGGCTCATGTAGTAACGCCGCAGGCGGTCGCGGGTGTCTATGAGCCCTTGCACTTTCAGCTTCAGTATTTCCGTGCTGAAGGGTTTGGGGATGTAGTCGTCGGCCCCGGTCTGGAGGCCCTTCACCACGTCGTCGTGCTGGGCTTTGGCGGTGAGCAGTACGAAGGGGATGCCCGCCGTGTCGGGATTGGCTTTGACCCGCCGGCACAGTTCGTCGCCCTTCAGGCCGGGCATCATGACGTCGGACAGGATGAGGTCGGGGTAGTTCTCGCCCAGACATTCCAGGGCTTTCTGCCCGTCGTCCACGTCGATGATGTGGTAATCGTGCTCGAAGGTCTTGCGCAGGTATCGCCGCAGCTCTTCATGGTCTTCTACGATGAGCAGCGTGTGCGACTTCTCCTCGCTCTCCTTCTCCTCCGGGCGGTCTGGCTCGGGGGGCAGGACCGTGTGTTCGGTGGCGGTGGTTACCGTCCTGGTGGCGACGGGGCTCTCGTCCGTGCGGCGCAGGGCTATGCTGAAGAGCGAGCCGCGCCCTTCTTCGGAGCGGAGCGTGATGCGTCCCTTCAGCATCTGCACGATGCGCTGCACTTGCAACAGTCCGAATCCTGTGCCCTCTTCGGTCATCTGTCGTGCGTTCTCCAGGCGGCCGGCCTTGTGGAAGAGATGTTTTTGTGCTTTGCGTGGGATGCCTATGCCATCGTCTTCCACCTCGATGATGGCTTTGTGGCGCGTGGCCGACAGGCGCAGGCTGACGTGCCCGCCGCCGGGGGTGTATTTGCAGGCGTTGGACAGGAGGTTGTCCAGTAGCATCTCCATCAGGTGGATGCTGGCCAGCGTGCATACTTCTTCGTCGGGCACCGAAACCTTCAGTTGCACGCCTTTCTTCTCGCAATAGGTGCGGAAGTTGGCGGCCTCTTCTTCCAAGATGTCATTCAGCCGCAGCGGGATGAGCGATAGCTGTTTCTGTCCCATGTCTATCTTCTCGAACTCGAGCAGTTGGGTGACGAGCGTGTTCAGGCGGCGCGTATTGCTTCGGGCTGCTTTGATGAAATAGCGCGCGTCGGCCGACAGGCCCTGCTCCTTCTGCAAGTCCTCCAGCGGGGCCATGATGAGCGTGACGGGAGTGCGTATGTTGTGCACCGTATTGATGAAGAACTGGATTTTGTCTTCGTCGTATTTCTTCTGCAAGTGGTTGCTCTTGTATTGCAGGATGAACCAGAACAAGCTGCCTACCAGGCATGCGTATAGCATCCATGCCCACCAACTGTTCCACCACGGTTGTGAAATCTCGATATGCAGCGTGCGTTCTACCATTACTTTACCGTCGCTCTGCCGCAGGCAGCGTACTTTCAGTTGGTATGAGCCCGGAGATACTCGTATATAGCGTGCTTCCCCTTCAGGCGTCGGGCTGTTCCAGGTTTTTTCATAACCATCCAGCATGTACTGGTATACAATGTCATGGCGGAAGCGGTAGTTGATGGCCTCGAAGGTGACGGTGAAAGTGTTGTGGGCGTAGTCCAGGCTGACATTTCCTTCTGTTATCATGTGGTACAGGCGAGGGGGAAGTTGTTCTGCCTCTTCTGCATCATGCCATGTAGTGATTACACCCGTAAAGCGCAACGGCGCCTGGTAGTCGTTTACGGAGATGGCTGCAGGGTCGATGAGTATGGCACCTTCTGTACTTCCATATACAAACTCACCGTTGCTCAGGCAGGTGAATGAAGACTTGTTGTACACTTTCTCTACATCTTCCACGTAGTTGAGGCTTGATATGCGCCCGTCATCCATGATGGCAATGCCCTTTCTTGTACTGGCCCAAAGCCTTCCCCTGCTGTCACGTTGCAGGCTGTAGACATCGTTCGAGGGAAGCCCGTCGCGATTGGTATAGGTCTTGACAGTGCCGTCTTGCATGTTGTACAGGTTGATGCCTCCGCCTTCGGTCCCCAGCCACACCGTGTGGTCGTCGTTGAACAGCATGGCGGTGATGTAGGTATTGACCTCGTGCCGTTCCCATTCCGAAGTGGTGGCATAATGTCGTTTGCTGTGGTTGCGCTTGTCCACCAGGAAAAAGCCGTTCGTCGTGCCTGCGGCCATGTGATACTTGTCTACTTCCGCAAGGCTCATCGATTCATGGATGTCCTCATAAGTATGTTTAAGGCGCCCGTCGTGGCTGAATAGCTGCAGGCTTCCATTCAGTGCTCCTACCCAGATGTCGCCTTCCGCATCTTGTTTGACGGAGAATACGTAGTTGGTGCTCAGTCCGTTCTGTTGGGTCAGGTGTCGGATGACGTGTCCCTCGGGATTCAGGCAGTAGAGTCCGTTCCCATACGTGGTGGCCCACACTGAGCCGTCGGTGCCCTTGCCCAGATTGACCACCACTGTCCCTTTCAGTTCGTGCCGCCAGCGTCCGGTCGTGGCATCCAGTATGCTGATGCCGTTGTCGGTGGCGAACCACAGGTCGCCGTTGTCTCCTTCCTTTATGTCATTCACGTTGTTGTTGGCCAGCGATTGGGTGGTTCCTCGTTTGTGTACAAACGTCTGAATAGGGAAGCTGAGCAGAATAGAAGCCGATACGCCTCCTGAATAGCTGCCTGTCCAGATGTTGCCCTGCCGGTCTTTGGTCACGGCATAGATGCCGTTGTTCTTCAGCACATTGGGACTGTCGTCTTCGGCATTCATCAGCAGCTTGGCGGTTTTGAGGGAACGGTCCACCGACCAGACCCCTCCGCCGTCGATGCCCAGCAGGGTGGTCACGTCGTCGTAGGGGGTGATGTCGCGGATGGGGCGCAGAAAGACAGACTCAGGCTTATTTAGGGTATGGATGTCGCCGGTGGACAAGTCGATAACCAGCAAGCCGCTGTTGAAAGTGCCTGCCCACAGTTCGTTCTTGGCTTGGTCGTAGTGCAGGGAAGATATGTCTCCTCGGCTGACGGACACGGCTTGTCCGTCGGGCATGAGCCGCAGGGTACCTTGTGTGGTGCCGACGTACAGGGCCTTTCCGGTGGATATGATGGCACCAACGAAATACCCGTCCAATACTTGCTGCACGTTTCCGTTTTTTTCTTGCTTATACAGTCCCAGGTTTGAACCTAACCATAAGGTTTCGTCCTGGTCGAAATACAGGTCGTTCAGGATGACGTTGGTGTGAGTGTAATGGCTGAGGTGCAGGATCAGCTCGAAGCGGTCGTTCTCGATGGAGTAGTGAAAGACTTTGCCGGTGTTGTCGTAGGCCCATAGTCCGGAGCGGTCGTCGTACAGCAGTTTGATGCACCGCCCGGCCATGTCGCCGTAGCGATAGTCGCCAGCCAGTGTGTAGTTCTTCATGCTGTGCCCGTTGTAACGGTCGATGCCTGCTTTCGTGGCAATCCAAATGACGCCGTCTTTGTCTTCTATGATGGAATAGACGCGAAGGTCGCTGAGCCCTTCAGGAAGTCCGATGTATTTAATGTTGAATATGTTTTCATGTACAAGGGCTTGTATCTGCCCGCTTATTCCGGTGAGTATGGTTAGAAGTAGATATGTAATAAAGCGTATAATATTCATGACAGAGATAATGTATATTATAGGTGTTTAAACATAGCTATGGCCTTTGATGCTGTGCTGCAAAAATAGTGAAATGAACCAAACTATGAAAGGTTCCACTGTATTATTTGCGTGAATCCTGCTTGTTTATGGATACAAATTACTACATTTGCGCGTCAATCACTGAATAGACTATGGATAAAAACTGGATAGAAGACATCAAAAAGGCTTGCCAGGTGATGCAGGACGGGGGGGTGATATTGTATCCAACCGATACCATCTGGGGCATTGGATGTGATGCTACCAATGAAGAGGCAGTGCGTCGTGTTTACGAAATAAAGCGCAGGGCGGACAGTAAGGCTATGCTGGTATTGGTAGATTCGGCCGTCAAAGTGGATTTTTATGTGCAGGATGTGCCTGCCGTGGCTTGGGATTTGATAGACGTGGCCGATAAGCCTTTGACCATTATTTATTCCGGTGCGCGTAATTTGGCTTCTAACTTGCTGGCAGAAGATGGCAGTGTGGGCATACGTGTTACTGGCGAGGAGTTCTCGAAGGCTCTTTGTTTTCGTTTCCGCAAGGCTATTGTTTCTACTTCGGCCAATGTGAGCGGGCAGCCTTCTCCCCGTACTTTTGCTGAGATAAGCGATGAGATAAAGAATGCTGTCGATTATGTGGTGGAAGCGCGGCGTACTGAGACCGAACCGGCCCGCCCGTCGTCCATCATTAAGCTGGGGCAGGGAGGAGAGGTTAAAATCATTCGTCCATGACGCAGGATACACCTATATATTATAGTGCAAAGGGGTGGTTGCTCCGTCTTCTTCGTTGGCGCGAGCAGCACATCAAGGAGCGGCAGTTTATCTTGATGCTTAGTTTCCTGGTGGGCATCTGCACGGCGCTGGCGGCTTTGTTGCTGAAGCAACTGATACATTGGATACAACTGTTTCTGACTGATAATTTTGATACGACGGAGGCCAATTACTTGTATTTGGTTTATCCGGTGGTAGGTATTTTCCTGACGGGGCTCTTTGTGCGCTACGTGGTGAAGGATGACATCAGCCACGGGGTGACGAAGATTCTGTATGCCATCTCACGCCGTCAGGGGCGCATCAAGCGGCACAATACGTGGTCGTCCATCCTGGCCAGTTCCATCACCATCGGCTTTGGTGGTTCGGTGGGGGCGGAGGCGCCTATCGTGCTGACGGGGTCGGCCATCGGGTCGAACCTGGGCAGTATGTTCAAGATGGAGCACCGCACGCTGATGCTGCTGGTGGGCTGCGGGGCTGCGGGCGCGGTGGCCGGCATCTTTAAGGCGCCGATTGCGGGGCTGGTGTTCACGCTGGAGGTGCTGATGATTGACTTGACGATGACGTCGTTGTTGCCTTTGTTGATTTCGTCGGTGACGGCGGCCACGTTGTCTTATGTCGTGACGGGGCAGGAGGCTATGTTCCGCTTTCACCTGGATCAGCCGTTCGAGCTGGTGCGCATCCCTTATGTCATCATGCTGGGGGTGTTCTGCGGATTGGTGTCGCTCTACTTCACGCGGGCCATGAACCGGGTGGAGGGGGTGTTCGGGCGGCTGAAGACGCCTTGGAAGAAGTTGTTGCTGGGCGGCACGATGCTGAGTGTGCTGATTTTCCTGTTCCCGCCGTTGTATGGCGAGGGTTACGATACGATAGAACTGTTGTTGAATGGCATGACCGGGGCCGAGTGGGACACGGTGATGAACAACTCCTTCTTCTACGGTCACAGCAATCTGTTGCTGGTGTACTTGATGCTCATCATTGTCTTCAAGGTTTTTGCCTCGAGCGCTACCAACGGTGGGGGAGGCTGCGGGGGTATCTTCGCTCCGTCGCTCTACCTGGGGTGCATTGCGGGGTTCGTGTTCTCGCATTTCAGCAACGAGTTCAACATTACCCCTTTCCTGCCGGAGAAGAACTTCGCCTTGATGGGCATGGCGGGGGTGATGAGTGGCGTGATGCACGCGCCGTTGACGGGCGTGTTCCTCATTGCCGAGCTGACGGGTGGTTACGACTTGTTTCTGCCGCTGATGATTGTGTCCGTCAGTTCTTACCTGACCATCATCGTGTTCGAGCCGCACAGCATCTACTCCATGCGTCTGGCCAAGAAGGGGGAATTGTTGACGCACAACAAGGATAAGTCGGTGCTGACGCTGATGAAGATGGAGAACGTGGTGGAGACTGACTTCACGCCCGTCCGTCCCGACATGGACCTGGGGGGACTGGTCAGCGTCATTGCCCATGCGCATCGCAACATCTTTCCTGTGCTCGACGCCGACCGCCGCCTGCTGGGCATCATACCGCTGGACGACATACGCAACATCATGTTCCGGCAGGAGCTGTACCACCGCTTCACCGTCGAGCGCCTGATGACGTTGCCTCCCGCACGGCTGTATAGCACGGACAGCATGGAGCAGGTGATGCGCACGTTTGACGACACGCAGGCCTGGAACCTGCCCGTGGTCGATGCCGACGGGCGATACCTGGGCTTCGTGTCGAAGTCGAAGATATTCAACTACTACCGCGAGGTGTTGGTGCATTTCTCCGACGAATAGATTGGACGACCCCGTCCATAGAGCGTTGGATGACCCCATCCATAGAGCGTTGGATGACCCCATCCATAGAGCGTTGGACGACCCCATCCATAGAGCATTGGACGACCCCATCCAAAGAGCATTGGACGACCCCTATCATAGAGCGTTGATACACTCCTATCATAGAGCGTTGATACACCCCTATCATAGAGCATTGATAGACCCCTATCAAAAAAGCAATTCGAAAACAACCATAAAAAGAAGACAGAAATATGATGAAGAAAGAAGACTTGCGAATCGTCTACATGGGCACACCGGAGTTTGCCGTCGAGTCCCTGCGCTGCCTCGTCGAAGGCGGCTACAACGTGGTGGGCGTCATCACCATGCCCGACAAACCCGCCGGGCGCGGCCACAAGGTGCAGTATTCGCCCGTCAAGCAGTATGCTTTGGAACACAATCTTCCGCTATTGCAGCCTGAGAAGTTGAAGAATGAAGACTTCCTGAAGGCCCTGCGCGCGTGGCAGGCCGATTTGCAGATAGTCGTCGCCTTCCGCATGCTGCCCGAGGTGGTCTGGGCCATGCCCCGCCTGGGCACGTTTAACCTCCATGCCTCCCTCTTGCCCCAATACCGCGGCGCGGCGCCCATCAACTGGGCCGTCATCAACGGCGAGACGGAGACCGGCCTCACCACCTTCTTTCTCCGTCAAGAGATAGACACCGGCGAAATCATCCGCCAGGTGCGCGTGCCCATTGCCGACACCGACGACGTGGGCACCGTGCACGACCGCCTCATGCTGCTGGGCGGACGCCTGGTGACCGACACCGTCGACGACATACTGGCCGGCCGCACCACACCCATTCCCCAAGAACAAATGCCCGTCTGCACCCCCCTGCGCCCCGCGCCGAAGATATTCAAAGACACCTGCCGCATCGACTGGAACCGCCCCGCCAAGCAGGTCTACGACTTCATCCGCGGCCTCTCCCCCTATCCCGCCGCCTGGACCGAGCTGCAACAGCCCGGCCATCCGCCCGTGGTGCTGAAGATATTCGAAGCCGAGAAGCTGCCCCAACCCCACAACCTGCCCGTCGGCACGGTGCAGACAGATGGGAAAACCTACCTCCGCGTAGCCGTGGCCGACGGCCTGGTCGGCATACGCTCCTTGCAGTTGCCCGGCAAGCGGCGCCTCCCCGTCGACGAACTCCTGCGCGGCTTCCACCTCGTCCAGCCCGCCCAAGTGGAGTAAGGCAGGTGAGTTGACGAGTTGACAAGGCTTCAGGCAACCAGGCCCTTGTCCCCTCGTCAACTCGTCCCTCGTCCCCTTGTCAACTCTTCCCTTGTCAACTCTTCCCTTGTCAACTCGTCAACTCGTTAACTCGTCAACTAAAAACAGAAAACCTATGAATCCCCTGATATCCCCCTCCATCCTCTCGGCCAACTTCAGCAACCTGGCCGAAGACATCACCATGCTGAACCAAAGCGAAGCAGACTGGCTTCATGTAGACATCATGGACGGCGTCTTCGTGCCCAACATCTCCTTCGGCTTCCCCGTCCTCAAGCACGTGGCCGCCCTGGCCGAGAAACCCCTCGACGTCCATCTGATGATAGTCCAACCCGAAAAATTCATTCCCGAAGTGAAAGAACTGGGCACCTACGTGATGAACGTCCACTACGAAGCCTGCCCCCACCTGCATCGCGTGGTGCAGCAGATACGCGACGCCGGGATGCAGCCCGCCGTCACCATCAATCCCGCCACCCCCGTCTCGCTGCTGAAAGACATCGTGGGCGACCTCTACATGGTGCTCGTGATGGGCGTCAACCCCGGCTTCGGCGGGCAGAAGTTCATCTCACACACCATCGAGAAGGTGCGCGAACTGCGCGACCTGCTGGACGCCTGTGGCTCCAACGCCCTCATCGAAGTGGACGGCGGTGTTAATCTCCAGACTGGCGCCCGCCTTGTGGAAGCCGGTGCCGACATCCTGGTGGCAGGCAATGCCGTCTTCTCCGCTCCCGACCCCGTAGAAGCCATTCATGCGCTGAAGAGCTTGTAGCAAGAGGTGGCTTTCCGGGCAGGACAGAATTATCCCTTTCTGTGGCTCTTGTTGCCGCTGGGGGTGGGAATCGTGTGTGGGGATGCTCTTTCGCAAGCCTGCTCGTGGCTGTGCTTTGGGAGCATCTCCGCCGTTTTGCTGCTCGTCCTGTATGCCTGTTCCCGCTTCTTTCTCAGGCATCTGTACACGGTCGTCCTGTTCCTGCTGCTGGGCTTTGTCGGCTTCCAACTGGCTGCCAGTCAGTGGGAGAAGAGCCGTTATGACTTCCCGGGCCGGAACTCAGTCTACTACCTGCGCATTTGCGACCAACCCGAGGAGAAGGAGCGCAGCATCCTGTGCCCGGCCCGTGTGCTGGGTGTCTTTGCCGGCGACTCGCTGCAGGTCGACGCCCGTCGGCCTTTCTTCCTGTTCTATTTCCCCAAAGACTCTGCGGCGGCACGTTTGGCGCGGGGCGACGAGCTGCTGGTCCATACGCGTCTTTCTCCGCCGTGTAACAACGGTAACCCTGACGAGTTCGACTACGAGCGTTTCCTTCGCCGACGAGGTGGGAGTGGCACGGCCTACGTGCCGGCGGGTCACTGGCAGGTGGTGGGGCATGATTCGGTGCGTACTGTCCGGCAGATGGCTTTGGATTGCCGCGACAGGGTGGTGGCTCTTTACCACCGGCTGGGTTTCCGGGGCGATGAGTGGGCGGTGCTTTCGGCTCTGACCGTGGGCGACCAGACGGACTTGAGTGAAGACATTGTCGAGGCGTATTCCGTGGCCGGCGCCAGCCACGTGTTGTCTTTGTCGGGTCTGCACATCGGCTTTCTCTACGCCTTGTTGTTTGTGCTGCTCCGTCCTTTTTGGCTGCGTTGGCGTTGGCTGAAGCCGCCTTTGCTGCTGCTTGTCGTGGTGGCGATGTGGGCTTTCGCTTTCTTCACCGGGCTGGCATCGCCCGTGGTGCGTGCGGTGACGATGATGTCGATAGTGGCTCTTTCTACCCTCCAGTCAGAGCGCCTGCTCACGCTGAATACGTTGGCTGCCGCAGCTTTTCTGATGCTGCTGTTTCGTCCTTTGTGGCTGTTCGATGTCAGTTTTCAGTTGTCATTCCTTTCGCTGGCGGCCATCCTGTTGTTCCAGCCTCCGCTGTATGCTTTGTGGCGTCCCCGTTGTCGCCTGTTGCGTTATGTTTGGGGCTTGCTGACGGTTTCTATGGCTGCGCAGGTGGGGACGGTGCCTCTGGTGCTGCTCTATTTCTCCCGCTTCTCCACGCATTTCCTGTTGAGCAATCTCTGGGTTGTCCCCCTGTCTTCGTTGATACTCTATGCGGCTGTGCTTTTGTTGTTGCTTACCCCCTTCCCGGTTTGGCAGGCGTGGTGGGCAGGCGGTCTGGAAAAGCTGCTGTGGGTGCAGAATGAAGGTCTCCGTTGGATAGGGCGCCTGCCTTATGCTTCTTTTGACCGTCTTTGGGTTGACGTGTGGGACGTGTTGCTGTTCTACGTATCCCTGACCTTATGTTGTTTTGCTTTGCGCCGTTTCGTCGCCCGGCGCGTCATTGTCGCCCTGCTTTCCATATTAGTGCTTGTCGGCTATCATCAGGCGGCCCGCTACTGCTCGCTGCCCCGTCGCAGCTTGGTTTTCTACAACGTTCGTCGTGCGCCGGCAGTTCATTGTGTCGGTTCCGATGGCTGCTCCTGGCTGGTCGGGTCGGACAGCCTGCCCGATGTGTCGCGTTTGTTGCGTTCGCTGGAGCCGCATTGGACACGCTTGCGTCTTAAACCGCCTGTTCTCGTGTCTGGTAGCTATGAACATCAAAAGTTGTTTGTGGACAATGGTATACTGTTCTACGGAGGCCGCAGCGTCTGTATCTTGTCGGACGACCGCTGGAAGGGGAAGTTTGCCGCTTCCCGCCTGCCTGTGGACTATTTGTATGTCTGTCCGGGCTACAAGGGAAGACTGGCCGACCTGGACAAGCTGTTCGACGTGCGTTTCGTGGTGTTCGACGCTTCCTTTTCGGGCTATTACCTTCGCCGGATGGCAAACGAGTGTATCCGCCGTGGTATTCCATACCATATCGTAGCCCGTCAGGGCGCCTTACGGGTGTTTCTTTGAGCGTTTACTCCTTGTGCGCAAGAAGCGGCTTTCTTCCGGACAAGCGGGACGCTTCTTACGGAAGAGAGGCACGTGCCATTCGTACGTGCCAGGCAGTTGTGCGGAAATCACGCTTCCTTGTACCCGAAATCCTAAACTTTTTCGTACTTTTGTGCCCAATTTATCTGTATCATTTTAAATAAAGACCCGGTTATGCTGAGCAAGATAATCAAACAAGCAAACATCGACCACTTCACCAAATGGTTCGAGCGCGCTGAGAAGATAGTCATCGTTTCCCACGTGTCGCCCGACGGCGACGCCATCGGTTCGTCCCTGGCCCTGTGGCACTTCCTCTGTTCGCAGGACAAGACGGCCAATGTCATCGTGCCCAATGCCTTTCCCGACTTTCTGAAGTGGATGCCCGGCAGCAAAGACATCTTGCTGTACGACAAGTACAAGGAGTTCGCCGACCGCCTGCTGGCCGAGGCCGACGTCATCTGCTGTCTCGATTTCAACGCTATCCACCGCATCGACGCCATGGGGGATGCCGTGCAGGCTTCGCCCGCACGGAAGATTCTTATCGACCACCATCTGGATCCGGAACCTTTCTGCCAAATCATCATCTCGCACCCCGAAATCTCGTCGACCTCCGAGTTGGTGTTCCGCCTCATCTGCCGCATGGGCTACTTCAACGAGATTACGAAAGAAGCTGCTGAGTGCGTCTATACGGGCATGATGACCGACACGGGAGGCTTTACCTACAATTCGAACAACCGCGAAATCTACTTCATCATCAGCGAACTGCTCTCAAAGGGCATTGACAAAGACGCCATCTACCGCAAGGTATTCAATACTTATTCCGAGAGTCGCCTGCGTCTGATGGGTTACGTTCTCTCGCAGATGCGCGTCTACACCGACTGCAACGCCGCCCTCATCTCGCTGACCAAGAAAGAGCAGCGCCGCTTCAACTACGTCCGTGGCGACAGCGAGGGATTCGTCAACATCCCGCTAAGCATCAAAAACGTAGTATTCTCCTGCTTCTTGCGCGAAGACACCGAACGGCCGATGATAAAAATCTCGCTCCGCTCCGTGGGCACCTTCCCGTGCAACCAGGTGGCGGCCGAGTTCTTCAACGGCGGCGGACACCTGAATGCTTCGGGCGGCGAATTTTACGGCACTATGGAAGAAGCACGCGAAGTGTTCGAGGCAGCCATCCGCCAATACAAGCCTCTGCTCACGGCCGCCCAACCGTGAAAAAACGACGTGGAAAGGTTAAAAGATACGAACATTCGGCAGTTATCACTTCATCTTTCCGCGAAATCAGATACTTTTGTCACGCAATTTATTAACAAATAGAAATGAAAAAACTTACCTTATTCTTTTTGCTCCTGATGCTTGCCTGCATCGCCTTCCAGGCCTGCGACGACACGATGACCTATGCCGAGATGAAAGAGCGGGAAGATGACGCCATCGCCGCTTTTATCCGCGACAGCAGCATCACGGTCATATCCCAGAGCCAGTTCCTGGCACAAGACACGGTGACCAACCTCGACCGCAATGAATACGTGCAACTGGCCAGCGGAGTCTACATGCAGATTCTGGACAGAGGTATCGAGGGCGATACGGTACGGAACAACGACGAGATACTGATGCGCTTTACAGAATACAACATCCTAGACAAATACCTGTCTTACTCAAACTTGGAACTGGCTTACATGGTCGACGGGTTTCGCTACACCGTGACCTCTTCTTCTATCGCCGGTATTTTCCTGGAGGGAGCCTATTGGCAATATTACGGCAGTTCAGCCGTTCCTGCTGGATGGCTGGTGCCTTGGGACTACATTTATAACAAGTCGCATGTGAAGCTGATAGTTCCTTCGGACATGGGGAGCAGCACTGCCATGCAGTCAGTCGTGCCCTATTACTACGATATTCGTTTTCAGATATATTAATAACGCTATTTTTCCTTTGCTATGACATTGATTAAATCCATTTCTGGTATCCGTGGCACCATCGGCGGCAAGGCCGGCGAGGGACTGAATCCGCTGGATATCGTGAAATTTACTTCGGCATACGCCACGCTGATACGCAGAACCTGCACAGTCAGGAGCAACAAGATTGTGGTGGGCCGTGATGCCCGCCTTTCCGGCGAAATGGTGAAGAACATCGTCGTCGGCACCTTGATGGGCATGGGCTGGGACGTGGTGGACATCGACCTGGCGTCGACTCCTACTACCGAGCTGGCTGTGACAATGGAGGGGGCCAGTGGAGGTATCATACTGACGGCTTCGCATAACCCCAAACAGTGGAACGCCCTGAAGTTGCTGAACGAACGGGGCGAGTTCCTCAATAAAGAAGAGGGGAACGAAGTGCTGCGCATCGCCGAGGCCGAAGATTTCGATTATGCCGAGGTCGACCAACTGGGCACGTACCGCAAGGACTTGACCTATAACCAGAAACACATAGACAGTGTGCTGGCTCTCGACCTGGTGGACGTGGAAGCTATCCGCAAGGCCGGTTTCCGCGTGGCCATCGACTGTGTGAACTCGGTGGGGGGCATCATCTTGCCTGATTTGTTGGAACAACTGGGCGTGCAGCACGTGGAGAAGCTGTATTGTGAGCCTACGGGCAACTTCCAGCACAATCCCGAACCGTTGGAACGTAACCTGGGCGACATCATGCAGTTGATGTCGAAGGGTGGAAACGACGTGGCGTTTGTCGTAGACCCTGACGTAGACCGTCTGGCTATCATCTGCGAGGACGGACGCATGTATGGCGAGGAATACACGCTGGTCACTGTGGCCGACTATGTGCTGAAGCATACGCCAGGCCCCACGGTGTCCAACCTCAGTTCGACCCGTGCCTTGCGCGATGTGACGGCCCGTTACGGGCAGCCGTATTACGCGGCGGCCGTGGGCGAAGTGAACGTGACCACGGAGATGAAGCGCGTGGGTGCCGTCATCGGCGGCGAGGGCAACGGCGGGGTCATCTATCCGGCCAGCCACTACGGGCGCGACGCCTTGGTGGGCATCGCACTCTTCTTGAGCCACTTGGCGCACGAGGGCAAGAAGGTCAGCGAACTGCGTGCCACGTATCCTGCCTACTTCATGGCGAAGAACCGCGTAGACCTGACTCCGGAAACGGATGTGGATGCCATCTTGGCCCGGGTGAAGGAACTGTATAGGGACGAGAAGATTACCGACACGGACGGCGTGAAGATAGACTTCCTCGACCGCTGGGTGCACTTGCGCAAGAGCAACACCGAGCCCATCATCCGTGTTTACAGCGAGGCTCCCACGCAGCAAGATGCCGAGGAGGTGGCTCGTCAGGTGATGAAGGTGGTCGAAGACTTGGCCTGCTGAGAGAGGAAATTCATCTTTCATCCAATATAAGTAGAAAGGCGCCGGTAGCATGTTCGCTCTGCTGCCGGCGCCTCTTTTTGTGTCTTGTCGGTATAGTTACCCCTATACCGGTCAGTATAGCTACCCCTATACTGGTCAGTATAGCTACCCATAGACGTATGCTTCTAGTACCCACTAGAAAGCTGCATCTATCGACCCATAGACAATGAATGCTTATAGCACGCGGCCTACCTCGCCCTCGAAGTTGGGGGTGAAGACGCCTTGGCCCAGGTTATTGCGGATTTCCTGCACCGGCCAGAAGCGCCCGCCGTCCAGTTCGTCGGAGGGCGTGACAGGGCCGTCGTACACCGTGCGGAAGGTGAAGACCAGTTCGCGCTCGCGTTCCGATTCGAAGACGTAGTGGTCGACGGACTGCGGGGTGAAGTCGCTGATGCCCAGCTCTTCGCGTGCTTCGCGGCGCAGGGCTTGCTCCACGCTTTCGCCCAAGTCGACGTGTCCGCCCACGGCTGTGTCCCACTTGCCGGGTTGGATATCCTTCCACGCAGGGCGTCGTTGCAGGTAGAGCGCGCCTTCAGAGTTGAACACGTGCAGGTGCACCACCGGGTGCAGCAGCTTGCTGCCGTTGTGGCACTCGCCACGGGTGGCAGCCCCCAGGATGTTTCCCTGTTCGTCCACGACGGGGAACAGTTCTTCTAGGTTGTCTTTCTTCATAAATTTATTAGTTGACAAGTTGACGAGTTAACAAGGCAACAAGGTTTTGTAATAGTTGACAAGGCAACAAGGTCTGTCCTCGTGGCCTCGTTAACTCGTCCCCTAAATTCTTACGGCATCAGCAGCGACGAGTCGCCATAGCTCAGGAAGCGGAAGTCGTGCGCCAGGGCATAGTCGTACATCCTCCGCCAGTCGCCTCCTACGAAGGCCGACACCAGCAGCAGCAGTGTGCTCTGCGGTTGGTGGAAGTTGGTCACCATCGCTTTTACTATCTTGTACTCATATCCCGGGGCAATGATGATTTGCGTGCTGGTGTGCAGCGTCTCCATGTGGTGGCGGTCCAGATAGTCGGCAATCGCTTGCAGGGCCTCCGTGGCAGGCGTGGCGGCCTTCTCTGCTGGGAGTCCGTAGGGTTGCCACTGCCGGACGTGCAATTCCTCTTCCGAAGCATCCGGGTGCTCCATGAGGGTAAGCCCGATGTGGTACAAGCTTTCCAGTGTCCGTACCGACGTGGTGCCCACGGCAATGGCGCAGGCATCATGGGCCAACAGCCGGGCTATCGTTTGCCGCGAGACAGAGATATACTCCGTGTGCATCTCGTGCCCTTCTATCCGTTCGCTCTTCACGGGGCGGAATGTGCCGGCGCCCACGTGCAATGTCAGCTCCTCCAGGTCGACCCCCTTCTGCCGCAGTGCGTCCAGCACGGCGGGCGTGAAGTGCAGTCCCGCCGTGGGTGCCGCCACCGAGCCCTTTATTTTGCTGTACACCGTCTGGTACGTCGTTAAATCGCTTTCCTGCGTGGCCCGGTTCAGGTAGGGTGGGATGGGCAACTCGCCGAACACCTCCAGTATGTCGGCAAACGTCACCTCCGCGTTATCCCACGCGAAGTCCACCCGGTGGCTCGTACCCCGACATTCACCCCGCCTGGCAGTCAGCGTGACCATCATCCCCTTCACCGTCATTACCCGGTGCAGCGTCCCTTCCTTCCACTTCTTCAGGTTGCCAATCATGCAAAGCCATGCGCTATGGGCCGTCTGCTGGAAGTTGAGTGCATAATCATTCGGCTCCAGCGGTTCCAGGCAAAACACCTCAATCAGTGCCCCTGTGTCTTTGCGGAAATGCAGCCGGGCTTGGATGACCTTCGTATTGTTGAACACCATCAGGCTGCCGGCCGGGATGTAGTGCGGCAAGTTGAAGAAGCGGTCCTCGGCCACTTCTCCGTGGCGGTAAAGCAATAGTTTGGAATGGTCTCGTTGAGGCAGAGGGAATTTGGCTATACGTTCATCCGGCAGGTCATATTGGAAGTCGCGGATATGTATGTCTTTGGGATTCTCGTTCATATTATCTGTCTTTTGGGCGTGCAAAGGTATGAATAATTTTGTACCTTTGTGCTCACTTAAGTGTTTTAATATATTATAGTAGGTTATGAAAATAGGAGATAGAGTACGCTTCTTGAGCGAAGTAGGTGGTGGAAAAGTCAGTGGTTTCCAAGGCAAGGATATTGTGTTGGTAGAAGATGAAGACGGTTTTGACATACCTATGCCCATTCGCGAATGTGTGGTAGTAGAGACAGACGATTATAACATCCCGACACCTGCCATGAAGGCTGCCGTCCAGAAGCAGCAGGAACCGGAACGCATCGCACCTGACGAAACGACCCTAAAGAAGCCCGAAATCTCAGTCTATCGGCAGCCAGAAACCCGAGCTGGCAACCGGCTGAATGTATATCTTGCTTTTGTACCCGTAGACATCAAGGCCGTTTCTACCACTCCTTTCGAAACTTACCTGGTGAACGACTCCAATTATTATCTATATTATACCTATCTCAGTGTCGAAAGCAACGCTTGGAGTGTCCGTTCGCATGGTTTGATTGAACCGAATACAAAGTTGTTCTTAGAAGGCTTTGAGAAATCAGAGTTGAATGAACGGGAACGTGTCTGCGTGCAGTTGTTGGCTTTTAAGGACCGTAGTTCCTTCTTGCTTAAACCGGCTGTCAGCGTAGAACTGAGGATTGATACCGTCAAGTTTTATAAGCTACACACCTTCCAGTCCAGCGATTTCTTCAGTACTCCCGCCTTGATTTATGATCTGGTGCGTGACGACCAGGCCATTCGTCAGCTCAATGTCTCTGCTGAAGAAATACAGAAATCTCTGATGCAGAAGAAATCAGTGGATGCATCCGCATCTAAATCGGCCCGGACAGAAAAGAAAGAGAAAAACGGCATCATCGAAGTGGATTTACACATTGATGCTTTGTTGGACAATACGCAAGGCATGACCAATGCGGACATGTTGCAATACCAGTTAGACAAGTTCCGCGAGATTATGGAGCAATATAAACAGAAGCATGGCCAGCGCGTCGTTTTCATACATGGCAAAGGTGAAGGCGTCTTGCGTAAGGCTGTATTAGATGAACTTCGTCGCAAGTATCCTAAGTGCAAGACTCAGGATGCTTCTTTTCAAGAATATGGATTTGGAGCTACACTGGTGACTATCTATTGATATATTTTCGTATATATGGACAGATGCAGATCTTTCCGCCCGTGCATGGTTGCCTTGTTGGGCGCTTCCTTCTTGCTGATGTTGCTGTTGCCTACATCGTGCCGGCATAACCCTGTTGCCTCGTCTGTGCCCACCGAGATGGAAGTTTTCGATTCCTTCTTTCAGGGTATATACGATTCTATTTCTTCTGTTCCTCGCAAGGTACGCACGGAGGCTCTAACCCGTATGCAACAGTGTAATGATAGTTTGGTGTATTACAATTATTTGGCCGTGGCATTAAAGACTTGCCTTTCTTCTTATGACATTGATTCGGCTCGCCTTTTAGTCAAGCAGATAGAAGAATATGTGCGTCGTGCCCCTGCTTCACCGGGTTTGGCCGATTTGCAATCCGAGTGTTCCAATATGAAAGGGAACCTCTTTGCCCGTACCGGTCACATGGATTCTGCAGAATACTGTTTCCGCTACTCTTACGAACAACGGCAACAAGGGACAAAAGTAGGAGTTTTGCCAGATATCCTCATTAATTTGGCCGATGCCTGTAACCGACAAGGGAAACTGGATAGAGGAGCCTATTGGTATCGCCGAGCTTTGCTGTTGTGTGACTCTCTTGGGTTGCTTTCTGCGCAGAAAGTGCCTATTTATTATGGCTTGGCGCAGATATATTCTTCTTTACGTGTTTTTGAACTTTGTGATTATTACTACGATTTGGCCTTGCGTTCATACGGTCAGATGCTGCCTTTCGAGAAACATTTTTATTTGAATAACCGGGGTACTTCTTATTATTTCCGCGGAGATTATCCTACTGCAATCGATTATTTCAGGCGGGCTGTGGCACTGACCACTACCTATCCAGACATGAATTATGAATTGAACTTAAGCCGGATTAATCTGGCAGACTGTTTCCTCCGCCTCAGCCTTCCCGATTCTGCGACCAAATATCTTTCGTTGTGCGAGCCGTTTTTCCGTGCCATGAAAGACACTACGGCTTTGTATTATTTGGATACGCAGCATATCCAACTGGCTCTTTTGCGTAAAGACCTCTCGGAAGCCGCACGCGTATTGGACAAGGCTGTTAAACCGTCGGACATTGATCCAGACCTGATGCATATCCGTAATCGTTACTTGCGTCAATACTACAACGAATTGGGAGATTATCGCACAGCATATCATTATTTGGACGAAGACCAACGTCTGGACGATTCTATCCGCAACGAACGTATCAGGATGCGC
>DXCK01000025.1 GCA_019116045.1 Candidatus Bacteroides merdipullorum | reverse complement strand
TCTGCTTCCTTTTTTTCTTTTTAAGGAATGCTATTGGAGTTAATGCACAGCAACCTTATTTTGTAGATGGTTATCATGGCGGTATCTATGGTCATTACCCGGTAGAGTGGAAAACACAGTTTATAGTGGATCAGTTGGCAGCGCATCCTGATTGGCGTATTTGTTTGGAAATAGAACCTGAAACGTGGGATACGGTGCAAGTTCGCACTCCCGAAGCCTATCGGCATTTTGAAACTGTTGCGGCAAGTGATAGGGTGGAATTTACCAATCCAACTTATGCACAGCCATATTGCTATAATATATCGGGTGAGAGTATTATCCGTCAATTTCAATATGGTATTCGGAAAATACGTGCACATTTCTCTGATGTAAAATTTGTGACCTATTCTGTGGAGGAACCCTGTTTTACTAGTTGTCTGCCTCAGTTGCTTCATCAGTTGGGCTTTAAGTATGCTGTGCTGAAGTGTCCCAATACTTGTTGGGGAGGGTATACTGCTGCTCATGGCGGTGAACTTGTCAATTGGATTGGTCCTGATGGAACTTCTTTGCTTGCTGTTCCACGTTATGCTTGCGAGATGCTTGAACCTGGTTCGACGTGGCAGACTACTGCTTGGGCTAATTCAAACGAATATCTTTCGGCTTGTCGGGAAGCTGGTATCTTACATCCTGTGGGCATGTGTTTTCAAGATGCAGGGTGGAAAAACGGCCCTTGGTTGGGAAGTGGCGAGAGAACGAAAAATCAATCGGTTTATACATTGTGGCGTGATTACGTAGAGCGTGTCTCAGTCGGGAAAACTGACGACGACTGGCGCTTTTCGCAAGAAGACGTGCTTCCTTGCCTGATGTGGGGAAGCCAGGTCCTGCAACAGATTGCGCAACAGGTGCGTAGTGCTGAAAACAATTTGGTGATGGCTGAGAAGCTTTCGGTCATGGCACGGGTAGAGAATGGGTATCGTTATAGAGAGGCAAACATGGACGAGGCATGGCGTACTTTGATGCTGGCTCAGCATCATGATTCGTGGATCGTACCTTACAATGGTTTACATAATCAAGGGACTTGGGCGGATGCTATTCGCCGTTGGACAGGCAGCACAAACACAATTACAGATAAGATAAGAGAAGAAGCTCTGCAAAATCTGGCAGCAGGGGGAAACCAGGCTGTGAAAAGCGGTTGGAAGACTTGCTATCTTCAGATTGCCAATACGTTGGGGGTAGAGCGTGAGGAAGTCGTCGGGCTGTCTTTGCCCGACGGAACTCCTCAAGGAGTAGAAGTTTATGACTGGAAGAATCGGAAGGTCGACAGCTATTTGTCAAAAGAAAACGGGTCGGTTAAGCTGTTTTTTAAGGCCAAGGTTCCTTCTTTTGGTTATTCGGTATACCAGCTCAATGCTTTGGACAAGAGGCTGGATGCGGGATTGAAGGATGAGCACAGGAATGTGGCCGAGGGCGATTATGTCTTGGAAAACGATGTGTACAAGATTACGTTTGACCTTACGAAAGGGGGAGTCATTAAGAGTCTGATTGCTAAAAAAGAAGGAGGTAAGGAGTTTGTGTCAAACGACAGCGGCTACTCTTGGGGAGAGTTGCGCGGCTTTTTCTATGAAGAGGGGCGTTTCCGGTCTTCCACGGAAAGTCCTGCCGTATTGTCTGTTTTGCGGGATAACGAGTTTGAGAAAAGTGTGCAGGTAAAGGGGCAGATTGCCGGCCATCCTTTTGCGCAGACTGTGACCTTAAAGGCCGGAAGCAGGCGTATAGACTGCCGTCTGCAGATTGACTGGCGGGGAAATGTGGGTATCGGCGAATATAAGGAGACAAAGTGGCGCGATAACCGCCGGGCTTATTGCGATGCCCGTTACAAGCTGAATCTCCTTTTCCCTGCTGACTTGAAGGAGGCTACGATTTACAAGAACGCGCCTTTTGATGTGTGCCGCAGCCGTCTGGCCGATACTCATTTCAATGCTTGGGACCAGATTAAGCACAATATCATTTTGAACTGGGTAGACTTGGCGGAGGCGGAAGATGGATATGGCTTGGCCTTGCTTTCTGACCATACGACTTCTTATGCTTATGGGAGCGGCTTTCCGTTGGGGCTGACAATTCAGTACTCCGGACAGGGGCTGTGGGGGCCTGATTATAAGATTACCGGCCCGACGGAGGTGGCTTATGCACTTGTCCCTCATCGGAAGCAATGGGATGAAAGCCACATACAGCCTGTCAGCGACGCTTGGAATGAACCTTTGCATTGCACGTGGCTGGCCGATGGGAAGCCTCTTTCCCGCTCGTTGGTCGATTTGCGTGACAGTGGCTATCAGTTGAGCGCAGCTTATTTGCAGGGTGGCGATGTGGTGATGAGGCTGTTTAATGCCGAGGGCGACTCGAAACCGTGTACCATTCAGTTGGCTTTGCCCTTGGCCGGGGTGGAAGAGGTCGACCTTAAGGGAGATTGCGTGGCGCGGCCTCAGTGGAAATCGGGGGCGGACAACGTTTCCCGGCTGAAGGTGTCTATGCCGCGTTTCGGACTGAAGACATTTGTGCTGAAGCTGAAGGCTGAATGAGCCGTGCGAGGGGAGCGATTAGACGTGCGTCCTTAGGAGCGTGCCGCGTTATACTTATACTTCGTTAAGAAACAAGCATCCAATGAATAGACTATTAGCATGTGCCATCGGGCTGTGGGGGATTCTGGCAACTTCTTGCCAGGGCGTAGGAACGGCCGTTGTGCAAGAAGAGATAGCGCCGGGAGTCATCCGGCTGTCTGTGGGGGAAGTAGACCGGTTTACCCCGTATGGTGTGTTGGGAGGGAATCCTATGACGGAAGTCATGGAGCGTCTTCCCGAGGCTGCGCTTCCTTTTGATATAGACGATATTTTGGTGGAGGTGAAAGACCGGGGTTGCCTGATTACCGTGCCATTGGCCGATGGGGAGCAGCTTTACGGCTTTGGGATGCAGTACGGGACTTTCGGGCACAGGGGGACGCGTAAGCGTCCGATTGTCAACGACAATCCGTTAAACGATTTGGGATATACGCACGCACCGCAGACGTTCTATGTCTCGACCAAGGGCTATGGCATCTTGGTGAATACGGCGCGTTATACGACTTTCTTGTGTGGCTCGAACACGAAGATTACCCAGAACGCGCGGGACACGGAAGGCAACAAAGGCAAGATTGCCGATGCTCCTGCCCAGTTGTACGCCAACCGGGCCGGGGGGAATAAGGTGTTCATCGACGTGCCGGGGGCAAAAGGCATCGAAGTGTTCGTCCTGACGGGTCCTGAATTGGTGGATGTGGTCAAGCGTTACAACCTGCTGTCGGGTGGGGGATGTATTCCGCCGATGTGGGGGCTGGGCTTTAAATACAGGGTGAAGGGCGATGCCGTCCAGGATTCGGTCTACCGCTTTGCCCGCTATTTCCGCGAGAAGCATATCCCGTGCGACGTGCTGGGGCTGGAGCCCGGGTGGCAGACGGCCAGTTATTCTTGCTCGTACCGTTGGAGCGACGAGCGTTTCCCGAACCATCGGGGGATGCTCGACACGTTGAGGCAGGCGGGATACAAGGTGAACCTTTGGGAACATGCCTACGTGCATCCGTCGTCGCCCATACGCGCGGTGCTGGAGCCTTATGCCGGCGATTTCCTGGTCTGGAACGGCCTGGTGCCCGATTTCCTCTTGCCGGAAGCCCGGCGGATATTCGGCGATTACCACCGCACGCTGGTGGAAGAAGGCATCTCCGGTTTCAAGCTGGACGAGTGCGACAACTCCAACATCGCCTACGGCTCGGCCACCTGGTGTTTCCCCGATTTGGCACAATTCCCTTCCGGCATCGACGGCGAGCAGATGCACCAGTTGTTCGGCTCGCTGTATGTCAATACGATAGACGAGCTTTACCGTCAGATGAATGTGCGTGCGTATCAGGACTACCGTTCGTCGGGCCTGTTCATGTCTTCGCGCAGCGCGGTGCTTTACAGCGACACTTACGACCACAAGTCGTACATACAAGCCTTGTGCAATGCGGCCTTTGGCGGCCTGCTGTGGTGTCCCGAGGTGCGCGAGGCCCGTTCGGCGGACGACTTCTTCCACCGCCTGCAGACCGTGATTCTGTCTCCGCAGGCCATGGTCAACGCCTGGTACTTGCAGTATGCCCCCTGGTTGCAGTTCGACCGTGGGAAGAACGAGCGGGGCGAGTTTCTCCCGCAGGCCGGGCAATACGAAGCCTGTGCCCGCCGGCTCATCGACATGCGCATGCAGTTGCTGCCCTACCTTTACCACGCCTTCTACGTCTACCGCACGGAGGGCCTCCCGCCTTTCCGCCCGTTGCTGATGGACTATCCGCAGGACGAACGCCTGCAATCGGTGTCCGACCAATATATGATAGGTGCCGACCTCATGGCCGCTCCGCTTTACGAGGACCGGCCGACGCGCAAAGTCTACTTCCCCGAGGGCGTCTGGTACAACTTCAATACCAACGAGCGCTACGAAGGCGGCCGGGAGTATGAAGTGGCTGTCGGGTTCGACCAACTTCCGCTTTTCGTGCGCCGAGGGGCGTTGCTGCCCTTGGCCGAGCCTGTGCCCTACGTGGACGAACAGACCGTCTTCAAGCTCCATTGCCGCGTGTATGGTGCTGACGAGGCCACTTGCCGCTTGTTCGAAGACGACGGCGTGACGTACAACTACGAGACGGGAGACTTCAACATCGTGACCCTGGAGGCGGCCGATGGCAAGGTCAGTGTGGCACGCACCGGCGACTACCGTCTGAAGCGTTATGAAGTGGCCGGTTGCGAGTTTGTCGACTGAGCGCGCCCGGCGTTAAGAAAAAGGCTGACAGCCCCGGCAGGACATCGGGGCAAAGCAGCGTGGGAAGACCGATGCCCGCTCTCTGCAACGGGTTGAAAATCGGCCTGCTGCAGACGCTGCGGAAACGCTTAACACGGCGGAAGGAAACGCCGGACAACGGCCTCGCTTCTTGTGAAGCATGGCCGGACAACCACAGAAGCGTAGCCGCGGCCCGTCGCTGCCGGCAGAAGACTTGTTTCGGAAAAGCGGACAAAACCTCTCCCGTGGCAAGCCGGAAGCCTGCGGACACTTGAATGAGAAACAATTTAATAGAACGATAAGAATTTATGAATAGAAAAACAGCTATCATGCTTCTCGCGTGTGTCTTGCCGCTCTGGACGGCTTGCACCGCTCCCGGCACGGACTCCAGCCCGGTGGACCGTCCCACAGACTATGTCAATCCCTTCATCGGGGCCAGTACCAACGTCGATGCCGCCGGAGCCTATCATGGCCTGGGGAAAACCTTTCCGGGCGCCACGACCCCTTGGGGCATGGTGCAGGTCAGCCCTAACACCATCACCGGCGGCGACAATGGCTCGGGATACAGCTACGAGCACACGACGATAGAAGGCTTTGCTTTCACGCAGATGAGCGGCGTGGGCTGGTTCGGCGACCTGGGAAACTTCCTGGTGATGCCCACGACAGGCCCGCTGAAATTGGTAGCGGGAAAGGAAAACAACGACAGCATTGACGGCTACCGCTCGGCCTACGACAAAGCCACAGAGACAGCCCGCGCCGGCTACTACGCGGTCAAGCTGGACGATTATCAGATTCAGGCCGAATGTAGCGCCACGCCCCATTGCGGAATCCTGCGCTTCACCTATCCGGCCAATCCCCTCTCGCGTATCCAAGTCGACCTGGCACGCCGGGTGGGCGGCACCTCCACGGAACAATACCTGAAAGTGGTAGACGACCATACCGTCAAAGGCTGGATGCGCTGCACGCCCGACGGCGGAGGCTGGGGCAACGGCGAGGGCAACGCCGATTATACCGTCTACTTCTATGCCCGCTTCAGCAAGCCGCTGGACAATTTCGGCTGCTGGAGCGCAGACATCCCCGACTCCTGGTCCAGAAAACGCGACGACGTCACCAGCGTGCCTTACTTGCAGCGCGTGGCACAGGCGCCGGTACAGAAAGGCAAGACAGAAATGCAGGGCAAGCACCTGGGCTTTTATGCCGAGTTCCCGACCACCGAAGGCGAAGCGGTCGAACTGAAAGTAGGCATCTCGTTCGTCGACATGGAGGGAGCCGAAAACAACTTCCGGCACGAGATAGCCTCCAAGTCCTTCGAGCAAGTGCGCCGTGAAGCCGACGAGCTTTGGAACCGCGAGCTGGGCCGCGTCCGCATTGCCGGCGGCACGGCAGACGAGAAAACCGTTTTCTACACCTCGCTCTACCATACGATGATTGACCCCCGGACCTATACCGACGTGGACGGCCGTTACATCGGCGGCGACTTGAAGCCGCATGCGGTTGACTCGGCCTTCGTCAAGCATACGATTTTCAGCGGATGGGACGTCTTCCGCAGCCAATTCCCCTTGCAGACACTCATCAATCCCCGTCTGGTGAGCGACGAGCTGAACTCGCTCATCTCGCAGGCCGAACAAAGCGGACGCGAATACTTCGAGCGCTGGGAGCTGCTGAACGCTTATTCGGGCTGCATGTTGGGCAACCCCGCCCTGTCTGTCCTGGCCGACGCTTATGCGAAAGGCATCCGTACGTTCGATGCGGAAAAAGCCTTCCGCTACGCCGTCAACACCTCGCGCCTTTTCGGCAACGACTCCCTGGGATATACGCCCGGTTCGCAGTCCATCGCCAAGACCCTGGAGTATGCCTACACCGACTGGTGCGTGTCGCGCCTGGCTGCAGACCTGGGAAAAGAAGCCGAAAGCCAACTGTTCTACCAGAAAGGACAGGCATATCGCAACCTGTTCGATAGCGAAAAAGGCTGGTTCCGACCCCGTAATGCCGACGGAAGCTGGGTGGAATGGCCCAAAGAAGGCCGCCTCACCGAATGGTACGGATGCATGGAGGCCAATCCTTACCAACAAGGCTGGTTCGTGCCGCACGACGTGCCGGGCATGGTCGAACTCATGGGAGGACGTGAGAAAGTGCTGGCCGACCTGAAGCAATTCTTCGACAAAACACCCTCCGATTTCTTGTGGAACGTCTACTACAACCATGCCAACGAGCCTGTGCACTTTGTGCCCTTCCTTTTCAACCAGCTCAACGAACCCTGGCTGACACAGAAATGGACCCGCCACATCTGCCGCAAAGCTTATTTCAATAAAGTCGAAGGCCTTGTCGGCAACGAAGATGTGGGACAGATGTCTGCCTGGTACGTCTTGGCCGCATCGGGGCTTCATCCCGACTGCCCGGGCAATCCGCGTATGCAGATTACCAGTCCTGTGTTCGACTCCATCGAATTTCAGCTCGACCCGGCCTACTATCCGGGCAAAACATTCACCGTTATTGCCCACGATAACAGTCCGGAGAACTTGTATATTCAAAAGGCATTGCTCAATGGCCAGGCGTACAATAAGAGTTACCTCGATTTTGCCGATATCGTTGCAGGCGGTAAGTTGGAATTGTACATGGGCAGCGAGCCCAACGAGCAATGGGGCGTTCAGTAAATTTTGTTTGTAGTCGAAGCGACAGCCTGTGGGCATGCTGATGGGCGCCAATCTGGGAAAACAACCGGTCCTTCAGCCTGCTGAAAGGGTTAAAAACAGCACTTTCAGCCGGCAAGGACCATTCCAAGTAGCCTACTCTGGCTCAGATAAAGGTCGGTTGTAATTAGTTGTTTCATAGCTTGTTGTGAGATTTTTAAGGATTTAAAAATCTACTTTGCATATACTCTAAGCCCGTTTTAATATTTGCGTTAAACTAAATTTTATACTTTTGCTCAAACGAAAAAATAACCTAAAAATCACCCTCGGCGACAGAGAGCCCCAAGGGCTTTTAGGTGAAAAAGAATAATACAGAAAACATATATTTATAGTAGGAAAATGCCATGAAAACTTTAGCATCTTTTGACCGGATTGTCCGGAATGTATCGCAAGGATTCCGACTACAAAAAGCCAACATGCGAAACGTCGGTGTGTGTCTCACCTCCCTTTTGCTCTTTTCTGCATGTATGGGATACGCTCCCAGTGAATCCATCATGTCTCTCAACAGCAGTGAACATGTGTCATGGGAAGTGCAGCCGCAATCGTTGCAGCAAGAAGTTACGGGCGAAGCTATTTCTCAACCAGGCTTCCGTATGGCCGATCCGGTTCCTGGCGTAGTGCCCGGTGTGACATTTACTTCATACGTGGAGGCCGGACGGGAAGAAGACCCTAATTATGCGGACAATATTTACCGGGTGGATGAGACTTTTTATAGCCAACCTTTCTGGTATCGCACAGAGTTTGAGCTGCCGGAATCTTATTCGGAAGGCAAACGGGTGTGGCTTCATTTTGATAATACCAATCGTTTCGCGGATTTCTATTTCAACGGTACAAAGATTTCAGGAAGCGCGACTTCTGTCAAAGATGTCAGCGGTCACATGCTCCGTTCTCGGTTTGATGTGACGGAACTGGTAAAAGCAGACGGGAAAAATGCCCTGGCTGTGCTGATTTACGATGCCGACCAGAAGAAAACACGCGACGACAAAGGCCCTTACGGGGTGGCTTGCAGCCCAAGTTATCTGGCTGGCGCCGGATGGGACTGGATGCCCTATGTGCCGGGACGTTTGGCTGGCATTACGGGAAATGCTTATCTGAAGCTGACAGGCGATGCTGTGTTGGAAGATCCGTGGGTACGTTCCGAACTGCCGGACTTGCAACAGGCAGAAATCTCGCTGTCTACCGGTGTGCAGAACCGCTCTTCCGAAGCCAGGGAAATCACGCTTAGCGGAACTATCCAACCGGGCAATATTACTTTTTCGAAAAAAGTCCGCTTGGAGGGCAATGCCACACAGCAAGTCAGCATTGATAAAGAAGAGTTCCCGCAATTGGTCGTTGATAATCCCAAGCTGTGGTGGCCGAATGGCTATGGAGAGCCCAATCTGTATACATGCAAACTGGTCTGTTCGGTAGACGGCGAAGTGTCTGATGTAAAAGACATAACCTTCGGCATTAAAAAATACGAGTACAAAATGGTTAACAACGCCGTGGGATACCCGGTTCTGACTTTCTATATCAACGGACAGAAAATTTATCTGAAAGGTGGTAACTGGGGCATGAGCGAATACCTGCTGCGTTGTCACGGCAAAGAGTATGAAACGAAAGTGCGCCTGCACAAAGAGATGAATTATAACATGATTCGTCTGTGGACGGGCTGTGTGACCGACGATGAGTTCTACGACTACTGCGACCGTTATGGCATTATGGTGTGGAATGACTTCTGGCTTTACGTAGCCTACAATGACGTGGCCCAGCCCGAAGCCTTCAAGGCCAATGCGCTCGATAAAGTGAAACGCTTGCGCAACCATCCGTGCATCGCCATCTGGTGCGGCGCCAATGAGACACATCCTGCTCCCGAGCTGGACAACTACCTGCGCGAAGTCGTGGCCCGAGAAGACCACAACGACCGTATGTATAAGTCTTGCTCCAATCAAGACGGTTTGTCCGGCAGCGGATGGTGGGGCAACCAGCCGCCGCGCCATCATTTTGACACTCCGGGCAGCAACTTGGCCTTCAACAATCCGCCCTATCCTTATGGCAGTAATTATGGTTATGGGTTGCGCACCGAAATAGGCACTGCGACCTTCCCGACTTTCGAAAGCGTCAAAGAGTTTATTCCCGAAAAAGACTGGTGGCCCTTGCCAACCGATGAGCAACTGAAGGAAGATGACCAAACGGTGTGGAACAAGCATTTCTTCGGAAAAGAAGCTTCGAACGCCAATCCGGTGAACTACAAACGTGCCGTTAACGAGCAGTTTGGCGAGTCGAAAGGTTTGGAAGAGTTTTGCGAAAAAGCCCAGTTGCTCAACATCGAAGTCATGAAAGGCATGTACGAAGCGTGGAACGACAAAATGTGGGACGATGCTGCCGGATTGCTTATTTGGATGAGCCATCCCGCATATCCCAGCTTCGTCTGGCAGACGTACGATTATTATTACGACCCTACCGGTGCCTATTGGGGAGCGAAAAAAGCCTGTGAGCATATACATATTCAATGGAATGCTTCAACCAACAGCATAAAAGTCATCAACACGACCTCTTCCGACCTGAAAGGGGCTGTTGCCACAGCCACCGTGTATAACCTGGATGGAAGTGAAGCATCCGCCTACGGAAAAACGGCTTCGGTAGATGTGGCTGCCAGCAATCGGGTGGAAGCTTTTGTGCTTAATTTGCCTTCCATCGGCGAAGGTTTCAAACAGTCCCAAGGGCTGACCCCGCTTCATTTTATCCGTTTGAGACTGACCGATGCCAAAGGCAAGCTGCTTTCGGAAAACTTCTACTGGAGGAACGGTGAAAAAGAGTTGGATTACACTCCACTCAATACATTGCCCGAGGCTCCCTTGTCGTGTACGTTGGCACAGAAGACAGATACGGGTCATTTCCTGCTCCGGCTGAAAAACACCTCAAATACCGTTTCCTTTGCCAACCGTATCCGTCTGGTCAATGCAGCTACGGGCGAACGCGTATTGCCGGCCATCTTCTCTGACAATTACGTAACCTTGTTGCCGGGTGAAGAGTGTGAAGTGAGCGTCGAGGTTGAACCGGCCCTCCTGAAAAATGGCGTAAATGTGCTACTCAAACAGTACGGTTACTCGGAGCAGACTGTTTTGACACTAAATACCTAAGCATTGAAGGGATCAAGAAAATCTGCGAATGTGAAATACCAATCTTTAATATACAAACTTTACAACTAATTAAGATCGTATGAAAAACCTAATTAACCTAATTGTACCTCTATGTATAGGGGGAGGGTTGTTCTCAGCCTGTGCCAACTTGGAACAGGTAGAAACAACAGACTTGGACAAGGAGACCGTCTTTGCAGACAGTTCTTACACATCGGGGTTTTTATCACAGATTTATGTAAATCTTGGCTATGATGTAAGCAACAACCGTTACCGGACGGAGTTTATGGGATGGGTAACTGAGCATGGCGGGCTACAGACGGCTTGCGACGAAGCTGCCTATAAAGTTAATTCCGCAGTCACAATGGACGTTATGTTCGCCACAGGTACCATTAATCCGGTATCGGCTTTGGAAGACGATGTTTGGAAAAAGGCCTATGAGAATATACGTCGAGCCAACTTGTTTCTGGCCAACGTGGATAATTGCCCAGAACTGAGTGATGCGAAAAAGAAGCAGCATAAGGCTGAAGCCCGTTTCTTACGTGCTTGGTATTATGCCATGTTGTTGCGTCATTACGGTGGAGTTCCTCTGATTGGTGATGCTATTTACACGGTAGATGATGCTGTTAATGGCACCATGAAAACAAGTCGGGACAGCTATGCCGACTGTGTGGATTATATTATATCTGAATGTCAGCAGGCTGCCCAAGATTTGCCGGATACATTCAGTGGTAACGACAATGGGCGTGCTACCAGAGGTGCTTGTCTGGGACTGATTTCGCGTGTACGGCTCTATGCTGCTAGCCCGCTCTACAATGGCAGTGACTTTGGGACGGACACAGATTTTCCCAAAGAACTAATCGGCTATCCGACTTATGATAAAGAGCGTTGGAAACTTGCCGTAGATGCCGCTCGTGATGTCATTACGATGAATAAGTTCAATATCTACATCCGTCACATTGACCAGAATGGGGCCGATGCGCCGGGATGGGGCTTTCATGCCATTTTCCATACCAATGACTATTATAAGAACACAGATGGTGCTGATGGCGTGACTTATTCAAATGGTGCTTATTGTGAGGGCTTGCTCGAGGCGCGTGGCGATGGTAGCAGTAATACGCGCGAGGCACTTTTTGGCCCGCCCAGTTGTGGTGGTAATACTAATGGTGGGTACATCTATTATGACCTGGCTAAACTTTTCCCGATGATTGACGGCAAGGCTATTGATGATCCTACGGGACATTATACCTACGATCCCTTGAATCAAGCAGCCAATCGTGACCGCCGTTTCCACTATACTGTGGTGTATGATGGGCGTACTTTGTTCAGCAATGGCGACGCTAACCACGTGGTTAATACCTACGATGGGGAAGGAGCGACCACCGATGCCTTTGGAGCCGGGACTCCTACGGGGTACTACGTCTGCAAAACAATGCATAGCCAGGTGGCTGGTAACTACTTTGTCACCACTTCGCAGGCATACCCGGTCATACGTTATGCAGAAATCTTGCTGAATTATGCAGAAGCAGCCAACGAATATTATGGTCCCAACTATGAAGAAACCTTAGGCGGGCAGAAGGTCAGTCCTTACGAAGTATTGAAATTGTTACGCAAACGAGCAGCCATTGAGCCTGGCGATGATGGTATGTATGGCCTGAAACCCAACATGTCGCAAGACGAAATGCGTGAAGCCATCCGTTTGGAGCGACGCTTGGAATTGGCTTTCGAAGGGCATCGTTTCTTCGATGTACGTCGTTGGATGATTGCTGACCAGACAGACAATAAAGTGATGCATGGTTGTGAAATCACTCGTGCTGCCGACGGTAGCAAGACATGGCAAGAAGTAGAAGTGCGCACACACACTTTCCGTAAGGCCATGTATTTTTATCCGATACCTTATAAAGAAACTGTGAAGTCGGAAGATTTGTTACAGAATCCTTATTACGAATAATACTAATATTAAATAAAAACAGAATTATGAAATTTAATACCAGAATGATGGCACTGTTGGTGGCTGCCGCTTTGACCGTAGGCGCATGCGACACCTTTAAGGACGAGACTTTGCCGGACAGCTATTCGGAAGTGCCCAAGAACATTTCCGGCAGTTGGGAACTGTATGAGGTTACCCGTAATGGCACTGACATCACGGAGCGCATGAATTTTTCTAACTTCCATTTGTATTTGAACGCGGACAATACGTACGAGTTTGAAAA
>DXCK01000024.1 GCA_019116045.1 Candidatus Bacteroides merdipullorum | reverse complement strand
CAGGGAGGCGATGTCGAGCAAAGGGAAGGCGGGCAGGCCGAACCGGTTCTTCAGTTCTCCTGCAAACTCATCCCATACGGAGGTATAGCCGCAGTCTTCCACGAAGCATTGGGGAGGCTGGACGTTCATCTGCTCCACGTCTCCGCTGAACATCATTGTAGTGGCCGCACCCATCGAGATGCCGTGTACCACGGTTCGTAGGCTGTCGCCAAAGAGTTGACGCGCCTCATTGGCCCATCGTTGTATGTCCATCCGGTCGAGCCATCCCATCTGGACGGCATCTCCTTCGCTCAGACCGTGAGCGTGGAGGTCGGGCAGGAGGATGTTGTAACCCAGTTGGCGGCTGTACAGGTAGCCGATGGGCATCATGCGGATGGCATTGTCGGTATAGCCGTGGATGATGAGGGCGGTGCGCCGCGTGGGGCGTGCGGCAGGAACGTAGAAGGCGTGGAGGCGTTCGCCCCGTTCATTTTCTATATAGGTCTCTTGCAGGGCATTGACCGTGCGCAGGCTGTCCAGCCACGGGCCGAGTTCGGGATAGTCGTGACGCATCTGCTCCCACGAGCCGTTGATGTTGCGGCTGCGGGTGGTCAGTTCGCCGGGCTTCAGGGCGTAGTCCACCATGAAATAGCCTGCGGCGAGCAGCACAAGAAGGAGTATCAGCACCCCGGCGAGGATGCCGACAAGGAGTCTTTTGTGTTTCATACCTGTCTCTGTGGTCAGCGTTGCCAAATCTCCCAAGCGGCAAACGCCTGTAGCAGCAGCATCTCCAGTCCGTTCTTCACGGTGGCGCCCTGGGCGCGGCCCTTCTTCATGAAGAGGGTTTCGTCGGGATTGTACAGCAGGTCGTAGAGCAGGTGCTGGGGCGTCAGCAGGTCGTAGGGGATGTCCGGGCAGAAGTCTACTTTGGGGTACATGCCCACGGGCGTGCAGTTGACGATAACGGTGTGCTCGGCCATTACTTCAGGTGTCAGGTCCTGGTAGGTGATGGTCTCTTTGTCGCGTTTGTTGCGCGACACGTAGAGGCTCTCTATGCCCAGGTTGGCCAGACCGTGGTAGACGGCTTTCGAGGCGCCGCCCGTGCCCAGCAGCAGGGCCTTGCGGTGATGGGGTTGCAGCAGGGGTTCAATGGACTGCGTGAAGCCGATGATGTCCGAATTGTAGCCCACAAGCTTCACCTTGGCCTTGCCTTGGCGGATGATTTTGATGACGTTCACGGCACCTATCTTGGCCGTGTCCGGGTCGAGTTCGTCCAGGTAGGGGATGACCTGTTCCTTGTAGGGGATGGTGACGTTGAGGCCGCAGAGGTTGATGTTTTCCGTCACTACCTCGGGGAAGTCCTCGATGCGGGGGATTTCGAAGTTGACATACTCTGCGTCGATGTTTTCCGACTGGAACTTCTCGTTGAAGTAGGTCACTGAGAAGGAGTGGCCCAGCGGATAGCCGATTAAACCGTATTTGTCCATAGTGTGTATGATTTTTGGCAGCTACGAGCTACGAGTGTTATTATTTAGTTACGAGCTACAAGTATTTTTAGCTACGAGCTACGAGCTACAAGCTACGAGTACTTCTGCTACGAGTGTTATTACGGCTACTTGTAGCTCGTAGCTCGTAGCTGGAAGCGCTTGTAGCTGAAGACTTATTTCGTCGCCATATACAGTGTGCAGACCCCGAACGTCAGCCGCCGGAACCGTACGTCCGAAAAGCCCGCGCGGCGGATGCTCTCGCTCATCACTTCGCCTTGCGGGAAGGCGCGGATGCTCTGCGGCAGGTAGGTGTAGGCGCTGCGGTCGTGCGACACGAGGCGGCCCATCAGCGGGATGAGCCGTGAGTAAATCCGGTAGAGTTGCTTCATGGGCGGGCGGTCGGGCGTGGAGAGTTCGAGGATGACGAGGTGTCCGCCGGGACGGAGCACGCGGCACATCTCGCGCAGGCCGCGGTCCAGGTGCTCGAAGTTGCGGATGCCGAAGGCCACGGTGACGGCGTCGAACGAGGAGTCGCTGAACGTCAGCGCCTCACAGTCCTCCCGTTGGAAGTCGATACGGGCAGCCAGACCCGCCTGCTCCACCTTCCGGCGCCCCACCTGCATCATGCCTTCGGACAGGTCGACGCCCGTAAGCGAGGCGGAGGGCAGCATCCGGCAGGCCTGTATGGCAAAGTCGCCCGTGCCTGTGGCCACGTCCAGCACCAGGGCGGGGCGGTGGGGGCGTAGCCACTTCAGCGCCGTGCGCCGCCATGAGCGGTCGATGCCCAGCGACATGAGGTGGTTCAGGCGGTCGTAGGCGGGGGCGATGTGGTCGAACATGCGCTCCACCTGCTCCACCTTCTTGCCCTCCTGTCCGTAGGGCTTGACTTTCTCTTGAGGATAGTCCATAGATGTATAATTTATTTTACAATTCAGACACCCCGCCATTCGTCCCTACATCAGACGGTGTTTGATGTAGGATCAGACGCCGTTTGTGGTAGGATCAAACGGCGTCTGTGGTGACCACAAACGCCGTCTGTGGTCGGAAGCCCCGGAATCGGTCCTACAGACCTCTGTGGAGGGGGTGCCGGAGCTTCGCGGCCGGATGTCAGGCGTTAAGATAATTCGTTACATTCCGTTCGATGCGCGCGGCGATGTCCTCCGTGTCCTGCGGCACGAACTTCTCGCCGGTGATGTGCTCGTAGAGCTCGACGTAGCGGTCGCTGATGCCGCGCACGATGTCGTCCGTCATCTCGGGCACCTGCTGTCCCTCCTTGCCTTGGAAACCGTTCGACATCAGCCATTCGCGCACGAACTCCTTGGAGAGCTGGCGTTGCGGCTCGCCCTGGGCGAAACGCTCCTCGTAGCCCTCGCTGTAGAAGTAGCGGCTGGAGTCGGGCGTGTGTATCTCGTCCATCAGGTAAATCTTGCCCTCGTGCTTGCCGAACTCGTACTTCGTGTCCACCAGGATGAGCCCGCGCTCGGCGGCAATCTGCGTTCCGCGTTCGAAGAGGCGCAGGGTGTAGTCCTCCAGCACGGCGTATTCCTCGGGCGTGCAGAGGCCGCGCGCCAGGATTTCCTCCTTGGAGATGTCGGCATCGTGCTCGCCAATCTCGGCCTTCGTGGTCGGGGTGATGATGGGTACCGGGAACTTCTGGTTCTCCTTCATGCCCTCCGGCAGACGCACGCCGCAGATTTCACGCACGCCGCTCTTATACGCCCGCCATGCCGAGCCGCAGAGGTAGCCGCGCACAATCATCTCCAGGGGGAAGCCCTCGCAGAACACGCCCACGGTCACCATCGGGTCGGGCGTGGCCAGCTTCCAGTTGGGGCAGATGTCCGTCGTGGCGTCGAGGAACTTGGCGGCTATCTGGTTCAGTATCTGTCCCTTGTAGGGGATGCCTTTGGGCAGGATGACATCGAAGGCCGAGATGCGGTCCGTAGCCACCATGACGAGCTTCTCACCGTTGATGTTGTACACATCGCGTACTTTCCCGTGGTACACGCTTTGCTGACCGGGGAAGTGGTAGTTGGTTGCTGTTAATGCTTGATTCATAACTCCATATTATTTTATAAGAAAGACTATCTATAAGAAAACGCACCGTTGCCTACGGGCAAGGCTTTGTATTTATCGTAATAATTTTCCAAGACTTTACTTTCCAATATCTTAGAGTTCTCTTTTCCTTGTATTCTAAGATAGTAGACATCCGTCCCGCCTTCCATCTTCATATAATTGTATCTGCTGTACGACCAATCCGTACGGGGATTATCCTTACGGTAATGATTGCGATGCTGCATCAACCGTGTCCTTAGCTTGTCCGACTTGCCTATGTATATGACAGGAGATGTTCCTGCCGGCAAAATAAAACGCTGCTTCCTGCTGATGAAGAAGTAAATGGCCGGGAAATCACCTATCTCGTCAATGTCCCCGTTATCCGTCTCGAAGATGGACAAAGGACCTTTGATGTATTGCAACCTGTCTGGTGCCAAGTAATTTTTCAGGAAGGAAAAGCATCGTTTCATAAAGGTACCTCCTTCTTCTTTACTTGCTCCTTCTCGTACTTGTCGTATGCTTCGACAATCCGCGTCACGAGCCTATGCCTTACGATGTCCTTCTGGTTCAGTTCTATGAAGCAGATGCCTTTCACGCCCTTCAATATCCGCAATGCCTGCACCAGGCCGGAGGTTTGGGAGGAGGGCAGGTCAATCTGCGTCATGTCGCCCGTCACGATCATCTTCGTGTTCATGCCCATGCGGGTGAGGAACATCTTGATTTGGGCGGAGGTGGTGTTCTGCGCCTCGTCCAGGATGACCACGGCATCGTTCAGCGTCCGTCCGCGCATGAAGGCCAAGGGGGCTATCTGGATGATGTTCAGGTCCATGTATTCCTGTAGCTTGGCGGCGGGAATCATGTCCTGCAAGGCATCGTAGAGGGGTTGCAGATAGGGGTCTATCTTCTCCTTCATGTCGCCCGGCAGGAAACCCAGCTTCTCGCCTGCCTCCACGGCGGGACGGGAGAGGATGATTTTCTTTATCTCCTTGTTCTTCAGTGCCCGCACGGCCAGGGCGATGGCGGTGTAGGTCTTGCCCGAACCCGCCGGACCGATGGCGAACACCATGTCGTGCTCGCGGAAGGCGTCCACCAGCTTCTGCTGGTTCTCGCTGCGCGGGATGATGGGCTTGCCCGTCACGCTGAAGACGATGACGTTGCCGCTCTTCTCCGCCTGCGGGGCGTTGCCCTTGATGATGTCGATGATGGTTTCTTCTTTCAGCTGGTTGTATTCGGCACAGTATTTCTCCAGCTTGAGGATATTCTCCTCGAAGGCGCACATCTCTTCCTCATCGCCCAGCACCTTGATGACATTGCCCCGCGCCACGATGCGCAGTTTGGGGTAGAGCGCCTTGATAAGTTGCATATTGGCATTGTTCACGCCATAGAAGATGACGGGGTCTATATCTTCGAGTACAATCAGTTTTTCTATCATTCAGTTTGTTTTTCTGTGCTATTTTCCGCAAAGGTAGTGAAAGGTTCGCAAAGTTTGTGCGGAGGCCTCCCGTTTTTTTATGCAGAGGTTTGGAGAAAAGAATTGCTTATCCTATCTTTGCAAACACTAAACATAGGAATACAAACAATCTCTAAGCATCTTGCCCTATGACTACCACGACGTTGGAATCCCTGCAAAACGAAGTAATCCGCGACGTGCTCAATGTCCGCGACGTCCATATCCTGAAGAAACTGAAGAACTTCTTGCGCTGCGAAGAGCGCAAGACGCACGAGTATGCCGCGTCCCAGCCAGCCTCTGCCGTGGCCTCCGAAGAAGCGGAACCCTACATGACCAAGGAGGAAATCTTGACCAACTTCGACCAGGCATGTAAAGAGTTAAAGTTGAACTTGGAAGGGAAACTGGAGTTTAAGCCAGCGGAAGAGTTGCTCAATGAACTGTAAGATTACTTATACTCCGGATTTTGCGAGAGCGCTTAAGAAATTATCCAAACGCTATCGCTCCATGAAACAGGACTACGCCCAATTGCTTGAGGATTTACACCAGAATCCTTTTCTTGGCACAGAGTTAGGCCATCGTTTGCGCAAGGTCCGTTTGGCAATCACCTCTAAAGGGAAGGGGAAAAGCGGCGGGGCCCGAGTGATCACCTATACCGTTATTTTTGCCCAAGCAGACACTGAAGTCAAACTGATTACTATCTATGACAAGTCGGAGCGTGACAACATCAGCGATGCCGAATTGCTGGAGATCCTGCGTCGCAACGGTATAGAAGTATAGTTATCCGAATAGCAGCACCTTCCCCCCGTCCGATTCCGCATACTTCCTTAGCAACTCCTGCGTCATCCCAGCCGCCTCGCTCAACCGCTGTTCATCCCCGTCATATCCATTGATAATGGCCAGTATGCGCCGTGTGCCGACGTCCATCTTGGTACGCTCGTTATCGCTGGTGGGCGTGCCGATACCTCCCACGGCGTCGCGGAACACCGGCAGTCCCTCAATATTGAGCATGCCACGCCCGATGCCTTCAAACGGTTCGCCCGCCCGGCCTACGCCCAGACAGAGGTCCGTCCCCTGAATCTTGTCTGCATCGAAACCGCCGATGCTATAACCGGTGCGTAGCGAGACAAGATTTATCAGGTCCACCAGCGTATCAATCCGGTAAAGCTCCAGTCCGCGTAGCAGTCGGCGCCGCAGGGCTTCAGCCGAGGGACGATAGCGGCTGGGGTCTTTGCCCAGGCGACGGTAGGCTTCGCGGGTGGCGGCTATGGCGGGTTGCTGCTTGATGCTGTCGGCTGTTTCCGAGGCGCGCAAGGTTTGGGTGAAAGCGTCTATCTCCTGCCAGAGTCCTTCGGAATAAGGTGTGTTGGTGACGTTGGCCAGGACAGCCGCGCCGCGGTATTCGGGGCAGCGGGAGGTCAGTTCGGGGGAAAGGGTAAGATGAAACATATTTATGGAATATCAGGGTTAAACATAGTTCAGCATGATTCCCGTCAGCATCCGCCCGGACCGGATGCCCAGGCGGCGGGCCGAAAAGAAGTCGTCGCAGTGCGTATAGGTACAGATGCCGGCCGTCTCAATGGCAGCGGACGGCACACCGAAGTCCAGCAGTTGCAAGCGGTTGGCTTCCGGCAGGTCGAGATGCCATTTCTCCTGTTTGCGGGCGATGCGGTCCATGGGAAAGCCGGCAAGCCGGAAGGCCTCGTACACTTCGTCGCCCACCTCGAAGGCGGCGAGCGAAATGCCCGGTCCGATGACGGCCGAGATGTCTGCCCCGTCCGTACCGTAAAGGATACGCATCCGCTCCAGCACGTGTCCGACAATGAAATTTACCGTGCCCCGCCAACCGGCATGGACGGCGGCAATGGCCTGATGCTTCCGGTCATATAATAGAATAGGTATGCAGTCTGCGGTAGAGATGCAGAGGCAGATGCCGGGCCGGTCGGTGACCAAGGCATCAATGCCTTGCAACAAGGCGTGGCGTTGTTCCTTGTTTGCAGAGAGGAAAGCATCGTCTATGGGCAATACTCGCGTGCCGTGCGTCTGCCACGGGATGATAAGCTCCCTGGGACGCTGAGGCAGGGAGGCAAGCAGTATCTCCTGGTTGCGGCTGACGCATTGGGGGTCGTCGCCCGTGTAGGGCGTACAGTTCAGCGAGGCATAGGTACCGGTGCTGACACCTCCGTGGCGTGTGGTGCTGAAGGCGCAGACTTCAGGTTGGCAGACCAGGTGACGCAACAGGCTGGTGTCGCTGCTGACCTTGAACACCAGGTGCGGCATATCCATCCCTTTATAGTGCTTCACCATCCGGTCCACCCGGCTCATACCGTTACGCAGGGCCACATGCTGCGAAGGGAGGTTGGTGTCGCGTATGATGGAGTAAACCTCCCGGAAGCCAAGCGTCCGAAACGCATACTCCTTGCAGGCCCGGGCAGCCTCGATGGCAAATCCACGGTGCCAATAGGCCCGGCGCAACAGATAGCCTATCTCGGGCACCCGCCTGTCCTTGTAGTCCTGGAATGTAAGGCCGCATTGCCCGATGAGGGCACCGCTGCTTTTCTCCACCAGAGCCCAAAGACCGAAACCGTCCTCCCGGTAACGGCGCAGTTGCTTGTCCAGCCATGCTTGCACTTCTTCCCGGCTGAACGGTCCCTCGTAGGCATACATCACCTCCGGGTCTTGCAGCAGCAGACAAGCGTCGTTGAAGTCTTCTTGCCTCAGTTCGCGGAGCAGGAGTCGGCGGGTTTCCAGGATAACTTTCATGGTCACTGCTGTTCCTTGTCGTTTTCCTCTTCCTCGTCCCAATCCTCTTCGTATTCGAAGTCTTCCAGGTCTTCGATGTCGTCCTCGTCCACATATTCCACGCTAAGGTCTTCATCGGCGCCTTCCTCGCGCAGTTCTTCGGCCAGGTGGCTCATGTCTTTGGGGCGGTGGGCGATGCTCTCGACGTGTCCTTCCAGGCGGTTGCTCTCTTTGTTCAGTTCTGTCCAGAGGATGTCCTTCAGCACGTCGATGCCCAGCCCGCTGACGGAGGAGATGAACACGTGCGGGATGCCGGCGGGCAGTGTCGGTTCTATTT
>DXCK01000023.1 GCA_019116045.1 Candidatus Bacteroides merdipullorum | reverse complement strand
AGACTCACCATTCTTCAAATCAGTAGGGATATTAAAAGCGCGATCGCCAGAAGGCTCATATCCCTCATACTCTGCAGTCAAAGTTTTAGCACCTGTAGATGTCAACTTCATAGAATAAGCACCACTCGTGGCATCAGCAGTCACGGGCGTTTCTTCACCCGAAACACTTACCGTTGCAGCCAAAGGCGCACCGTTCTCAGCGTCCGTAATAGTACCTGCTACATAATATGTAGGAGGAACCGGTTGGTACGGCTTAACCACATCACCGTTCTCAGAATCATAGCAGCTTGTAAACATCGTACCTACTGCTAACACAGCCAATGCCAACTTGGCATTAAGCCCGAAAAATTTACTTTTCATGTTCATCTCAATATAAATTAAAAATTCAACAATTCACTCTTTATAAAATAGGGATTCAAGCTATTTTCCTGCGCGATGGTATTGCCCAGCGTCGCACTATAGCTTTTCCCGTAATAACGTTCATTTCCGGCATTGTAAGCCAACCCAAACGAGCGGGAGGGCAAAATGCGCGGGATGTATCCTCGCCGTTTATACTTGTAAGGAGGCAAGTTCACCTGAAAACGGAAACCACCGTTATAGCCTTTATTGCCGGCATGTTGCACCTTCATGGCGTAAAAGCCGATAGACGTATAACGGAAGTTGCGTGTCATCTCGAACCGGACTCCTTTCTCGCTCAACAAATACTGTTCCACTTTCAGCTTGAACTGTGTATTATATTTCGGCCAATAGAATCCGCCTCCCAATGTCCACGTCAACCGCTTCAACGGACTTACTTTCCAACGCCAATTCACGAAGCGGGATCTTCCGGTATATCCGATGCGACCCTCCACGGAAAAGCGTTCGTCCTTAAAGTAGTGTACCGCACTCAAATCGCCTCCCCAACGGCTGTTGTTGAACGAGCCGATAGCCGCCGTCAAAAACGTATTGTACGGCAGGCGTACCTGCTGGGTGAGCCCGATGTACCCTTGTCGAACCTGGCCATACGAAGGGCCATATTCATTATAAATAGGGATAATCACCTGCGCATTCAATTTCGCCCCCTTCCAAAGAGATACCTCAATAGTCGGATCCAAATTGAACAGCACGGTGTACACCTGTGTAATCACCAGATTCTGCAACGACAAATCCGGATACACCACAATATCAACTTTGAACAAAGAACGATTTTTCTTCTTCACCTTCCGCACCTTCTTCCAAGAGCCTTGCAGTTCGTAACTGACGTTCCAATCCCGCCGCTCGGCCGTCGACACGGTATCACCTTTTATCGGATGATAGTAAAGAGAAATCTGAGGCACGTAGTTGTCCATCACGATGACACGGCACGGTTTGTCTTCCGGCAGTCCCATTTCCTGAATGACATCTACAGCTTTTCCGATACCGACGCCCTGTAAACGATAAGCAGAATTCTGCAGCACGTAAACCCTCTCGTCGGCATCTTCCGTCCACCCTACATTCTCAAATCCCATTTCTACCAAAGCATCTACAGTTTGCCCGCCCGTTTGAGCCACTCCTTTTACAGCCATCAGGCTACATAAAAAGAACACCGCAACCGCAGTTAATGTTTTAGTAGTTAGGCACTTTTTCTTGTACAGGTATTCGTTTTGCCTCATTCTTTCCACCTTTTTTTGCATCCAAACGACACAAAATACGTTGCAAAAATAGACACATTTTTTATAATGCCAAAGAAATACAAGGGAAAATTTGCAGAATTATCCTCTTTTCTGTAAATGCGTCATTTGTATGACATTTAGTACACCAACCGTACATTGTCCAACCAAAACGAATTGCCGGGCGACCCGATGTAAGCTCCGCCATGGCTGGACGTGAATTGCAACTGGAGGTGCGTGGGACTTTCCGAGGCGGAAGCCCAGCCTACCTCTTGGATAAGCACGCTCTCTCCCTTGCTGTTAACGGCAAAGCGTTCTTGCACCTGGAGACGCATCATGTCAGGATCATAATCCGGATGATTCGTGATGTCACCATAAAGGATGGTATAAGTGGCGTTGTTCTGCCAATCTGGCGTAGTTTTGTCAAAGCGGACAACCATCGTGCCCACACGCTTGGCATAGATGTTACCCTCCTTGTCTTCCCAACGCTTCTGGAGATAGAGATTAACTTCGGGGAAGTCACGCCCTTCCACGTCCTTGATGCGGCTGAAGCCGGTGGCACGGATGCGGTTGGGGCGGTCGGACATCTTGATTTTATAGTCGAAGCGGATGGCTTTGGGCTTCTTGGTGAAAGGGATGCCGGTATCCAGCTTGCGCATGGGGTCCTTGGTGCTGGTGATGGGTTCGTGCATCTCGCCCAAGAAGACAGAGCCGGCGGCCAATACGGTGATGTTGACAAGGCCCAGCACCTTGACGCTCTCCATCCGCGTATCCATGCGGGCACAATAACCGTTGCCGCGCTTTTCGGGAAAGACGGAAGTGTTGGTCTTGGTGACGCCGGCCACACGGGCCATGACATTGGACGATGCCCACGGCGAACCGCCCAGATTCCTGTAGGCCTCGTTATTGGTGATGGTCTGCGTGGGGCCGATGGCATAGACATGCTTGGTGTCCCCGCCAATGATGCCGGATTCCTTGATTTGCCGGTCAATCCATTGGTCCATGTTGCCGAAAGGGATTTCCTCCACCCGCTCTTCCTGGGCAGTCAGAGGGACGCAAATCCAAAGAGCGAGGACAAGACATAGTAAATAAGACTTTGATTTCATAGTTAATGATAATTTATCGCCAACATTCCCTCGTTTCCCACTCGTGTTTCCACCCTTATTTGCCCAATCTATAGAATAGGAGAAATAGTGGAGGGGAATTGGGGAGGAATTGGAGAGGTAATGGAGGGATATGTCCATTAAACGCGGATTTTAATTTCTATTTATCAGATTTCGTACTTCCACTGCTCCAGCGCGAATCCCCAGTTGTCCTGGACGAGGCGCACGGTGCGATCGTCATATTTATACTTATTCTTCTTGTAACCTTTCTTCCCACCCACGTACTTCTCGATGGCGGCACGCGACTCGGGGAAGCCCGGCAGAGACAAAGCCTGATAGATATGCTCGGTCATGCCCATGGCATCGGCTTCGAAGTCCTCGAACTTTACCTCTATCAGATTGCCTGC
>DXCK01000022.1 GCA_019116045.1 Candidatus Bacteroides merdipullorum | reverse complement strand
AACCGGTATCTCGCACCACCTGCCCCAGCTGATGGGTGCCGTGGTCATGCCCGTACTGGCTTTTGCCTCGCTGGTCTGGATAGACTGGAGGATGGCAGTCAGCATGTTTGCCGCGCTTCCGCTGGCCATGCTCGTATTGTGGGCCAGCACAGGCGTACAAAGAAAACTGAGCGGCACGCAGATTCAGGCCAAAATAGATGCCGGAAACCGGCTGGAAGAATACCTGCAAGGCATCCGGGTGATGAAAGCCTACAACCTGCTGGGCGACCGTTTCGTCCGGCTGCGCGAAGCCTTTGCCCGGCTGCGCCGTGCCTGCATCCGTCAGGAAGCCCTGTTGGGTCCCTTCGTCCTGCTGAGCATCACGTTGGTTCGTGCCGGGCTGACGTTGATGGTCCTGTGCGGTACATACCTCCTGTTGGGAGGGGAACTTTCGCTGCTTGTCTTCGTGCTGTTCCTCGTGGTCGGCTCCCGTGTGTTCGACCCGCTGACTTCCGCCCTGACCAATTTCACCGAGTTCCGCTACTTTTCCATTGCCGGAGGACGCATCCTCTCGCTGATGGACGAGCCGGAAATGGAAGGAGAACAACACTCCCCGGCGGCAGGCGACATCCGTTTTGAACACGTATCGTTCGCTTATCAGGACAAGGAAGTGTTGCATGATATAAATGTGACATTGCCCAAGAACTCGTTGACGGCTCTTGTCGGCCCTTCCGGCAGCGGGAAAAGCACGCTGATGAAACTCTGTGCCCGCTTCTACGACCCGCAGAAAGGACGCATCCTCTTCAATGAAATTCCGATGGACAAGATAAATCCCGAAAGCCTGATGAGCCGTATCTCTATGGTGTTTCAGGATGTTTACCTGTTTCAGGACACCCTGCGCAACAACATCCGTTTCGGCAAAACCGATGCGACGGAAGAGGAAATCATCGCCGCGGCCCGGAAAGCCTGCTGCCACGACTTCATCATGCGGCTGCCCAAAGGCTATGACACGATGGTGGGCGAAGGAGGCTGTACCCTGTCGGGCGGGGAGAAGCAGCGCATATCCATTGCCCGCGCCATCCTGAAGGACGCGCCTATCATCCTGCTGGACGAAGCGACTGCCTCCCTTGACCCCGAGAATGAAGTGGAAGTGCAGAAAGCCATCGACACACTCATCAAAGGCCGCACCGTCATAGCCATTGCGCACCGGCTCAAGACCATCAGGCATGCCGACCGAATCGTCGTCTTGGACAACGGGCAGGTGAGGGAGGAGGGTACGCACGATGAGCTTGTCCGGAAGGAGGGGCTTTACGCTCGTCTATGGGAGATACAGGAAAACAGTTCCGGTTGGAAATTGGGGTAGATAAGTGGTTTCATCTCAGTATCTTCATGGCGATGTCCAGATAGCGTGTCATGTCGATGGTGAAGGGCCCGTGGTAGACGTCGTGCCGTTTGCGGCCCAGGCGGACGACGATGGCGTCTTGCGAGGGGATGGCGAAGATGTATTGTCCCAACATCCCCCGGAGGCAGGGCAGTGTCTCGCCGCGGTAGGGGAAGAGCCATGTCTGGAGGCCGTAGTAGGAGAGGGAGTCGCGGCCCCACTGGTCGCGGAGGTAGGAGGCGGGGCGCATCAGTTCGTCCATGTAACGGGTCGACACGAGTTGCCGGCCGTCCCAGTTGCCGCGCTGTAGCAGGAGGCGTCCGAAGCGGGCGGCGTCGCGTGCCGTGGTGTGGAAGCAGCAGAAGGCTTTTTCGTCGCCTCCGGCCTTGTCCAGCAGCCAGTAGGCGTCGCGTTCGGCCTGCATGGGTTTCCAAAGTTTTTCTTCGGCATATTGGCTGAGGGTCTGTCCGGTGGCGGCTTCGAGGGCGAAGGCCAGCAGTTGCGTCTCGCCGCTGCGGTAGGAGAATTGCACGCCGGGTGTTTCTGTCACATCCAGTTGGGTGACCAGGTCGTAGAGGTCGTCGCCGTAGTATCCGTGCGTGGTGACGGAGAAGAGCGAGGCGTAGGCTTCGTCCCAGGCCATGCCGCCGCTCATGGTGAGGAGGTGGCGCAGGGTGACGTCGGCCTGGCGACCGCGGGTGTAGGCAGGCAGGTAGCGCGACACGGGGTCGTCGAGGCTGTGTATCTTTCCTTCGTCGAGGGCGATGCCGGTGAGGAGGCCTACGATGGTCTTGGTGGCGGAGTAGAGGTTGGAGGTCAGGGTGTCGTTCCACCCGTCGCGGTACGATTCGAAGAGGAGGCTGTCGTGGCGGATGACGAGGAAAGAGAGGGTGCGTAGCGAATCCAGGTAGGCTGCATCATCCGTGGTGAGTTGGTATTGATTGTAGTGTTTGCTACGGGGCCAACAGCAGGTGTGAGCTGCGTCGTGGTGCACAGTGTCGCGGTGGAAGGTTTCGAGGTCGTCAACGACAGGCATCAGGTGGATAAGCGCCTGACGGGCGTAGTAGGGCAGGGAGAAGTAAGCGATAATTCCTATCGCCAGCAAGGAGAGGCAAATGTAGGTCGTGCGTTTCACTTTTGTCAAATGAAGAATTAAGAACGAAGCATAGATAAGCAAACAAAGAATGAAGAACCGCAGCCGGATGTACTGCAAATTCTTCATTCTTTATTTTAAGTTCTTCGTTTAGTAGGCGAAGAGCGGATAATTCTTCATCGTTTCGTTGACGCGGGCGCGTACTTGTGCGATGATTGCTTCGTTGTCCACGTTGCTCAACACCGTCTCAATCATCTCGGCAATCTCCAGCATCAGGTCTTCCTTGGCGCCGCGTGTGGTGATGGCGGGAGTGCCCAGGCGGATGCCCGAGGTCTGGAAGGCCGAGCGCGTGTCGAAAGGCACCATGTTCTTGTTCACCGTGATGTCGGCCGACACCAGCGCTTTCTCAGCCACCTTGCCCGTCAGGTCAGGATACTTCGTGCGCAAGTCCACCAGCATCGAGTGGTTGTCCGTGCCTCCGCTGACGATGCTGAATCCGCGATCGATGAGCGCCTGGGCCAGCGTGGCGGCGTTCTTCTTCACCTGCATGGCATATTCCTTCCACTCAGGTTGCAGGATTTCGTTGAAAGCCACGGCTTTGGCGGCGATGACATGCTCCAGCGGGCCGCCCTGTATGCCGGGGAAGACGGCCGAGTCAAGCAACTGCGACATCATCTTCACCTCGCCCTTCGGCGTCGTCTTGCCCCAAGGGTTGGGGAAGTCCTTGCCCATCAGGATGATGCCGCCACGCGGCCCGCGCAGCGTCTTGTGCGTGGTAGAGGTGACGATGTGGGCATACTTCACGGGATTGTCCAGCAGGCCTGCGGCGATAAGTCCGGCGGGATGGGCCATGTCAATCATGAGGATGGCGCCCACCTTGTCGGCAATGTCGCGCATACGCCGATAGTCCCATTCGCGTGAGTAGGCCGAACCTCCGCCGATAATCATTTTGGGGCGTTCGCGCAGGGCGATTTCCTCCATTTGGTCATAATCCACGCGGCCCGTCTCTTTGTTCAGGTTGTATTCGCAGGGCGTGTAGAGGATGCCCGACGTGTTGACGTGCGAGCCGTGCGACAGGTGTCCGCCATGAGCCAGATTGAGGCCCATGAACTTGTCGCCGGGGTTGAGCACGGCCAGGAATACGGCAGCGTTGGCTTGTGCGCCCGAGTGGGGTTGCACGTTGGCCCATTCGGCGCCGAATATCTGTTTGATTCGTTCGATGGCCAGGCGTTCGCTCTCGTCCACCACTTCGCATCCGCCGTAGTAGCGTTTGCCGGGATAGCCTTCGGCATATTTGTTGGTCAGGCAGGAGCCCATGGCCTGCATCACTTCGTCGCTCACAAAGTTTTCAGAGGCAATCAGTTCGATGCCCTTCAACTGGCGTTGGTGTTCTTTTTCGATGATGTCGAAAATCAAGTCGTCTCGTTTCATTTGTATCTAAATTAAATGATAATTTATTGTGCGCGAAGCACAAATGGTTAATGGTTAATGATTAATGATTAATGATTAATAGGCTGTGCATAAGTCCTTTTGTTACGTATTAATCACTAACTATTTATCATTAACCATTGCGGGCAAAGCCCGCTAAGTTTCCATTTCTCGCTTCGTTTGCAAAGGTAGGACAAATAAATGAATTGCAGGAAAGAATCAGCGGGAATTTGCGTCTAAAAGAAGATGCCGAGCGAGAAACTCAGCACATTGTCCCGCCGGCGGTAACTCACTGCATATTCGTCCGTCTCCTCGGTAGAGGGAGTATATGTCACGCCTTTGGACATGTTTAGCAGACCGATGTCATAGCGGAAGTCGAAGAATATGCGTGAAATGGCGACTGCCACGCCCAGCGTAAAGCTCACATTGAGCGGGCGTAGGCTTTCGTGGAGGTCTTCCGCATCGAAATTTCGGAAAGACACCTTGCTTTTGCGCTTCCAGATGTAGCGTATCTTAGGCCCGCCGAATACGGACATGGCATAAGGGCCTGTCTTAATGAAGTTGTAGCCATAGATGACAGGGATATCGATGCTGTGTATTTTCGATTCAATGTAGGCCGTACTGCTTGTTTGCGAGCCTATGGCCATGTCCTGGTCTTGTGGCTTATTGAAGTTGACGCCGCACTGATTGACGTTGTACGACACTTCCGGTTGAAGGAAATGCCGGCCGAAGTTGATGCGCATGAATAGGGAAGCGAAGTAGCCTACCTTATAGTCGTTTTGCACCTGTTCGATGGGCACGCCTCCGATGCTGAAATCATTCAGCAGGGAGAGGGCGGCTGTGAAGCCGGCCTTTGCGCCGAAGTTGGTGGAGATGGCTTCTTCTTTCGTTTGTCTGGGTGTTGTGCCTTGTGGCTGCCCGGCGAGGGGGGCGGAGGCGAGCAGGAGCATCCCGAAGCTGATGAGTAGGTGGCAGATGCGCATGTTTTCGGAGAATTATTTTTTCTTTTCTACCGACCAGCCGAACTTGCCCACAGGGGTGCCCAAGCCGTAATAGTGGCCATGCACGTAAACCAGTGGGTCGGCCGCAGCCAGTTCGAACTTGCCTGTGTCGGGGTTGAGGTAGCGGTCGTCGGCGCGCACATTGACCACGTCAGCAATGAACAAGTCGTGCGAGCCCAGCGAGAGGATTTCCTTGACGCGGCATTCGATGCACAGGGGCGATTCTTCCACCAGGGGTGCACTGACCACGGTGCACCGGCCGGGGGTGAGACCCATCTCGCTGAACTTGTTGTAGTCGCGTCCGGAGCGTACGCCGCACCAGTCGGTGGCGCGGGCCATGCTGGTGGTGGTGAGGTTGATGACGAACTCCATGTGGCGGCGGATGATGTCGTAGGAGTGGCGCTCGGGGCGTACGGAGATGTAGCACATCGGCGGGTTGGTGCACAATGTGCCCGTCCATGCCACGGTCAGAAGGTTATATTCGTCGGGCGTGCTCCCACAGCTCACCAGGACGGCGGGCAGGGGGTATATCATGGTGCCGGGTTTCCAGTCTTGTTTCATAGCAGCGTGATGTCCTTCCTCTCCTGTTCTTTCTCACAATAGTGGCACCGGATGACGCACTTGTCTTTGTCGATGACGTGGAAGCGTGTGGGCATGGGCTCGTTGTTGGTGATGCACTGGGGGTTGGCGCACTTGACGATGCCGATGAGTTCGTCGGGCAGGGTGAGTTCGCGTTTTTCCACCACCTCGTAGTTGCGGATGATGTTCAGCTTGACGTTGGGGGCCACGACGGCGATGCGGTTGATCTCGTCGTCGGTGAAGAACTTGTCGGCAATCTTGATGATGCCTTTTTTGCCCAGTTTCTTGCTCTGGAGGTTGAAGCCGATGGTGATGTTGTTGCTCATGTGTTCCAGGCCGAGGAGGGATACTACGGTGAAGAGCTTTTCGGAGGGTATGTGGTCGATGACGGTGCCGTTCTCCAGCGCGGCTACCTGTAGTTCTTTTTTGTCGTTCATAATTGAATCTTTTTAGTTGACGAGGTGACAAGTCGACGAGGCTACGAGGTTGGCCTTGTTGCCTGATGTCTTGTCTGGTCTTGTTTACTGAATAGGGGTGTCGCGCCGCACGTCGTCCAGCGTGATGCCGAGCACGTCGCACAGGATGGCCTGGCGGGCATACAATCCGTTCTGTGCCTGCTGGAAGTAGTATGCCTGCGGGGTTTCGTCTACGTCGTAGGCAATCTCGTTGACGCGGGGCAGGGGGTGGAGGATGCGTAGGTTGGGGCGGGTGTGGGTGAGCATCTTGGCGCGGAGGATGTAGACGTTCTTCACACGCTCGTACTCCATCAGGTCGGTGAAGCGTTCGCGCTGCACGCGGGTCATGTAGAGGATGTCGGCCCGGTTGATGGTGTCTTCGGTGAAGTCGGTGTGCTCTTCGAAGCGGATGCCGTGCTCGCGGCAGTAGAGTTTGTATTCCTCGGGCATCTGTAATTCCTTGGGGGCGATGAAGTGGAAGGTGGGGTTGAAATGCCGCATGGCCATCAGCAGTGAGTGGACGGTGCGGCCGTACTTCAGGTCGCCCACGAGGCAGATGTCGAGGTTCTCCAGCGTGCCTTGGGTCTTGTAGATGGAGTAGAGGTCGAGCATGGTCTGCGAGGGGTGCTGGTTGGCCCCGTCGCCTGCGTTGACGATGGGCACGTCGGTCACTTCGCTGGCGTAGCGTGCGGCTCCTTCGAGGTAGTGGCGCATGACGATGATGTCGGCGTAGTTGCTGACCATCTTGATGGTGTCTTTCAGCGTTTCGCCCTTGGACGAGCTGGTGGCCTTGGGGTCGCTGAACCCGATGACGCGGGCGCCGAGGCGGTTGGCTGCCGTCTCGAAGCTGAGGCGTGTGCGGGTGGAGGGTTCGAAAAATAGGGTGGCCACGACGCGTCCGTCCAGCAGGTGGCGGTTGGGACGTGCTTCAAATTCCTTGGCCATGTCCAGCATGTAGAGGATTTTCTCCTTGCTGTGTTCGGCGATGGTGACTAAGCTTCTGTTTTCCATATCGTTGGTGTGATTGTCTTTTTCGAGAGCGTAAAGATAGACATTTCCCGTGTGTTTTGGAAATTTGTGGGGGAAAAAGTTTTCTCACATGCCGTTCCTCCCGGCCTGGGTGGCGGCCTTTGCCGGGGTCGGTGGCGGACTGATGTATATAAAGTATGATACTTTAGCACATAAGGTATGATACTTTAATAGATAAAGTATGATACTTTAATATAAAAGGTATGATACTTTAATGGTTAAAGTATGATACTTTATATACATAAGTCCTGCCCTGAGGCGGGGAAAGGTGGGGGGAGAGGTGTGACGGGGCGCCGGGCGGCGGGGGATGAGGGAATAAAAAATGCGGGAAAGCGTCGGCATATATCATATAAATGTGTAACTTTGTCGGCGTGAAAATCGAAAACGGATGCCGCCATCCATTCATCGTTAATTAAACTGCGTACCCATGATAAAGAAAATCATACTGACCCTCTGGGGGCTCCTGGCCCTGTGCGTCCTGGCCTGCGTGGCGCTCTTCTACTCCATCTCCCGTGGCTGGATTGGCTACATGCCCCCGGTGGAGGATTTGGAGAACCCCAACTATAAATTTGCCACCGAGGTCCTCTCGGCCGACGGCAAGGTACTGGGCACCTACTCGTACAGCAAGGAAAACCGCGTCTACGTCGGCTACAACGATCTTTCGCCCAACCTCATCAACGCCCTCATCGCCACGGAAGACGTACGCTTCGCCAGCCACTCAGGCATCGACGCCAAAGCCCTCTTCCGCGCCATCCTGAAGCGAGGCATCCTCATGCAGAAGAACGCCGGCGGAGGCAGCACCATCACCCAGCAGCTCTCCAAACAGCTATATTCGCCCAGCGCCGACAACGTCATGGAACGACTCTTCCAGAAACCCATCGAATGGGTCATCGCCGTCAAGCTCGAACGCTACTACACCAAGGAAGAAATCCTCACCATGTACCTCAACAAGTTCGACTTCCTCAACAACGCCGTCGGCATCAAGACCGCCGCCCACACCTACTTCGGCTGCCAGCCCCGCGACCTCAAACTGGAAGAAGCCGCCACCCTCGTGGGCATGTGCAAGAACCCATCACTCTACAACCCCCTGCGCCGGCGCGAACAGACACGCGGACGCCGCAACGTCGTCCTCGACCAGATGCGCAAGGCAGGCTACCTCACACAAACCCAGTGCGACTCCCTCCAAGCCCTGCCCCTCGAATTGCACTACAACCGCGTCGACCACAAAGAAGGCCTGGCCACCTACTTCCGCGAATACCTGCGCGGAGTCATGACCGCCAAGAAGCCCGAACGCGCCAACTACCGCGGCTGGCAACAACAGCAATTCTACGAAGACTCCATCGACTGGGAGACCAACCCACTCTACGGCTGGTGCAACAAAAACTACAAGAAAGACGGCAAGCCCTACAACCTCTACACCGACGGCCTGAAGATACACACCACCATCGACTCCCGCATGCAGCAGTATGCCGAAGAGGCCGTCACCGAACACCTCAGCGAGATGCAGGGCTACTTCTTCCGCGAGAAGAAAGGAGCCAAGAAAGCACCCTACACCTTCCGCCTCACGCAAGAGCAGGTAGACGACATACTCGACCGCGCCATGCGCCAGTCCGACCGCTATCGCATCATGAAAAAACTGGGCAAGACCGAGGCAGAAATCCGCCAGGCCTTCAACACACCCCAGGAGATGTCCGTCTTCACCTGGGAGAACAAGGCACAGGTCAAAGACACCGTGCTCACGCCGATGGACTCCATCCGCTACTACAAATACTTCCTCCGTGCCGGATTCATGTCCATGGACCCCCACAATGGACACGTCAAGGCCTACGTCGGCGGCCCCAACTACCACTACTTCCAGTACGACATGGCCATGGTCGGTCGCCGTCAGATAGGCTCCACCGTCAAGCCCTACGTCTACACCCTTGCCATGGAGAACGGCTTCTCGCCCTGCGACGAGGCACGCCACGTGCAATATACCCTTATGGACGAAAACGGCAAGCCCTGGACGCCCCGCAACGCCAATAAGAAACGCCTGGGCGAGATGGTCACCCTCAAGTGGGGCCTGGCCAATTCCGACAACTGGATAACGGCTTATCTGATGAGCAAGCTCAACCCCTACGAACTGAAGCGCCTGCTCCACAACTTCGGCCTGCGCAACCAAGATATCTTCCCCTCCGTCTCCCTCTGCCTCGGCCCCTGCGAAGTGTCCGTGGGCGAGATGGTCAGCGCCTACACCGCCTTCCCCAACAAGGGCATCCGGGTGGCGCCCCTATTCGTAACCCACATCGAAGACAGCGAGGGCAACATCGTGGCCACTTTCTCGCCCGACATGCAAGAGGTCATCAGCGCCTCCAGCGCCTACAAGATGCTCGTCATGCTCCGCGCCGTCATCAACGAGGGCACCGGCGGGCGCGTGCGCTTCCGCTACGGCGTCAAGGCAGATATGGGCGGCAAGACCGGCACCACCAACAACAACTCCGACGGTTGGTTCATGGGCTTCACCCCTTCGCTCGTATCCGGATGCTGGTTCGGAGGCGAAGACCGCGATATCCATTTCGACACCATGCTCCACGGTCAAGGAGCCTCGACCGCCCTGCCCATCTGGGCGAAGTTCATGAACAAAGTCTTTGCCGACAAGAGCCTGGGTTATGACGAGACGGAAACCTTCCAGCTCCCGCCCGACTACGACCCCTGCGCCGACGACGTCGTGGCGGCTGAAAACCTCTTCGAGAACGATGAACCCGTCGAAGGACTGGACGAGTTTTTCGAGTAAATCCAGGAGGAGGGAGATATGGTCTATACGGTTTGCATTGGGAGCAACGAACAGCCTCAGGCCAACCTGGCGTTTGCCCGCAGGCGGTTGTCAGAATGTTTTCCAGGCATCCGTTTCTCAACAGAAGAAAAGACCGAGCCGTTGTTCTTTCGGCGTCATATGTTGTTTTCCAATCAGTTGGCCCGCTTTTCGTCAGATTTGACCCGGCAGGAGGTCTGCCTCTGTTTGAAAGGCATCGAGCGGGAGGCGGGGCGCAAAGAAGAGGAGAAACGACAGGAAATCGTAAGGCTCGATATCGACCTGTTGGCTTGCGACGGCCAGGTGTGCAGACCTGACGACTGGGCGCGCGATTATGTGAGGCGTGGTCTCAGCGAACTTGATAGATTATAAATACAACAGAAGCATACAGAAGAAGTAGCATGAAATACATAGGAATAATCCCTGCCCGTTACGCTTCCACGCGTTTCCCGGCCAAACCCTTGGCCATGTTGGGCGGAAAAACAGTCATTGAACGGGTGTATGAACAGGTGGCAGGCGTGTTGGACGATGCTTGGGTGGCCACGGACGACACACGCATAGCCGATGTCGTACGTGCCTTTGGTGGCCAAGTGGTGATGACCTCGGTGCATCACAAGAGTGGTACCGACCGCTGCCGCGAAGCATTTGAAAACATCGGGCAACCTTTCGACGTGGTAGTGAACATCCAGGGGGACGAACCTTTCATACAGCCTTCGCAGTTGGAAACAGTGAAGGCCTGCTTTGAAGACCCTGCCACAGAGATTGCCACATTGGTGAAGCCTTTCGCCCCCACAGATGGGTTGGAGGCGCTGGAGAACCCCAATTCACCCAAGGTCGTGGTTGATGCGCAGATGAATGCCCTCTATTTTAGCCGCTCGGTCATCCCTTATTTGCGCAACGTACAGCGTTCGGAGTGGCTCACGCACCATACCTTTTATAAGCATATCGGGCTTTATGCCTATCGCTCGGAGGTGCTGAAAGCCATCACCTCTTTGCCTCAGTCGCCTCTCGAACTGGCCGAGTCGCTTGAGCAACTCCGCTGGCTGGAAAACGGCTACACCATCAAGGTGGGCATTACCCAAGTGGAAACCATCGGCATCGACACGCCCCAGGACTTAGAGCGGGCAGAACGTTTTCTGAAAGAGCGCGTGCAATGTTAGACCGAACTACTCCTCCAAACATACGTAAACCGGAAACTTTTTCCGTGCGCGAGCCTGTCTGTATCCATCTTTCCAATGGAATACCCGTTTATACATTCAATGCAGATGAGAGTGATGTCGTACGCATCGACCTGTTGTTCGGAGGTGGACGTTGGCATCAGGAGCAGCCGTTGCAGGCTTTGTTTACTAATCGCATGCTGCGTGAGGGTACACGGCGTTTTTCTTCCGATCAGGTGGCCGAACGTTTAGATTATTACGGCGCCTGGTTGGAGCTGGCTTGTGCAGCCGAATATACCTATCTCACGCTTTATTCTTTGGGCAAATACCTGCCTCAGACGCTGGAAGTGCTGGAGTCTGTCGTCAAGGAGCCGCTTTTCCCACAGAAAGAACTGGGCATTGTCTTAGAAACAAATGTCCGCCAGTTTCTGGTCAACTCATCAAAGACCGAGTATCTGGCTCTTCGCCGCTTGATGAATCTTCTTTATGGTGGCGAGCATCCGGCCGGCCATTTATTGCAAGAAGAGGACTACCGGCGAATATCGCCCGACGTGTTGCAGAGTTTTTATGAGCGTTATTATCATTCAGCCAATTGTTCTATCTACTTGGCCGGACGAGTGGACGATCATTGTCTTCGCCTTGTCGAAGAGCATTTCGGACGGGTGGCTTTCGGAAGTGGAGATGCTCCTGCGGGGCGGGTTCATTATCAGCCTGTCGTTAGCTCGGAAAAGTCTTTTTTCATAGAACGGAAAGGGGCTGTGCAGAGTGCGGTGCGTATGGGGATGCTTTCTCTGAACCAAAATCACCCGGATTATCTGAAGTTGCGTGTACTTATCACCTTGTTCGGAGGTTATTTTGGCAGTCGTCTCATGTCCAATATTCGCGAGGAGAAAGGACTTACTTACGGCATATCGGCTGGTTTGCTTCCCTATCCCGGAGAAGGCGTGTTGACCATTGCAGCCGATACGGCTTGCGAAAATGTTCATACTTTGGTCGAAGAGGTTTATGCCGAGATAGACCGTTTGCGCACAGAAGTAGTATGGGCTGACGAGTTGGAGCGGGTACGTAATTATATGTTGGGCGAAATGTGCCGGAGTTACGAGTCTGTCTTTTCTTTGTCTGATGCGTGGATATTTATCCATGTTTCAGGCCTAGAGAAGTCTTATTTGTCAGCTATTCCTGAAGCCATTAATACAGTCACTGCCGATGAACTGAGTAGTTTGGCGCAGAAATATTTGTGCAAAGAGAATTTAAAGGTAGTGGTCTGCGGGGAAAAAATATCCTAAAAAGAGAGGTATAA
>DXCK01000021.1 GCA_019116045.1 Candidatus Bacteroides merdipullorum | reverse complement strand
CACAAGGCCAACTGGCCACCGCCCTGGGCAAACTGCTGGCCATCACCGAGAACTATCCCGACCTGAAAGCCAACCAGAATTTTCTGGAACTGCAAGCCCAACTGGAAGGCACGGAGAACCGCATCAACGTGGCACGCAAGAACTTCAACGACACGGCACGCGAGTTCAACACCGCCATCCGCCGCTTCCCCAAGAACATCCTGGCCGGACTGTTCGGCTTCGAGAAGCGCGCCTACTTCGAGGCCCAAGCCGGAGCGGAGACGGCACCGACGGTGGAATTCTGAACCGTTCCGCATGGATTGTCCGGCAAATAACCGTATCTTTGCGTAATAAGAAAAGAAATTGGCAAATGGTTGATGGACGTAGCCAAGTACGTACTGACGGCTGTTATTATTTCGACAGCCTTCAGCGGTATGGGTGAAATATGGATGTACGTCATCGCCGGAATTATCGTAACAGCTACCGTCGGTCTGGGCCTATGGCTCATACGGGACAAACAAAAGGAGGAATGAAATATATGAGCAACAATGAAATTGGCTTTCTCATCATGTGCGGCACCATCATGCTGATAGCCATCACAGGCTTCCTTTATTTCTACATAAAAGACAAGAAGGAAGAACGACGCCACGCCAACTGACTCCGTCAACAGTCATAAAAGAACCGGAAACCCCGCCATCGGGCGAGCTTCCGGTTTTTTTGCCCTTACCTTACAGAGAATACTCAGCGGATAAAGTTCGTGCGCAACGGTTCCTCCGCCCCGCGGGGAAAGTCGATGCCCGCCTGACGTCCCGCCTCGATGCAGCGCAGGAGCCACGCCATGTTGCGTCCCAACGTGCGCATGGTCTGCAGGCCTTCGAGGTCCTGGCGTACCTCATCGGGCGTATTGCCGTGCACCATGTTCCAGTATTGCGAGGATACTACAGGCATGGAGCTGATGGTGAAGTATTTGTTCAGTTGGTCGAAGGTGGCCGTAGCACCTCCGCGCCGACAGCTGGCAATGGCCGCAGCCGGCTTCCCGGCAAACACGCCCCGGCGGTTGCCCGCATAGAAGGCACGGTCCATGAACGAAGTGATGGCCCCGCTGGCCGAAGCAAAATGCACGGGCGAGCCAAACACGAATCCGTCTGTTTCTGCCGCCTTGTCCAGAAACTCATTCACCACATCATCGCGGAAGCAGGCTTTCTTCTCCGCACAACTGCCGCAACCGATACACCCGGCCAGGGGCTTCACGCCCAACCACACGATTTCCGTCTCCACGCCCGCCTCGCGCAGTGTCGAGGCCACTTCTTCCAACGCCGTATAGGTGCAACCCGTCTTGTGCGGGCCGCCGTTCACTAAGAGCACTTTCATAATCAGTCAGTCATAAATTGGTTTAGTCCCCGCAAAGGTACGGAATATCCGGCAAAGCGTCAAGGGATGGGAAAATCGCTTTATGTGATACTCCGTAGCCCGGATTTTTGTGCATCACGCGTGATGTCAGACACCCTCTGCACCTGCTCTCCAGCGACCATACAACTCCATACACAAAATCAATCCCTCTGCCCTAAACTACGCATATCAGGCCAACACTTTATTCAGTAAAATAAGAAACGAAATCGTATTTTCCGTACATTTGCACCAAATTAATTGAAAAGACATGCTACACACCCGACAAGAACAAATGGAAGCCTTCGGACGCTTCCTCGATATTCTCGACGAACTGCGCGAGAAATGTCCCTGGGACCGCAAACAGACCAACGAGAGCCTGCGGCCCAACACCATTGAAGAAACCTATGAGCTGTGCGACGCCCTGATGCGCGATGACAAGACAGACATCTGCAAAGAACTGGGTGACGTACTGCTCCACGTAGCCTTTTATGCCAAAATAGGTAGCGAAACGGGCGACTTCGACATGAAAGATGTCTGTGACCGACTGTGTGACAAACTTATCTTTCGCCACCCGCACGTCTTTGGCGACGTCAAGGCCGAAACCGCCGGACAAGTGTCTGAGAACTGGGAACAACTGAAACTGAAAGAAAAAGGCGGAAACAAGACCGTGCTGAGCGGAGTGCCCGCCGCCCTGCCCTCGCTCATCAAAGCCTACCGCATACAAGACAAGGCACGCAACGTGGGCTTCGACTGGGAAGAGCGCGAACAGGTATGGGACAAGGTAAAGGAAGAGATACAAGAGTTCCAGACCGAGGTGGCCCACATGGACAAGGAGAAGGCCGAAGCCGAATTTGGCGACGTGCTGTTCAGCCTCATCAACGCCGCCCGCCTCTACAAAATCAACCCCGACAACGCGCTGGAGCGCACCAACCAAAAGTTCATCCGCCGCTTCAACTACGTGGAAGCGCACTCCATCAAGGAAGGCAAAAACCTGCACGACATGTCTCTGGCCGAGATGGACAAGCTCTGGGAAGAAGCCAAGGCGCAGGAAAAAGACTTGTAAACACACAAGAACCCCTCCCCCAGACGGGCAACAAAAAAGCCGGAGACGCATACGCATCTCCGGCTTTTCCACTTTATGCTATATAATCCGTATCCGGCCCGCCTACTTGACCAGGTTGGCTATCGAAGCAGCCATCGTTCCCAACGAGGCGAAAGAAGTGGCATAACCCAGGATGTTGGACAGAAGGACACCGTTCTTCTTTTTCTTGTTCGGCACCACAATCTCGCAACCGGGCTCCACCTGTCC
>DXCK01000001.1 GCA_019116045.1 Candidatus Bacteroides merdipullorum | reverse complement strand
ATAAATATTCGTTAAATAAATCTTAATCTAAGTAAAACCGCTTTCCGCCATAACTTATGTATCGGAAAAAGCTATATCTTTGCACTAACAAGTTTGTTAATCAAATTAGTCAAACTAAAATGTTATACAAGATGGATAAAGAGCAGAACCAGTCACGAGACACAGAAACAAGGATTCTTCAAGCGGCTGAAAAAGAATTCTTTGAAAAAGGATATATTGGAGCAAGAACAGCTTCCATTGCAGAAGCTGCCGGTGTGACTCACGCCATGCTGCACTACTATTTTCGTACAAAGGATAAACTCTTCGAACGGATTTTAGCAGAGAAAATCAACATGTTAGGCGACATTATCCTGAGTGCCATAGGCGATAATCATCTGTCTTTGGAAGACAGAATCCGCCAAGGAGTAGAGCGACATTTCGATTTCATCTCGGCCAACAGAGACCTGCCGCGGTTTATTGTAAACGAGGTACTCACCCGACCGGAACATGTCGAGCTTATGAAGCAGAATACATTGCATATCGTCAGCAACCTCTTGAATAGCCTACAGCATGAGATTGACGAATACGCTGCCCAAGGGCTTTGCCGCCCTGTAGATGCCCGAATGATACTGATAGACATCGTGTCGCTCAATGTTTTCCCCTTTATGGCAGCCCCGATTATCCAAGGAGCAATAGGAGATTATTATGAAAGTTATGACGAGTTTCTGGCTTTGCGCAAGAAAGAGAACGTGGAAACTGTTTTGAGGAAACTAAAAATCCATTGACTATGTTGAAACTATATTTTCTTTTGGTATTATCACTCTGGGCGGGAACCCATCTTTCTGCCCAGATGACGTTAGAAGAATGTGTCGCGTTGGCACAAGACAACTATCCGCTCATCCGGAAATACGATTTGCTGACCCAGACCAAAGAGGTGAACCTGTCAGACATCAACAAAAGCTGGCTCCCGCAAATCAGCCTGTACGGGCAAGGCACCGTGCAGAATGAAACTCCTTCCTTCCCACAATCCTTGGCACGGCTCATCAGCCAAACCGGTACCCCTGTCTCCGGCCTGAATGAATGGCAATATAAAATCGGAGCGGACATCAGCCAGAACATCTGGGATGGGGGAGCAGCCCAATCCCGGCGGAAGATTGAACATGCCGAAGATGCAGAACGCCAGGCGGCACTGGAAGTGCAGCTTTATGCGATCCGGGAAAGAGTAGAGAATTTGTATTTCGGGATATTGCTGATTGAAGAACAAGTCAAGCAAACCCGGAACATGCAGGGATTACTCCAAAGCAATCTCGACAAGCTGCGGGCCATGCAGAAAAACGGCACCGCTCTGCAAAGCGATGCGGACATGGTGGAAGCACAATGTCTCAACACTGCCCAACAGCTCACCCAAGCAGAAAGCACAGCAGAAAGCTACCGCAAAGTGCTTGAAATATTCATCGGGAAGAGCCTTGCCGGGCAGAAGCTGTTGAAGCCGGAGACGTCGATACCCCAAGACCTGATGCCCGACCGACCGGAATTGAAGCATTTCGAAGCACGGCTGATGGCCAATGATGCCCAAAACGCAAGCATCAACAGCAGCATCATGCCCCAAATCGGCCTGTTCGCCCAAGCGTACTATGGCTATCCGGGACTCGATTATTTCGAAAGCATGATGAACCGCGACCTGTCTTTCAATCTCCTTGCCGGAGTAAAAGTCTCGTGGAACATCGGAGCTTTTTACACCAAGAAAAACCACCGGCAGAAACTCCGCCTTGCATCGGAAAACATTGCCGTGGAACGTGATGTATTCCTGTTCAACACCCGGATGAAAGTCCGGTCGCAACTGGATCATATCCATGAACTGAAAGCTGTTATGAAAGAGGATGGCCGAATCGTAACCCTGCGCGAAAATGTGCGGAAGGCCGCCGAGTCGCAATTGGACAACGGAGTAATTGACGCCACCGCCTTGCTGACCAAGCTGACGGACGAGAAACAAGCCCGGCTCGCTACGGCTTACCACGAAATCCAACTTCTTCAAAGCATTTACCAACTTAAATATACTCTGAACAAATGAAAAAGATAACCTTATTTTCCGTGGCTCTTCTCGCATTGGCTGCCTGCCAAGACAGAGACAAGTATGATGCTACCGGCATCTTCGAGGCCAATACCGTGACTGTATCTGCCGAAACAGGAGGCAAGCTCGTGACATTCGGCATAGAAGAAGGAGACAGCCTGATGGCCGGACAAACGGTCGGCTTAGTAGACACGACCCTGCTGTCGCTCCAACGGCAACAGTTCTGGAGTCAACAACGCTCTGCCGAAAAGTCATCGCCCGACATTGCAGCCCAAGCGGCAGCGTTGAGGTCGCAGATTGCCCACCAGCAAAACGAATGTGCACGCATCGCCCGTCTGCTGTCCGACGGTGCGGCCACTCCCAAACAAAGCGATGACGCGAGGGCGCAGCTAAACACCTTGCGCGGGCAACTGGAAGGCCTGCTATCTACCCTCGACAAAAACCGCTCCTCCATCACCGAAAGTGCCTTGGCCTTGCAATACCAGAAGGAACAGGTCGAAGAGCAGATACGTAAGAGCCGCATCACGGCCCCGACCACCGGAACAGTCTTGGAGAAATATGCTGAACAAGGCGAATATGCCACTCCGGGACGTCCTCTCTTCAAAATGGCCAACTTGGACGGAATCTACCTGCGGAGTTACTTCACGGCCTCGCAACTGGCCCACATCCACATTGGACAAGCGGTAACCGTGATTGCCGATTTCGGCGGAGACGAACGGTATGAATATCCGGGCCGCATCACATGGATAGCGCAGGAAAGCGAGTTTACCCCCAAATCCATCCAGACGCAAGACTCAAGGGCCAACTTGGTCTATGCCGTAAAGGTTGCAGTGAAGAATGACGGCAGGTTGAAACTCGGCCAATACGGAGAGGTGCGCATAGGCCAAATGGAAGAAGCTTCCCTCCACAGTGACGAAGAATAGCCCCCATGCCACGGATTTCCGGGAAAGGCAGTGCGGATTCCATCCTTCTGCAACACCAAGGAAATGCCTTTCACTGCAAAGGACAGCCCGGAACAACCGGAAGCATGGACGTTGGTTATGGCAAATGAACTATCCATACGCTTATGAGAAACATCATAGACATCCAAAGACTCACGAAACGGTACGGGAAGTTGACGGCCCTCGACTCTGTGACACTCTCCATCGCCGAAGGCTCCCTGTTCGGCCTCATCGGGCCGGACGGCGCGGGCAAATCCACGTTGTACCAAATACTGACTACCCTGCTGACGCCTGATGAAGGCTCGGTCACCGTGGCGGGACTGGACGTGGTAAAGGATTTCCGGCAACTGCGCACCGAAATCGGCTACATGCCGGAGAAATTCTCCCTCTATCCCGACCTCACCGTCCGCGAGAACCTGCACTTTTTCGCCTCGCTGTTCGGTGTGCGCGTAGAGGACAATTTCGACCTGATAGCTCCGATATTTGCTCAGTTGGAGAAATTCCCCAACCGCAGGGCAGGAGCTTTGTCGGGCGGCATGAAGCAGAAACTGGCCCTTGCTTGCGCGTTGATACACCGGCCCAAAGTGCTGCTTTTAGACGAGCCTACCACCGGTGTGGATGCTGTGTCGAGAAGTGAGTTTTGGAACATGCTGACCACCTTGAAAGAACAAGGCATCACGATTCTCGTCTCCACTTCCTACATGGATGAGGCCGAGCGTTGCGGGCAGATTGCCCTGATGAACAAAGGGAGAATCCTCGACGTGAACACCCCGGCCAGGTTGATCGAAGGTATGGACAAGAACCTGTACAACGCATCGGCCGCAGACATGTACCCGTTGCTCAAAGCTTTGCGTGCTCTGCCGGACGTGGAGGATTGCTACACCTTCGGAGCCACACTGCACGTAGTAGCCCGCGACAACTTTAATCCTGATGCCGCGGTCGCCAAACTCCGCCGAGACGGACTGGCAGATGCCAGGATATATCCGGCCCGAGGAAATATTGAGGACTTGTTTATAAAATTAGCCAAGCATGATGAACCAGACAATGACCTTGAAAAATAAAGAAACCGTCATTTCGATAAAAGACCTGACCAAGAAATTCGGAGACTTCACCGCCGTGGATCACATCACCCTCCAGGTGCGGAGAGGCGAGATATTCGGATTCTTGGGGGCTAACGGCGCAGGCAAGACCACCGCCATGCGTATGTTGTGCGGACTCAGCTATCCCACGTCCGGCAGTGGCACCGTGGCCGGATACGACATCCTCAGCCAGGCGGAGGAAATCAAGCGCCACATCGGCTATATGAGCCAGAAATTCTCGCTATACGAAAACCTGACCGTGTGGGAGAACCTGAAACTTTTCGCTACCATCTATGGCATGTCATCCTCCCAAATAAAGGAAAAGACCGATGCGGCTTTCCGGGCATTGGGCATGGAGAACATGCGGAATGTCATGGTCAAGGAAATTCCCCTCGGATGGAAACAGAAGCTCGCGTTCACCGCCGCTACCCTGCATGAACCGGACATCGTTTTCTTAGACGAACCCACAGGAGGTGTTGACCCCGCTACCCGGCGCAAATTCTGGGAAATGATTTACCGGGCTTCGTCGGAAGGCATGACCGTCTTCGTGACCACTCACTACCTGGACGAGGCGGAATATTGCCACCGCATCTCCATCATGGTGGACGGGTGCATCAAGGCGTTGGACAGCCCGGCAAGGCTGAAACAGCAATACCAGGCCGAGACGATGGACGAGGTGTTCAGAATCGTAGCCCAGGATGCCCAAAGAGGAGGAGACTAATTTCAGGAAGAATAAAACACTCGGAATAGAGAGGCACCGGAAAGCAGCTACCGCATATTCCTCCCTTCTTTATCCCCATGCCCGGTTTTTCATTCTTCATCATTCATTACTTAATTCTTTATTAAAAAAATGTCGATATTCCAATCACTCATCAAGAAAGAGGTGCTGCACCTCCTGCGCGACTCCCGCACCACCCTGGTGGTGCTGGTCATACCTGCCGTGCTGCTGTTGTTGTTCGGGTTCGCCATATCTACCGAGGTCAATAACGTACGGGTTGTGGCCGTGGCAGAACAACACACCGACGAGACCCGGCAGATGATAGACCGTTTCCGCGCCAACTCCTATTTCACGTTCGAAGGCATGGTGCCCTACCACGAGGTGGAGAATCTCTTGCGGAAAGGGAAAGCGGATGCCGCCGTCATCTTCCGTGTGGAAGACGGGAAGTTGACGCACCAAGTCATTGTGGATGCTTCCAACACCACCTTGGCACAGACTGCTACAGCCTATATCGAGAGCGTCATGGGCCAAGGAACCAACGTGCCCGTCGTGACCAACACGCTCTACAACCCGCAACTGAAAAGTGCATACCACTTCGTCCCCGGCATCATGGGCATGATATTCATACTGATTTGCGCCATGATGACCTCTGTCTCGATTGTCAGCGAGAAGGAGACGGGAACCATGAACCTGCTGCTGGTATCTCCCGTGCGTCCACGGACAATTATCTTAGGCAAATTGGTGCCCTATTTCCTGTTGTCGTGCCTCATACTGGTATTGATCCTGCTGCTGGGCTATACCGTGCTGGAGCTTCCCTTCTCCACAGGCATCATACATGTCGTATGGCTCAGCATCCTTTACATCATCTTGGCGCTGGCCTTGGGGCTGCTTATATCCACGATAGCTGCCACGCAGGTCTCCGCCCTGTTGGTTTCCGGCGTGATGTTTATGATTCCGGTCGTCCTGCTGTCCGGCATGATTTTTCCGGTGGAAAACATGCCTTTAGTCCTGCAATGGTTCTCGTGCATCATCCCGGCCCGCTGGTACATCTCTGCCATGCGTGTCCTGATGATCCAGCAGCTTCCCGTCGGCTACGTCCTGACCGAAGTGCTGGTCTTGTCGGGCATGACAACGGTTGTGCTGGCCTTGGCCATCAAGAAGTTTAACACGAAACAATGAACGCACTATGAACGCAAAGACTTTGAAAATATTGCTCTGGAAAGAAGTTACGCAAATCAAGCGCAACCCCCTTATACGGTATGTGTCTTTTGTCATGCCCATTCTGGTCATGTCCATCATTCCGTTGGTGGCTACACTCGACGTGAAAGATGTGGGCGTGGCTGTAGTGGACAACGACCACACGGTATTGTCACGGCGCCTGATAGCCGACATGGATGCCTCCGAATACCTGTCGGTGACGGGCTGCCACTCCAGTTACGACGAAGCCTTCCGGCAGATAGAAACAGGCGAGGCGGATGTGCTGGTCACCATTCCGAAAGATTACTCGAAGGACTTGGCCAACGGCGGAAGGCCGAAGCTGGACTTGAGGGCCAACGGAGTAAACGCCACTAAAGGAACATTGGGGGCGCAATATGCCACGCTGTCCATAGCCCACACTCTTGCGCAATGGCAGTCGGAAGCCGGTATCAGCCTGCCCCAAGCGACAGCGAACAGCACGGTGAACCTCTACAACCCTACGCTCAACTTCCGCAACTACATGATACCCGCCCTCATGGTCGTGTTGCTCATCATCATCTGCGGCTTCCTGCCCACCCTCAACTTGGTCAGCGAGAAAGAAACAGGGACTATAGAGGCCATGAACGTCACGCCGGTGGGGAGGCTGGAATTTATCTTGTCGAAACTGATTCCCTACTGGGTTGTAGGCATCTTGGTCGTCACGGTGGGAATGCTCATCGGCTGGCTGATTTACGGCTTAGTGCCGGAAGGGAATATCTTCAACATCTATCTGGCAGCCATCCTGTTCAGCCTCGTCATGTCCGGCCTCGGTGTGTCCATCGCCAACCGCTCATCCACCATCCTGCAAAGCATCTTCCAGATGTTCGCCTTCATCGTCATCTTCCAGCTCATGGGTGGTCTGTTCACCCCCATCGCTTCCATGCCCCAATGGGCACAGTACATCACCTACGCCATCCCGCCCCGCTATTTCATCGAAATCATGCGTTCGGTCTACCTGAAAGGGGCTACCTTGGCCGACCTTTGGGTGCCCTACACGGCCTTGTCCGCCTTTGCGGGATTGCTTTGCCTCGTAGCCGCCCTGACCTATCGGAAAAGGACATAGGCCCTTGCCTTCCTGAGGGTAGCGCTATGAGGGCACCTCAAAAAAGAGAAACGCTATCATTAGTTTCGCTCAAAACCTCTTTTGAATATTTCATTGAGGTATAGTCTGTCGGGCTGAACGTATGTGAAGCATCTCCCAGCCCTCCAAGCAAGCAGGAGATTCTTCACTTCGTTCAGGATGACAGCGCAAAAGGATACAGGATAGTTCATTTGGATACAGCCTCATAGATTTTGCCCGCCGAGATAGATTATTGGAAGATAATCCGTACCTTTGACAAAAATTTCAGCACATGAAAAAGATAACCATTGCAATCGACGGCTTCTCCTCCTGCGGGAAAAGCACTATGGCCAAAGATTTGGCGCGCGAAATAGGCTACATCTACATCGACAGCGGTGCCATGTACCGCGCCGTCACCCTCTTCTGTCTGGACAACGGACTGTTCACAGGAGACAATATTGACACCGAACGGCTGGAACAGGAAATGGGAAACATCCGCATCTCTTTCCGCCTGAACCCGGAAACGGGAAGGCCGGACACTTACCTGAACGATGTCAACGTAGAAAACCGCATCCGTAGCATGGAAGTATCGGCACACGTCAGCCCCGTGGCCGCCCTGCCTTTCGTGAGGCAAGCCCTCGTGGCTCAGCAGCAACAGATGGGGCGTGAAAAAGGCATCGTAATGGACGGACGGGACATCGGCACTACGGTCTTCCCCGATGCAGAACTGAAGGTGTTCGTCACCGCCTCGCCGGAGATTCGTGCTCAACGCCGCTACGACGAACTGAAAGCCAAGGGGCAACCGGCCGACTACGAAGACATACTGGCCAACGTGAAACAGCGCGACGACATTGACCAACACCGCGCCGTCAGTCCCCTGCGCCGTGCCGACGATGCCCTGCTGCTGGACAACAGCCATCTGACCATAGCCGAACAAAAGGCATGGCTGATAGAGCAATATCGCCGGGCATGCGAATTATCGTGACGTAGCAAACAGGCTTCCAATTCCTACCTGCTCCCTACCTCGTCCCTGTCTATACACAAGGACGAGGTAGGGAGCAGGTAGGGAGGAGAAACGAATTTGGTATAAAGATGGCAGGAAAACAAAAAGAATCAGACCGGGAAAACAGTATGGCAAATGTAAAAATAGAAATAGACAAAGGTTCGGGCTTTTGCTTCGGCGTGGTAAACGCCATCCGCAAAGCAGAAGAAGAACTGGCAAAAGGCGGAACACTCTATTGCCTGGGAGACATTGTGCACAACAGCCGCGAAGTGGAACGCCTGAAGGCAATGGGGTTAGTGACCATCAACCACGAAGAGTTCGGCCGCCTGCACAATGCCAAAGTGCTGCTCAGGGCACACGGTGAGCCGCCCGAAACGTATGAGACCGCACAAAGGAACAACATCGAAATCATAGATGCCACCTGCCCTGTGGTGCTGCAACTGCAAAAACGTATCAAACAAGAATACAACCGCGACGATGACCCGGAGAAGCAAATCGTCATCTACGGGAAAAGCGGACATGCCGAAGTGCTGGGACTGGTAGGCCAGACGGCAGGACATGCCATCGTGATAGAAAGCCTGGAGGAGACCAAGCAACTGGATTTCAACAAAAGCATACGGCTGTATTCGCAGACCACAAAGTCCCTGCATGAGTTCCGCGAGATTGTGGAATATATCCGGGAACACATAGCACCAGGGGTGACATTCCAATATTATGACACCATCTGCAGGCAAGTGGCCAACCGGATTCCAAACATCCGCGAGTTTGCGGCCTCACACGACTTGATTTTCTTCGTCAGCGGCAAGAAAAGCTCCAATGGCAAGATGCTGTTCAGCGAATGTCTGAAAGTGAATCCCAACTCGCACCTGATTGACAGTGCCACAGAGATAGATAACTCTCTATTGGACGGTGCAGAATCCATAGGTGTGTGCGGTGCCACATCGACCCCTAAATGGCTGATGGAAGAGATTTCGCAGGCCATCCACGCTTTCCATGCCCCAAAGGAATAATAGGACACAAGTCTCTCCTTTCAAGAGCACACAAGAATGAGGCTGAAATAACATTTTAATGTAAAATAATAGTAGGTGACTTTAGCTTTTTCGTATCTTTGCAGGGTCGGAAAAACAAATCGACCGAAGGATAATAACTAATTCTAAAATAAATACATCATGGGAGCAGTTAAATGCATAGGTATTTTGACGTCGGGAGGTGATGCTCCCGGCATGAACGCCGCCATCCGCGCCGTGACACGTGCAGCCATCTACAACGGGCTTGGCGTAAAAGGCATATACAGAGGTTATAAAGGGTTGGTGACAGGAGAAATCAAGGAATTTAAAAGCCAGAATGTAAGCAACATCATTCAACTGGGCGGAACCATCCTGAAAACAGCCCGTTGCAAGGAGTTCTGTACGCCCGAAGGTCGGCAGGTAGCTTACGAAAACATGAAAAAAGAAGGTATCGATGCATTGGTCATCATTGGTGGAGACGGTTCGCTGACAGGCGCACGTATCTTTGCCGAAGAGTTCGACGTGCCTTGCATCGGTTTGCCCGGCACCATCGACAACGACCTCTATGGTACCGATACGACCATCGGATATGACACGGCACTGAACACGATTCTGGATGCCGTAGACAAGATTCGCGACACAGCCACGTCGCACGAACGCCTGTTCTTCGTCGAGGTAATGGGCCGCGATGCCGGTTTCCTGGCCTTGAACGGGGCTATCGCTTCCGGCGCGGAAGCAGCCATTATCCCCGAGTTCAGCACGGAAGTTGACCAATTGGAAGAATTTATCAAAAATGGTTTCCGCAAGTCGAAAAACAGCAGCATCGTATTGGTAGCAGAAAGTGAACTGACAGGTGGTGCCATGCACTATGCCGAACGCGTGAAGAATGAATACCCGCAATATGACGTACGTGTAACAATTCTGGGACACTTGCAACGCGGCGGAAGTCCGACGGCACACGACCGTATCCTGGCCAGCCGCCTGGGTGCCGCAGCCATCGACGCTATCATGGAAGGACAGCGCAACGTGATGATTGGTATCGACCACGACGAGGTGGTGTACGTACCTTTCATCAAGGCTATCAAGAAAGATAAACCTATCAAGAAAGAATTGGTGAACGTACTTCGTGAATTGTCTATCTAAAACAGGCATACTGACAACTAAAAAGGAAAAGCATCCCTTGTGGATGCTTTTTTTAAAACCACTCAAAAAAAATTTAAGTCTATGAGAAAGAATTTTGGAGCCAAACCGTGGACATACCCGCAACCGGTTTTTATAGTAGGGACATTTGATGAAGAAGGACAACCCAATGCAATGAATGCAGCCTGGGGCGGCATCGATTATGATGACCAAATCAATCTGTGTCTCAGTGCAGGCCATAAGACAGTGAAAAACTTGCTGGCTACACGTGCCTTTACCGTCAGCATGGGAACCGTAGAACAACTGGTGGCTTGTGACTACGTAGGCATCGTGTCGGGCAATAAAGAAGCAGCGAAATTTGCCAAAGCAGGTTTCCATGCAGTGAAATCTGAATTTGTCAATGCTCCTCTTATCGAAGAATTGCCAATGGCCGTAGAATGTGAGCTGATTTCATACGATGCAGACACGTGCCACTTGGTTGGCCGCATCGTCAATGTATCAGCCGATGAATGTATTCTGGATGAACAGGGCAAGATAGACCCGGATAAATTGCATGCCTTGACGTTTGACCCCGTACACAACGCTTACCTGGCAATAGGTGAAAAAGTAGGCAATGCTTTCAGAGACGGCTTGAAACTAAAGGCATGAAAACTCCTGCTGTCATCCCGCCTTTACGGTTTAATGCCATGCGCGAAGCGCGGGATTATCTGATGATTGCCTTAGGCATGGTGCTGTATGGCATCGGATGGACATTGTTTCTGCTGCCACAAGACATCACAGCCAGTGGCGTGCCGGGCATCGCTTCTATTGTCTATTTTGCCATAGGACTGCCCGTGCAATATGTCTACCTGGGTGTCAACGTCGTGCTGCTCATCGTATCCATCTGGCAGTTGGGATGGAAGTTCAGTATCAAGACTGTATTTGCTGTATTTACCCTGTCGACATTCTTGGCCATTATCCAGGAAATAACCAAAGATGTGCACCTGTTGGACGACCAGCCTTTCATGGCTTGTGTATTGGGAGCATCATTTTGTGGAACGGGCATCGGCATTGCGTTTTCAAACAACGGCAGCACAGGAGGAACAGACATCATTGCTGCCGTGGTGCATAAGTATCGGGACATAACGCTGGGACAAGTGATGCGCATCATGGATTTGACCATCATTACGTCCAGTTATCTGGTATTGCACGACTGGGAAAAAGTTGTCTATGGATATGTGACCCTGTTCATCTCAAGTTTTGTATTGGACCAGGTTGTGAACAGTGCCCGTCAGTCTGTACAGTTTTTCATCATCAGTGAAAAATATGAAGAAATAGGGAAGCACATCAACCAATACCCTCATCGGGGCGTGACGGTGATCAACGCGTCCGGATTCTATACAGGCCGCGAAATCAAGATGTTGTTTGTATTGGCCAAGAAGCGCGAATCAACCATTATTTTCCGCCTGATTAAAGACATAGACCCGAAAGCATTTGTATCACAAAGCGCCGTGATAGGTGTCTATGGCGAAGGTTTTGACCGGATTAAAGTGAAATAGGTTTATTGCCCGAGCATAGGTTGAAATTGTCCATCACGCCATAAGTAAGGTATGGAGCGGCGGAGGAACGGTTTAAGTTCTTCTGCCGCTTCGTGTTCCATATAAGATGGTGTGCCCAGACGGAACACGAGGCTGTCGCCCGTGGCAGTGAGAGTCGCATCAAGCAAACGCAAATCAGCCTGACGACGTATGTCACGCAGACGGTAATTACAAATTGAATCCGGTATGGGAAGCAAAAAATCTTCTACTTGTGGAAGGACAGGCAAGTAAGAAGCCGTAGGCAGAGAATGCCAGCGAGTGTCATAAAAGCGGACAGTACAATCAGGGGCTGGGCCATAGACTGTGCTAACAGTACAAATGACTTGTGTAGAATCTGTCAATGACAACAAACGCATTTGCCATGTGCTTTTAGGTGTCATTTGTAAACGGATATAATCCGACTTCAGAGTGAGCATCTCTGATTTTCCCCCCAAACGATTGGTTACCACAGCACGCATCCGGCTGTCCAGAAAATCTATGCAATCGGCTCTATTGACAGGAGTCAGCAAAGGAAGAATAGAATCGGGCATGTGGACGAACAACGTGCGAGCCTCTTGCGCTGAAGCAACAGCAAGTACAGCGAACAGAGAGAGGACGGAAATCAGTCTTTTCATATCGGTCTTCTAAAAAATTGCGACGCAAAGATGGGGATAAAGTGCGAAACAAGCAAGCGCGACAAGATATTTATTTATACCTTCCCCAAAGGGATACATACTTGTCGACCAACAGACTTTCCAATCTACTAAACTAAAAGTCTGTTTAAAATTCCTTCTTCCTGTCATCCCAAGCGCTGTCCTCCCCCGCCAAAACGGGGAAGGTAAGAGGGGGTATCGATCCCACTATGTGCATGAAAAGTAGTAGGGAGATGTTTCGACTTCGCTTCACTCTGACAGAAAGCGATTTTTAAACGACAGGCCCAATATAAAAGAGAAAGATTAACGGCTGCCCAGATAGAGGCATAGCATACCCAACAGAACCAATGCCAAATCAACAGCCTTTCCACGCAAATTCTTTTCCTGGAAAACCATCGCACCAAACAAGAAAGAAACAATCACACTGCCCCGGCGCACCATGGAAACCACAGACACTAACGAGCCATCAAGACTGAGGGCATAAAAATAGACAAAATCGGCCGCACACAGAAAAACAGAGATGCCCACAATGCACCAATCCCATCGGAAAGGCTGTGCAGCACGCCGAGGCCACCACAATAACAAAAGTACGGGACACATGATAAAAACCTGGTAGACATTGTACCAAGCTTGTACTGCCATAGGTTCTAAACGAGAAGTCAGGAATTTATCATACAATCCGCTGACCGCACCCAAAATAGCTGCCAATACAATGCAGGCTATCCATCGGTTATGCCGGAAATCTATGCCTTCTTTTCGTCCCGAACGGCTCAACAGAAAAAAAGACACGATGGCTAATGTCACTCCCGCCCATTGCCAGGCGTTCAAACGCTCGCCAAACACCAGCATAGCCCCAATCAACACCATTACAGGACGTGTGGCATTGATAGGGCCCACGAGTGTCAAGGGTAAATGTTTCATTCCTAAATAACCGAAAAACCATGAACCCAATACTATAAATGCTTTGAGTAAAATAAAGAGATGCCCCTCATAGCCCACACGAGGCACGCGAAACAACGTGCCTTCCAAGACTCCTGGCCAAGCAAACGATACAATGATAAATGGGATAAACACTAAACTGCAAAACAAAGTATTGAGAAACAATACCGGCAACACTGCGTTGCCATGCAATGATTTCTTCTTAAAAACATCGTAAAAACCCAACAAAGCGGCAGACAGGAAGGCAAGAAGTAACCACATAAAAAACAAAAGAATTCAAATCAGAAATACAACGTGGATTTTGTCACATGAAAAATCAAAAAAAGACTCCATTTAATGGATGTACACTTCATTCTGCATCACAAGAACAAGTCTTCAGGATAAGTGACATCCGCTAAAAACAAAGCTTGTGCCGGAGCAGAGGTACCAGCCCGGCAACGGTCTTTCACCTCGATAATATGCCGAAAACCTTCGAGAGTCAATTTTCCTCGCCCTACATCTAGCAAGGTTCCTACAATGGCTCGCACCATGTTACGCAAGAAGCGATCGGCACGAATGGTAAAAACCCACGTCACAGCATCTAGCCGAGTCCACTGAGCTTCCGTGACATGACAAATGTTTGTTTTCACATCTGTATGCAGCTTACTGAAACTGGTGAAATCCAAATATTCCATCAATACAGTTGCTGCCCGATTCATTTCATGAAAATCCGGTTCGTGAAATAACCTCAAATGATACTGTTGCCGAAAAGGGTCTTTGGCCGTAGTAACATAATAACGATACATTCGAGATGTGGCACTGAAACGTGCATGGGCTTCCGGCTTTACCGGACGCAAAGCGTGTATGGCAATATCAGGAGGTAACAAACGATTCAGCTTATCTACCATCAACGCACAATCCAACGGTTGTTCTACATCAAAGTGTGCTACCATAAGCGCAGCATGTACGCCTGCATCTGTTCGTCCCGCACCAGTCACATCGGTCTCTTGACGCAACAAAAGAGAAAGGGCACGTTCCAGACATGCCTGTACACTTTCTCCATTAGGCTGTACCTGCCATCCGTGATAGTTGGCTCCGTCGTATGAAAGATAAATGAAATATCGTTGCACGTTCTTTATTCGGTCTGTTGTTTCAAAAATCCAGATGCAAAGGTACGGAAAAAACTGGAAAAAGAGTTTCACACCTGCCAAGGGTATTGTATCTTTGCATGATTTTTCAGCTATCAGACTACTGGTACTTATTCACTAACTATTGTAACATGTATAACAAGATTCGGATATTCCCCCTCTTTGTCACCGTTTGTTTATGCGGTGTATTGGCCTTTGCTGGCTGCAAAAGAAAAGAAGATTTGGCTATGAAAATGAATCAGCCGCACAACATTCACGGTGTATCCAATTTCGGACGTACCTTCGGTGACCGTAACGACCGCCAACTGGCCATAGCCCAGACCATCGGCATTGCTCCCATTGCTTCACGCGAAGCGGCAGAAAAGATGACAGACAAACTCACTTTTATAGACGACAACGAACGTTATTCCATTGATTCACTGACTCATTCTATTCCCTACCTCATTCCCGGCGCAGCCTCCTTGCTGAATACCATCGGACAAAACTTTCTCGATTCACTGGCCTGCAAGGGTCTTAACCCCAACCGAATCATAGTTACTTCTGTTCTCCGCACACAAAATGACGTAAAACGATTGCGCCGACGTAACACCAACGCGACAACCAACTCCACGCATGCCTATGGCACTACTTTTGATGTCAGTTGGAAACGCTTCGACAAGGTAGAAGATCCCGATGGCCGTCCTTTGCAAGATGTTGGTGCCGACACTTTAAAATTAGTCTTAGCCGAGGTGCTCCGTGATTTGAAGCAGGCTGGGAAGTGTTACGTAAAATACGAAATTCGCCAAGCCTGCTTCCACATTACTACTCGCGTAAAGTAGTCAAATCTTTCCATGCCTGAGGCAAATGAGCCACAATGTCACCGGCAGTCATGCCGATTTGACCCAGCTCTTCGGCAGCCAAATCCCCGGCACGCCCATGCACGCAAACGCCCAATACAGCCGCATCGCCGGGTGCATAGCCTTGTGCCAACAGAGCCAGCAGGACACCTGTCAATACGTCGCCACTCCCCCCCGTTGCCATACCAGGATTGCCTGTCGTGTTGAAACGGCATGTCCCATCGGGGGCAACAACGACTGTATACGCTCCTTTCAGCACAATGTGCACATCGGCGTTACGAGCCAATTCACGTGCACGTTCCAAACGTTCGAACGAATTCCTGCATTTGCCTACCAACCTCTCTAGTTCCACCGGATGCGGAGTCAGAATACTACCCTTAGGCAACCGAGACAACAGAGCACGATTTTCTCCCAAAATATTTAATGCATCAGCATCCAATACCATAGGCGTCTCGCTTGTTTCAATCTGCTCTGCCAAAGCATTTACAGTATCGGGCAAGCGGCCCAATCCCGGCCCTATGGCTACCGCCTGATAGTCATTTGTATCAGTAGCCGTTGCAAAACAGATATCACTCAAGTCTATTTCTGTCATAGCTTCAGGGACAGCCGTTTGAAGAAGAGTATTGTTGCAGAAAGGTACGTGTACAGTCAACAAACCCACTCCCGACCGAAGACAGGCACGTGCAGCCAATACCGATGCTCCGCCCATGCCCTGCGAACCAGCAATGAGCAATGCACGACCGAAGTGTCCTTTGTGTGCAAATTTGCCACGCGGTTTTAACAACATGGCCACGTCAGCCGGTTCTGTCATCGAGTAGTCTGTCGGCATCTCGGCAATGGCATCCCGACTCAGACCAATGTCCAACAAACGCCATTCACCCACGTAGGGTTCATTTTCCGAGAAAAGAAAAGAAAGTTTCGGGAATTGCAAACTAAGAGTAAGGTTTGCATGCACAATGCCCGAAGGGGCATTATAAGAATTATCCTCGCCCATCAGCCCAGAAGGAATGTCGATAGACACGACTTGTGCCGGCGAAGCATTGATAAACTTCACAACAGCGGCAAACCCACCGGTCAGTGGTTTGTTAAGACCACTACCGAAGAGTCCGTCGATGATTACATCCTCGGCTGTCAGTTTCGGGAAAACAAACTGCGAGGTGATTACATGGAAATCGACATCGGGCATTGCTGCCAGCCGTTCCATATTAGTGGCACAATCAGGCGACAGGCCTCCTTTGGTATTGAACAAGAAAGTTTCTACCCGATAGCCTTTTTCTGCCAACAAACGAGCTACGGCCAACGCGTCTCCACCATTATTTCCTGGTCCGGCAAATACTGTGAAGCCGGTCTCTTTACTCCACCGCCCGGCAATGGCCGAAGCCAAAGCACGGGCGGCACGTTCCATCAAATCGATGGAAGCAATAGGTTCATTTTCTATGGTATAAGCATCAAGCTGTTTGATGCTGACGGTAGGAAATATTTTCATCATGCGCTTTTACTTTTAAATACGCAGCAAAAGTACGAATTTAGTTGCAAAAGCGTGTCGTCTATGAACGGCTTTCCTGCTATATTATATTGCTTGATTACTTACCCCAGGCATTCTTGCGGTTCTTGCCCATCGAGAAAGACAAGCCCAGGTAGCCATTGACACTGCGTGAGTTCTTCCCCAAATACATATAGTCCGTACCTACCATCAGAGGACCCAGCTTAATGCCAAAGCCGAAAGACTTACCAGCGCTCTGCAACATGGAGTAACTGAGAGCCAGATTGAGGGCACGGGCCGGACGGAAGTTGGCCGAGAAGGTCAGTTCGCTCAAAGTATTGACCTGTCCCCAACGAGTTGTAGAAAGGACACCTGCAGAAAGTTTGTCATTGAAGAAAGAATATTCGCCACCCAGCACCAACGTTGTCGGCAGACGGGTTGTACGAGCTTTCTTCTCACCATCTTCCTGCATCTGAAGGAGGTCAAGGTCGATAACATCGCCACCTGATACGCGGTCGATAAATTCTGTGACATTAGCAGCATCGTAATGTTCATTGGTGCTGGCTTGGATCACGTTGGATGAGCTCTTGCTCCACTTGATAAAGCCTAAATCCAATACTGCAGCCGAGAGGGTCAGGTTGTCCAGCAGACGATAGGTCGCGCCCAAGTCGATGCCTGCACCGTAACCGCTGACGCCGAAGTTATTGTACTCTACATCGTCCACATAGCCGTTCTCTGATATGAGGTCGAGCCCTTCTACGTTTCCTTCTGCACGTGCGTCGATATTGATGTCAGCCGAAGCGTCGGGATTCAAATCGCCATATTCATTGTACAAAGTATTGGCAGCAATATTCACATTATTAATACTCAAATTCAAGTTGCCGGCACCCAGCAGGAAGTTGAACTTACCTCCCACAGTCAAGCGGTCGCCGATGGGACGTGCATAGCCTACGCCAACTTCTACATAGGCATTTACAGCCAGCTCTTGTTCGCTGAACTGGAAACGCTGGTTGTTCCATTCAGCGAGGTCATCACCCGGCATGTCGCGCAAGAAATCGAACAGGCCACGAGGAAAAGCTCCTTCCACGTCGGTGCGCAAACCAATGTTGAACGACCAGAAGGCGTTCTTCCGATAGAAGCCGAAGGAGATAATGTCCGTGTTTAGAGAGATGGAAGCCTTGTTCATGTCTTTCAAGTTCTTGTTGAACGAAGGAGAATCCCAGAAGTCATCGCCAGCATCGAACATGTCGATGAAGTCCTGTGTGCCCAGTGAATTGGTGTAGGCCGAAGCGTTGAACATACCCAAAGCCGGCACGTTGACGTAGCCGCGCGAAGGCAAGTTGGCGGGGTTGAGCTGCAACTTGCCGGCACCATCCATAAAATAAGACGTGCGCAAGAATTGTGCCTGTCCGGCTGCGGAAACGAGTAATAATGCCAGCGTCCAGACTACATGTTTAAGACTTGTGTGCATCTTTTTTCTCATAATCATTACTTGTGTTTGGTTGCCTATGGCTTCCTTCTTCGGCATAAAACAATAACATAACAGACGCAGAAGCCCGCAGGAAATGGGAGTTCCGGCGACGCCCATAATCTTAACGAATGCAAAGATACGTGTTTCTCTGCAAAATGAAGAACAATTATGCGGAAATGTTGAAAATAAAAAGAGAAATAAAGGCAAAAGAAAAGCCAACCGGCCTGAAGGCCGGTTGGCTGATTGTTTCTGTTGGTAATACGTTTGTTTGGATTAGAAGTTATAGCCCACGGTTACAGAAGTGGTAGCGACTTTTGTCTTTTCTGTAATTTCGTTGAAATCTGTACCATAGTCAACGCCAAAGTGCAGAGCCTTGTAGTCAAAACCTACACCAATGTGCCAACCAGCTTGGAAGCGTTTCCAGCCTTCACCCAGTTCAGCCTTTTTCATTTCATCATCATCAAACAAATTACAATCTTCAGATTTTGATTCAGTTTCTCCTCCATAAGATACCGACCGCTCATTCTTATACTTTCCAGAGAGATTAAGACGGAAGTCAAATCCAAAATTCGGGCTAATGGCAAAATCTTCATTTACATTAATTCTATACACCAAACTTACCGGGATATTCAATGCAAAGATTGTTACCTTATCCTCATCTGTATAAATATAAGTATCATATCCATCATCTCCACTTTCTGAGTAATCATCTTTATATCTGCCATAACGCAGCCCAGCACCTACTTCCAAATATAATGGCAGTTTCTGGGTCAAACCAATGCCTCTCAAATAACCGACAGAAAAGCCTTGGAATTTCATATCATCTTCTCCCGGAAAATCTATTTTAGCTTTAATAGGATTATAAGACACATACACGCGGTTATACCCATCAGTATTCACAGTCGTCCAAATGCTGCTACCAGAAGCAGAAGAACCGGAATTTGCGAACTGCGCAGAAGCAGTACCTGCCAGGCCAACGAAGGCCAGAACCAACAAAGCTTTCAATGTTTTCATAACTTGTAAAATTAAATGGTTAATAAAACTATTAATGAATCAATAATTGAATGTCATTTTCCAAACGTTCGCCGTCCCCGTAGCACTGCCGCGCTGAGAGATGAAGTAGATGTATTTTCCGTCCTGGCTCCACACGGGGCTGAGGTCGTCGGCCGCGTGGTAGGTCAGTTGCGTCATCTCTGTGCCGTCCAGGCGGGCGACGTAGAGGTCGGTGTTCAGGTAGTTGATATTACCGCTGACGATGCGGCTGCTGCCCACAAAGAGCACCCAGCGGCCATCGGGCGAAACGATGGGTGAAGTGAAACTGCGCTCGGCGTCGGAGATGATGCACTCTTCGGTGCCGGTGACGTAATTGATTTTCCACAACTCACTGAGGCCTGCGGCGTTGACGCGCGAACAGATAAAGGCGGTCTCGTTGCGCAGGGGACAGGGATTCATGCCGTTGCTATAAGTGGACAGGAAATTGTTGCTGACGTCGTAGCTCCAGATGCTGACGTTTTTCGCTTCGAGGCGTGCGAAGAATATCTGTTTCATGTCCGACGAATAGACAGGCGAATAGTCTTGCGCGCCGTTGGTGATTTGACGGCAGACGTAGCCTTTGCGGGCATCGGTGCGGAATATCTGGTTGGTTTTGCCGCGCGTCTCCGAGAAGCAGAGGTAGCGGCCGTCGGGCGAAAAGGTGAAGTCGACCACGGCTGTACGATTGGTGCGTTGCGTGGAGCCGCCCTGTTTGTTCAGGTCTTTAATGAAAATGTTGGTCGTATTGTTGCGGGCAGACAGGTAAGCGATGTAATCTCCGCCCGGCGTAATATCGAGAATACGGTTCGAGAACCAGTCGATGCGTTCTCTGGTGCGCTTGACTTGCGGCAAGCAGACACAGTCGGCATCTGTCGTAATGCGAATGAAATCGTTACCGGCTTCTTCCGGTACAGCCACGACAGAATAATCAACCTGCTGTGCAGACATGGTGGCGAAAAAGGCCAAACCTATCGCTGCGGCCAGCCATCTTTTCATGCTATGTATCATAATACTCTCCGTTTAAGTCCACCGATGGAAGAGCCTTTGCATTTCCTGCAAGAAAATGCCCTGAACAGACATTCCGCTCCTTCTTCGGATGTGCAAATGAAAGCAATAATTAAGGAATTTAAAAGGATACTACGTTAAAAAACGCTAACTACCGTAGAAATGTGTGCAAGACACAAGCCACGCAAAGGTACGGCGAACGACAACGGCAGAGAGTCCGCAGACATTTTAACCATGTATATATATAAGGCAAACGGCATGCTCGAAGACGACGGCACGAAGCGACGAAGGAAAGGCAACGTCACGCCGAAGAAGAAGCACGCCCGGAAAGCGGAAGAAGCCGCCCCCATCCGAAAACCCGAAGTAAAAGCCTGGAGGAGAAGGCTCAAGGGATTTGTGAAGAAGAAGATTGCGACTAAGCAAAAAATATCGTACTTTTGCACCAAATTGCATCTCTGTTATGAACATTATACAAATAAAAGACAAACAATTTGCCGTATCCATTCCCGAAGCAGACATCTTGCGCGAGGTGGAACGCGTGGCCGCGGAAATCAACCGCGACCTGGCAGGCAAGAACCCGCTGTTCCTCAGCGTGCTGAACGGCTCGTTCATGTTCACCGCCGACCTGATGAAACGCATCACCATCCCCTGCGAAATCTCGTTCGTCAAGCTGGCCTCCTACCAGGGCATAGCCTCGACGGGCAAGGTGAAGGAGGTCATCGGCATCAGCGAAGACCTGACGGACCGTACCATCGTCATCGTGGAAGACATTGTAGACACGGGCTTGACGATGCAACGGCTGCTCGAGACGCTGGGCACGCGACGTCCCAAGGAAATCCACATCGCTACCCTACTGCTCAAGCCGGAAAAGCTGAAGGTGGACCTCGACATCGAATACGTGGCCATGCAGATTCCCAACGACTTCATCGTGGGTTACGGACTGGACTACGACGGACTGGGACGAAACTACAAAGACATTTATACAGTGGTTAATGATTAATGGTAAATGGTTAATGGCAAGGATGTTCCACACGCAGCCCATTTTACCATTAACCATTTACCATTAATCATTAACCATTAATCATTAACCATTTACCATTAATAAAATGCTAAACATCGTAATTTTCGGTGCCCCCGGCTCAGGCAAGGGCACACAGAGTGAAAGAATCGTAGCCAAGTATGGCATCAACCACATTTCGACGGGCGACGTGCTGCGTGCCGAAATGAAGGCCGGCACCGAACTGGGCAAGACGGCCAAGGGCTACATTGACCAGGGACAACTGTTGCCGGACAACCTCATCGTGGACATCCTGGCTTCCACGCTCGACGGGCTGAAGGACTCGAAGGGCGTCATCTTCGACGGATTTCCCCGCACCATCGCCCAGGCCGAAGCGCTGAAGAAGATGCTGGCCGAGCGGGGTCAGGAAGTAAGCATCATGCTGGACCTCGAAGTGCCCGAAGACGAACTGATGAACCGCCTCATCCTGCGCGGACAGCAGAGCGGACGCGCCGACGACAACGAGGAGACCATCCGCAAGCGCCTCACCGTCTACCACAGCCAGACGGCTCCCCTCATCGACTGGTACAAGCAGGAGGGCAAGTATTGCCACATCAACGGACTGGGCGAACTGGAGCGCATCACGGGGGATATCTGCGAGGCGATTGATAAGGTGAAGTAATCTCGCCAACTCGTATATTTGCACTGTAAAATGTGCAATTCCTTCATAAAAGTGCACTGAATTCAGTGCACTTTTCGTATCTTTGCCCCGAAAAAGGAGAAAAAATGGAGAAATTGCAAGCTTACTTCGATGCTTTGTTGAGGGATACCCCCACTGAACACCACCGTTACATGTTCGACCGCATAGACTGGGAGAACCGTCTGGTGGGATTGGTAGGGCCACGCGGCGTAGGAAAAACCACGCTGATGCTGCAACATGCCAAGGAACAGCTGGAACGCAACACGACGCTCTTTGTCAATGCCGACGACCTCTATTTCTCCAGCCACCACTTGGTAGACCTGGCCGATGACTTTGTCAAGCGGGGAGGGCGTCACCTCATCATTGACGAAATACATAAATACCAAGACTGGGCACGCGAACTGAAACTGATATACGACTATCATGCGAGGCTGCACGTCATCTTCACCGGCTCGTCCATCCTGGACATCCACAAAGGAGCTGCCGACCTGAGCCGCCGCACCTTGCTCTACCACATGCAGGGGCTTTCCTTCCGCGAGTACTTGCAGATGTTCCACGGCATCCAGTTACCCGTGTTGACTTTAGACGACATCCTGCACCACCGGCTGGAACTGCCGCGCGACTTCCATCCCTATGCTTATTTCCCGGACTACCTGAAGCAAGGCTATTATCCATTTTCACGGGAACGGCAATTCGACATCCGTCTCCAACAGGTAGTGACCAAAACCCTGGAAACAGACATCCCCCAATATGCCGAGATGAGTGTCGCCACCAGCCGCAAACTGAAACGCCTGCTTACCGTTATCGCCCAGAGCGTGCCCTTCAAACCCAACATGAGCCATATAGCTACCACGATAGGCATCAGCCGGAACAGCCTGGCCGATTATTTCCTCTACTTGGAAGAGGCCGGTCTCATCGCCCAACTGCGCGACGACACCGGTGGCATCCGGGGATTGGGCAAGGTGGACAAGGTTTATCTGGACAATCCCAACCTCGTGTATGCTTTGGCACACCAGACCGCTGATACCGGCAACCTGCGCGAAACATTCTTTTTCAACCAGACCCGTGTCAACTACGATACTATCACCTCTTCCGTTTCCGACTTCCGGATTGATGACTATACGTTCGAAGTAGGAGGACGAAACAAAAAGCAAAAGCAACTGCAAGGCATTGAGCAGGGATATGTGGTAAAAGACGACATCGAAAGCGGTTATATGAATGTCATTCCTTTATGGCAGTTCGGACTGAATTATTAACTACAATTATATAATTAGGAAATCATGCCAGAATCAAACTTCGTAGACTACGTGAAGATATACTGCCGCTCGGGCAAGGGCGGACGGGGTTCCACACACATGCACCGTGCCAAGTACATGCCCAAGGGCGGACCCGACGGCGGCGACGGCGGACGGGGCGGCAACATCATC
>DXCK01000020.1 GCA_019116045.1 Candidatus Bacteroides merdipullorum | reverse complement strand
TTATCTCTATATGATAAGCTTTGCCTTTCGGATCTTCTATCTCAAAAGCATAGGACAATTCACCGTTGCTCATGTCCGGCGAATCCGAGAATACCACAAGACCATACTCATTCTTCACTGTTACCCACAAGCCTTCACATGGAAAAACCAAGCGTATATACACTGTCCGGCCATCGTGGGTGACGGTCGGGACTACGTGAAGAGAACGATTGTCTGAGGTTTTATTCTCAGTTATCTTTTTGTATATAGGCACTTCCCTTTCTTCAGAGTTTACATTACCCGCTATACATAATAGCATTCCAATGCAACAAATCAAAGTTTTCATAATCTCAATTCAATAATTTTGTTTTTTGTTGTTGCAAAGGTAACTGCTTATGAATTTCATAGACAAAAATCAGGTGTACAAAGCAGTGTACATTTTCCCCTTAGTGTACGCAGGAGTGAACACAACAGTGTACTACATAAACGTAAAATACAGAACATCAACATTATAAAGAATATACAATCTCATCCCATTTCCGTGGTTCGACTTCCACGCCATATACCTTTTTATACATTCTACGCCGCGCCGCAGTAATGCTTTCTTTGCTGTGCGCCGTCAATGCAGCAATCTCCACCGGGCGTATACCCAGTTTAATCAATAAACAAATGTGGTATTCATGTTCACTAAATCCTGCATAAAGCAGATACAATTTCTTCTTAAAATCCGGGCATAAAGCTTGGATTTCTTTTTCTATCCTCTCCCAATCGGCTTGTTTCAACTGCTTGATATTTTTGCCAGCCGCAGACATGTGAGCCAACAACTCCTTACGAATATCCGATTCTTCAATCACAGATGCCACTTGTTTCTGCATCTCCAAAGCCGCTCGCACTTGCTCATTCTCATGGATTATTCTTTCCCGCTGCAATGCCAACTGAGCTTTCAAAGAATCATCGGCTTCCCGCAACTGCCGTTCCAATTCGGCTACTTTTTGTTCATTCTCCCGAATAAACTGTTCGCTCCGTTGCTGCAGTTCATCTTTGATACGGTTTGCCTTCTCCAAACGAATAGCCAATTCCGACCTCTTCCGACGCACATACTGTATGTAAGCCCAACCTAAAGCCAATAATAATGCACAAACACTCAAACTCCCGTAAAGCCACCGCTCTCTTTGCAGTTTTTCTCTTCTTAAGCGCAAACTTTCTTTTTCATGCAACCGATAATTATACAACGCATGTGCCCGACGAATAGTCTCTACATTGGTCAAATGATGAATCGAATCATCATACACTTGATATTGTATGAAATGCTCCAAAGCATCATCCATATCTCTCCGACGCATGGCCATTTGCGCCAGGCCAAAATGAGCAGTTCTCTTAGCATACACAGTACCGCAATCCAGCAGTTTTTCCCAATAATAAACAGCAGAATCCAACCGACCGATATAATTGTACAGTTTCGCCGCCATAGAATAAAGCCCGCTCCGGCTTGCCCGATTGACATCTTTGAAAGCCTCACGCAAATACGCTTCTACCTGGCCATACTGCTCTAACCCAAGATACAGGCTGGCCATCTGCCCTTGGGCCACATACGCCATGCCGGTATCCTCTTTCTCTAAAGCCCAATCGACTGCTTTCTGCGAACAATACAAGGCACTGTCCAGTTGCCCTAAGCCTTGGTATGCACTTCCCATATCCCGCAACGCATAAACCTGACTTTTCACATCTTCTGCCTCCGCGCTGCAAGCATACGACCGCCTGAACATCCCCAATGCCTCCTCATACATATCCTGATAAAAGAACAGCATCCCCGTCTGGCTATAAATCTTCCCCAACAGTCTCTTGTCGCCCTGCGGAGGATAAACCTCCGCCGCCCGCTCGAAGTAGTCCAACGCCTGCGGCGCATCCCCCAAGTCGCGGTACACCCGCCCGGCATAGTAATAGACCTCGGGCAGCAACCGGCGGTCACCCTCCTGCTCGTAATAATCCACCACAGGGCGGATAATGCTGTCTGACGTATGCGTCACATACGCCTTGTCCGCCGCCTTCACCGTCAGCAGCCGGTAATACATCCGCACCCGTTCGGGCACGGTCGGAACACTGTCTGCCCACCCGTCCAACAGCCGCAGCGCACTGTCCGGCGCCACTTCTGCCAGCGAATCGGCCTGCAACAGCACACGGGGATACCTACCCTCACGGCAAGCGCAAAGGCAGAGGCAGCAGGCCAGAAGCACGTAAAATGAAGTCGGCATTTTCATAAGCACAAACATAGCAACCTGCCGCAAAGATAAGCATTAAAAGCTGCCGCCCCTCTTATTTACCCCAACTTTTATCGCCGGTAGGGAAATGACATCCGCCTCTATCTGCGGGGTTGCATCTACCATACAAAGTCATACTTTTTCCGTTTCTTGTTCGAGTCTATAAGCTCGAAAATAGAACGAACTTGGTACGACTTTGGTACGAACCGGGTACGAGCCGGGTAGGTAGGGGACTTGTGTAAAGATTTTTAATCGCCGAAGAGCCAACGGTTCAGCCAGCGGTTGATGTAGACATTGGCCACGGCCAGCCCTGCGCCGATGGCCGCGCCCGCCAGCACGTCGGACGGGTAGTGCACGCCTTCGTTCATGCGCGACACGCCTACCGAACAGGCCCACAGGGCGGAGGGGGCTATGACGTACCACTTGGGATAGCGGATGCTGAGCGATGTGGCCAGGGCAAAGGCCGTGGCCGTGTGGCCGGAGGGGAACGAGGGGCTGCTCTCCAGGCTGTAAGGGTGCACGCGGTCGGGATAGCGCTCGTAGGGGCGGTCGCGCCCCACGAGGTACTTCAGGCCGTAGGTGACGACAAAGGCGCCTGCCACGCTGGTGCCCACGTAGACGGCGTCTTTCAGCAGGTCGCGGTCGTCCTTAATCCAAGCCGTCAGGGCCATGGCCACAGGGATGCCCACGGCCAGGTAGGGTTCGGACTTCGACACCACCTTATTATAATTGCGTATGAACCGCCCGTCCCAACTGTTGACACGGTGCACGGTATTGATATCCCAGTTCTGGGCCGACAGGGGGCACAAGACGGGGAGCAGGAAAGCGAATATTAAAAGATATCTTTTCATAACCAACACGTCGACCGGGCAAAGATACGCATTTTAACGATAGAGCCAAGAAGCAGGCCGCCGATAATGCACCAACCATGCGGAATTATTTCCTTAATCGCTTGTTTGATAAAGGTTTTTCATATACTTTTGCAAGGAGTTAGCAGAATCAGTCTTGCAAATGACATTTTCTAAACAATTTAAATAACTTTAATTCAATCATTTATGTGGTTAAGTAATTCATCTGTAGGAAGGAAAGTGGTGATGAGCGTTACCGGTATCGCCCTTGTCCTGTTTCTGACGTTTCACATGGCGATGAATCTGGTTGCCCTCATCTCTGCCAACGGGTACAACTGGATTTGTGAGTTCCTGGGAGCAAACTGGTATGCGCTGGCCGGCACCATCGGCTTGGCTGTTTTGTTCATCATCCACATCATCTATGCTTTCTGGCTGACGATGCAAAACCGCCGTGCACGTGGCAGCGAACACTATGCTGTGACAGAACGTCGCAAGGAAGTAGAATGGGCTTCGCAAAACATGCTGGTGCTGGGCCTCATTGTCATTCTCGGACTGATTCTGCACTTGGTCAATTTCTGGTCGAAGATGCAGTTGCCTGAACTGATGCACCAAATGGGCATGCATGCCGATACGCTGACGCTGGCTTATGCTGCCGACGGCGTGCATCACATCGCAAACACGTTTGCCAACCCCGTCTTTGCCATCCTGTATCTCATCTGGCTGGCAGCCCTGTGGTTCCACCTGACTCATGGCTTCTGGAGCGCCATGCAGACCCTGGGCTGGAACAATAAGGTCTGGATCAACCGCTGGCAGTGCATCTCCAACATCTATTCTACCATCGTCGTATTGTGCTTCGCATTGGTAGTTGTTGTATTCTACATCAAATCACTGTTATAAGTTTATGAGTTATTAAGTTATTGAGTTATTAAGTTATTGAGTTTGGGCTTCTCAAACGAACGGATAGCTCCAAGAACGAACTTATGAACTAATAAACTATCAAACTAAAAAACTAAGAAAACACTATGACTAAGATAGATTCAAGAATACCGGAAGGTCCGGTAGCTGAGAAATGGACCAACTATAAAGCTCACCAGAAATTGGTTAACCCCGCCAACAAGCGCCGCCTGGACATCATCGTGGTTGGCACGGGCCTGGCAGGTGCCAGCGCCGCCGCCTCGCTGGGCGAAATGGGTTTCAAAGTATTCAACTTCTGCATCCAGGATTCTCCCCGTCGCGCACACTCCATCGCCGCACAAGGAGGTATCAACGCTGCCAAGAATTACCAGAATGACGGTGACTCTGTGTACCGCCTGTTCTACGACACAGTGAAGGGCGGTGACTACCGCGCCCGCGAAGCCAACGTTTACCGCTTGGCCGAAGTCTCCAACAACATCATCGACCAGTGCGTGGCACAAGGCGTGCCTTTCGCCCGTGAATACGGTGGCACGCTGGCTAACCGTTCTTTCGGTGGCGCACAGGTATCGCGTACGTTCTACGCCAAAGGCCAGACGGGCCAGCAGTTGCTGCTGGGCGCTTATTCGTCTTTGAGCCGTCAGGTGGCAGCCGGCAACGTGAAGCTGTTCACACGCTACGAGATGCAGGACGTGGTCATCATTGACGGACGTGCGCGCGGTATCATTGCCAAGAACCTGGTGACGGGCAAACTGGAACGCTTCGCCGCACACGCAGTGGTCATCGCTACCGGTGGTTACGGCAACACTTACTTCCTGTCTACCAATGCTATGGCCTGCAACTGTTCGGCTGCTATGGCCTGCTACCGCAAAGGAGCGTTGTTCGCTAATCCGGCATACGTACAGATTCACCCGACTTGTATTCCGGTGCACGGCGACAAGCAATCGAAACTGACGCTGATGTCTGAATCTCTGCGTAACGACGGCCGCATCTGGGTGCCCAAGAAGCTGGAAGACGCCAAGAAGCTGCAAGAAGGCACGCTGCAAGGCAAGGACATCCCCGAAGAAGACCGCGACTACTATCTGGAGCGCCGTTATCCGGCCTTCGGTAACCTCGTGCCGCGTGACGTGGCCAGCCGCGCTGCCAAGGAGCGTTGCGACAAGGGTTATGGCGTGAACAACACAGGCCTGGCCGTGTTCCTCGACTTCTCCGAAGCTATCCAACGCCTGGGCAAAGACGTGGTGGCACAGCGTTATGGCAACTTGTTCGACATGTACGAGGAAATCACGGACGTATCGCCTTACGAGAATCCGATGATGATTTACCCCGCCATCCACTATACAATGGGCGGCATCTGGGTAGACTACGAACTGATGACCACTATCAAGGGTCTGTTTGCTATCGGCGAATGTAACTTCTCTGACCACGGTGCCAACCGTCTGGGTGCATCGGCTCTGATGCAGGGTCTGGCCGACGGTTACTTCGTATTGCCTTACACTATCCAGAACTACCTGGCCGACCAAATCACCGTTCCCCGCTTCTCGACAGACCTGCCCGAGTTTGTAGAGGCAGAAAAGGCTGTACAAGCCAAGATTGACCACCTGATGGGTATCAAGGGTAAGAAGTCTGTTGACTCTATCCACAAGGAACTGGGTCACGTGATGTGGGAATACGTCGGCATGGGCCGCACGGAAGCCGGCTTGAAGACTGCCTTGACCAAGCTGAAGGAAATCCGCAAGGAGTTTGAGACCGAGCTGTTCATCCCGGGCGACAAGGAAGGCATGAACGTAGAACTGGACAAGGCTATCCGCCTGAACGACTTCATCACGATGGGCGAGCTGATTGCCTACGATGCCCTGAACCGCAACGAAAGCTGCGGCGGCCACTTCCGCGAAGAATATCAGACGGAAGAAGGCGAGGCTAAGCGTGATGACGAGAACTACTTCTACGTGGCTTGCTGGGAATACCAGGGCAGCGACGACAAGGCTCCGGTGATGTACAAAGAACCGCTGGTTTACGAAGCCATCAAGGTACAAACGCGTAACTACAAATCATAAGTCTTTGAGTTTATAAGTTATTGAGTTTATTAGTTATGGGAACTTACAAGGATTTATTGGCATGGCAGAAAAGCATCAAACTTGCCAAAGCTGTTTATCAGCTTACTGCCAATTATCCTTTGGACGAACGTTTCGGATTGACAAACCAAATGCGAAGATGTTCCGTTTCAATCCCTTCCAACATAGCAGAAGGATTTGGAAGATGTTCCAATAAAGAATTAGTTCAATTCTTGTATATATCCCTAGGGTCTTCAAACGAGTTGGACACACAACTGACCATTTCTTACGAACTATCTT
>DXCK01000019.1 GCA_019116045.1 Candidatus Bacteroides merdipullorum | reverse complement strand
CCCCATGAGAACCATTTATCAAATCTTCCATAGAATATTCTGATTCGCTTCGATATAATTCTCCATGAGTGCCCCCACTCCCAGTAACTCCCCCATCATCTCGCACTAAAACTGTTTGCCCTGTCAAAGGAGAAGAAGAACTTGTTTTTCCTTCCCATTCTTCCGTCGGAATTGAAGAAAGATAAACTTTTTCATCTTTAGAGAAAATTACATCTGCAGGAATACCACTATCATCTGTTCCATTTTCAATCTTATAGCCATCCTCTGTCACCGTAATTTCCAACTGAAACCCTTGACAATCACTTCCACAACTCTCCAAATTTTTCTGAACAGGGATACGCACCCACTTATCAACTCCATCGCTTTCATTGTATGAATGAATATAAACATACTCTGCATCGTATGCAGCTGTAAAAGCCCCATCTTCATCCAATGCTTTCGTTTGCGGTGCTTCTTCCATGCTCTCACCTCCGTCAGATCCAATGATAACAATCCGTTGATAAGTTCCTAAAGCCACAGGAGTCACCTCACTTTCATTACTACACGAAGAAATAATAAAAATGGACAATAAAGAAGTCCATATCTTTGCAAATACATTATGTTTCATAGCCATATAAACACCAATAATTACCAACGATTACTATTCTCAATTGAGCCAGTATAAGTTCCCCACGTAATCTCATCCCTGCTATCTGAATTCGTATGATACTGCGGAGATGTCCCATGTTCTGAAGTTATACAATTACTCACAAGCATTATACCATCTTGACACACTGCCTCATTAAAATCCCACTCCGCCACCGTCAGTTTGGGCTTCACATACTTTCTCTTTTTTGTTTCCATGATTTTATTCTTCTCCTTTCAATATTATCTTTAATTATAGGCACCGACAAAAGTAGAGAAGAGCACCGGAACAGAAGGGGCAAAAAGTCACAAAAGGATGCCAAATAGTCCACAGAAGCACACAGGAGGCAGCATGAAAAAAACACTGGCACCATCGACAGGCAACGATACTGCCATCGACAGCCAACGGTGGCGCCATCGACAGGCGATGATGGCGTCATCGGCAACCGTCACCGCACGTTAAAGTTTCGTTTGCGTAAGGATAAGGATTCTTACGGATTTTCACTAACTTTGTCCGGTGATAAATTACAACGATAAAGCAATGAAAGCGACCCTCAAACCGGACTTTTTGGTCCACGACATCGCCGGCGAGCAAATCCTGATTGGCGGCGGAGAACAAATCAATTTCTCGAAGATGCTGATGCTGAACGAGACATCGGCGTTCCTCATCAACGAACTGAAGAAACAGGCGGCCACGGACGAGGAACTGGCGCTACGGCTGGCCGAAAACTATGAGGTGGACATAGAGGTGGCACGGAGGGACGTGCAGGAATTGCTCCGGAAACTGGAGGAACAGGGAGTGGCTGTGCTTGAATGAAGAGGAATCAGAGGCGGACGACCCGCTCGCACCCGGCGGCCACAGCCTCGTGGTGGGTGACAAAAATCACGGTCCGGCCGGCATAGCCATGCTTCAGGCGGGTGAGGAATTGCCGTTCCGTGTCGGGGTCAAGCGCCGAGGTGGCTTCGTCCAGCAGCAGGATGCCGGCAGGACGTAGCAAGGCACGGGCAATGGCGATGCGTTGTGCCTGTCCTTCGCTCAGCCCTCCCCCTTGCTCGCCCAGGCTTGCATCGAGGCCGCCGGGCAGGGTAAAGACAAATTCGGCCACGGCTGTCCGCAGGGCATGGTGCATGTCTTCGTCCGTGGCTTGCGGATTGCCCATCCGCAGGTTGTCGCGCACGGTGCCGCTGAACAGGGTGTTGCCCTGCGGCACATAGGTGAAGTTGCAGCGGGTTTCGGCCGACAAGGGGCAGACGCGCTGCCCCATGCGCAGACAAGCCGTTCCCTGCTCGGGAGCGACCAACGCCAGCAGCAGGCGCACGAGGGTCGTTTTCCCTTTGCCGGTTTCTCCCACCACGGCCGTGCAACTGCCGGCAGGGAAATCGCAGGAGAAACGGGTGAACACGGCCCGGTCGCCGGGAGAATATCGGAACGTCAGGTCGCGGATTTCCACAGCGGGCGGTTCGCGGAAACGAAGCGGTTCTGCCGCATCCTCCACCGATACATGTTCCAGTTCCAGCAAGCGGTCGGCGGCCGTAAAGGCTTCGGCAAAGGCCGGAAGCAGACGTGCCAGCCCCAAAACCGGCTGTTGTATCTTGCCCACCAGTTGCAGGAAAGCGGCCATCGTCCCGAAGGTTATCAGCCCTTCGCCCAGTTGCACCGTTCCCCACAAAAAGGCTATCAGATAGCCCCCGGAAAAAGCCAGCGAAACCAGCACGCGCGAGGCCAGCGAGAAGCGGGTGCGCTGCATGACCTGGCCGCTCCACTCCCGTTGCCGTTCGTCCAACCGGCCCACATGCCGGCGGTTCTGCTCCAAGGCCTTGACCACCAGGCGGTGTTGCAGGCTTTCTTGTATCAACGACTGTATATGGCTGTCACTCTGCCGGATGGCATGCGTATACCGATTCATGCGCCGCATATAGAAACGCGCAACCGGCAGGAACAGGGGCAGCACGGCCATTACGGCCCAAGGCAACCAGGGATCCAGCAGGCAAAAGAAAGCGAAGGCTGCCAACAGTTGCACACTCACAATCAGCAAGGAGGGGACGGAGACGGTCAGCAAGCTCACAACGGCCGATACATCCCGCTCGATGCGGTTCACTACGTCACCCGTGTGAAAACGTTCCAGCTCGTTCCAACGGCTATACAGCAGATGGGCGAACAGGCGATGCCGCAGCCCGTTGCCCGCACCTACCTGCATACGCACGCCAATCCACCCTTCGCACACGTTGCATCCCAACTGCAACAGCAGCAGCACCAGCAATCCGGCCCCGGCTTGCCACAAGCGGATGCCCGCAACCGCTCCCGTCGCCACGTCTATCGCCAGCTTGGACAAGTAGATGAACGCCAAAGACAGCAGGACGGAGGCTATGCCCACCAGACTGTCCAGCAGAATATTCCCCCGCCATCCGGCGGAAGCTCCCCACAGATAGGCCAGACTTTCTTTCTTGAGCCACCCCTTCATAACGCCAGCCTCCTATATACCGCCAGCACGTAACGCCGCCAATGGCCCAGATGCAGCCAGCACCACGAATAGAAGCGCCACGCCCGGCCGCTGACGGGATACGTACGCTCCTTGCGCACGACGGCCACCGCCACGGCCAACACATCGGCAAGGTCCGCTTCCTCCATCTGTGCCACATTGCCGTCACCTTGCAGCCACAAGTGCCGCCCGTTCCGACGGACGATACGGTGCAATACGATACGTCCGTCGCCCGTCCGAACCAAAGCCAGCGTTCCGACGCGCAAGGAGGACGATTCGTGCGCACGCAAGACAACGGCGTCGCGCCCATCGGCCAAAAACGGCAACATGCTGTTGCCCCGCACCGGTATGGTCACGGCATAGCCACGGCGGACAAGCCGATGGACTTCGGAGAGCAACACCACATTATCAAAAGTTTTTTTCATACGCCCTTTATTCTTTCATCTAAAAACGAGGGTGCCCGTCGGGCACCCTCTGCAAACAAAACAAACAAACGGTTCCTCCTGCCACACCTGGCACGGAGGAAGCAAAAAATCGTTTCACAACGATTATAACCCATATTTACTCGATTACGTAGTGCACCTTAACTTTCACACAGCGGTTCAGTTTAGCATTTAACCCCCGCGTGCTTTCATCGGTCACTGTGGCAATCGGGTCCGTTAAGGCATTGAGTGAAAAGTTATTTCCTACGACTTTCCGGAAGTTCTCATTCCCTTTCAGCCACTTCACCACCGTGTAGGCACGGTTGAAAGCCAGCGTCTTGTTACGTTCGTGGCCGACGTTGGCAGCATCGGCTCCCGTATAATTGTCCTGACTGGTGGCCAGCCCTTCAGCCTGTACATACAAGATGCGTCCGTTCTCGAAGATATCCCTTATGGCTCGGACGGTTGCCGAATCGGCACACGCACCGACGTAGCCGCCCTCACCCTCGATGGCTGCATAGACATCGGCAAAACTATATGTATCGGCATCCGGATCAGCCCTCATACTCTTCCGCACCACTTCCAAGCCGTCGTGGGCATTCAAGGCATACGAAGCAGTCTCCTTGTAATTGTCGCCACTCAGCAAGCTCTGGTTCTTGGTTTCATCGTCCACACGGTAGTACCACGTCTTGTTTCCTCCGTACACCGGTGCGTAGTAATACCCTTCCCGAACCTTGAAAGCCTCCAGGCTGGCAGCATCCATCTCCAACGAAATCGGGCTTTTGCTCATCTCATAACCACGCGCCACGCCATCGAGCGAAACCTCGGCATTGGCCTTGCCAGTCGGCACATCCGCCGTAGCAAGCCGGTTCAGCGGAGAGCCGGATTTCAGGCGCGAAGCCACCTGCCCGTCATCCACAAACTTCTTCTGCGTGAAGACGCCCGATGCCAGGTAGTCGATGGCATTGACGGCATCGCCCTCTACGATAGGCGCATCGTCACGACCGGAATAGTTGTTGGGGAAGAATACATAGAACACGAACGACTTATACTCCGGACATTTCGTTTCCACGACATTGGTCACAGGAGCCGGTTCTACGATATACACAGGTGCCGGGCAAGTCACGCAGCGTTCCCAGCCACGCTTCTTGAAGTAATACGTCAGCCCCACGCGGATGCCCACGTTGCTGTCGAACCACTTGCTGCCTTCGCCGGTTTGCTTGATGGTCACTCCGTCGAAGTTGGTTTGAAACAGCGTCGTGTATAGTTTTACGTCCAGCGAAACAGCTTTCTTCTTCGTAAAGAAACGGCTGTACTGTAACTCCAGATGCCCGGCCCACTCGTTGCGCTGCGCCGAAATGCCGTAATGATGCAAGGCACCCAGACCGGCAGACAGGATGAACTGGTTCATCAACTTGTCCGAATTGATACCTTCGTATCCGCAGAACAAGCGAGAGAGGTTGAACATGACGTTGGCGTTCAAGTCCCACCATTTATACTTAGTCTTCCAGTAAGGAGTGCCGTCATCCGCCACCATGCTTTCACCTTGTGTAAACATGTTCTCCTCTTTGCTGAATCCCCTGGAATTGCCCAGTCCGAACTGCAACTTCACACCAATGCCCGGCGTGAACCACTTGCCGACACCTACATTGAAATCGGGTGACAGTTTTCCTTTAAAATCTCCTACCGTACCGTAATCACCGAAAAAGGCATGGCCTCCCACGCTTCCCAAGACAAACCAATTGTCCCAAAAACGGTTGGTCACCACCCTATACCGGTCATCTGTCGGCTGTTCAACCGGGCTCACATCTCCTACCACAGTGTCCGCCTTGACTGTCTGTGCATGGATGCCGCCACAGCAAAAGAGCAGGAACAGCATCACACAAGCTGTAAATCTTTTCATCTTAACTCTATTATTTGAAGGTTTGTTTAGTTATTAATATGCATTTTCCTCTCCCCGAATAGCATTAGCCAATGTCTTATATATGATATACAAGTCCAGCATAAAGCTCCAGTGCTCGATGTACCAGATGTCGTTACGTATCCGGTTCTCCATGTCGCCCAAAGCCTTGGTCTCGCCACGGAAACCGGACACTTGGCTCCAACCCGTGATGCCCGGCTTCACGTAGTGCCGCACCATGTATTTGTTAATCAGCTTCGAATACTCCTCCGTATGTTTCAGCATGTGCGGCCGGGGGCCCACGATGCTCATGTCTCCCCGCAGCACGTTGAAAAACTGAGGCGTCTCGTCCAAGTTGCTCCTGCGCAGGAAGTGCCCCCAACGCGTGACTCTCGGGTCGTCCCGCGTGGCCTGCACGTTATCTGCCTCCGTATTCACCCGCATGCTGCGGAACTTGTAACAGTAAAATTCCTTATCGTCCAGCCCGTTCCGTTTCTGACGGAAGAACACGGGCCCGGGCATCGTGCTTTTGGTCACAACGGCCACCACCAGCCAGATGGCAGGAAACAACGTGCACAGAAACAAGAGCGAAAACGCGATGTCGAAACTCCGCTTCAGCACCTGGTTGCCCAGCCGGCTCAACGGTTCGCGCCGCAACGTCAGATAGGGCACCATGCCTATCCGTTCCAGATACATCTGGTTCTGAAAATAGTTATGCACGTCCGGCACACTGTAAAAATGCACCAGATGGTTCTCGCAATAATTGATGAGCTGCAAGATGATATCCTTCTCTGCCGGCGGCAGACAGCAGAACACATCCCGGATGCGCCCGTGAGCCTTCAAAAAGTCAATAATCGCTTGCGGCTTTCCCCGGTAAGGACACTCCTTCGGGAAATCGGGATTCGGAGCGTTGTCGAAATACCCTGCCACATCATAACCGGCCCACGTCTCCGAGGTCAGTTCATAATAAAGTTGCAGGTTGTTTTCCGTGCTTCCCACCAGCAACACTTCCCGGCGGTCTTTTCCTCCCAAGCGCACGCGCTTGATGAGAAAACGGAACCCCAAGCGGAAAGCCAGCATACAGACAAACAAGAAGCCGATGTAGCCGGCAAAGAAATAAGACCACACGTCCATGTAGTCGCCGATGGCCAGGATAACGCCCGCCAGCACTGCGTACGAACAGACATTCCAACACACCACCGTCACAATCTGATAGGCATATACCTTCCGCTTGTACAGCATGACGGAACGCTGGGCACTGCACAACAGGTAACACAGCATCAGTGTCAACACAATCTGCAGTTTCGGCGCGTTCAGCACCTTTGCCCAGTGCGTGTTGTCCAGCAACAGGCAAAAAAGCTGGAACGCGGCGCCGCACAGCAACGTTTCCAACGTGATGACCGTGACTTCAACCAACTGATTATATGATTGCATCCTTATCATGCTTGCCGTTCAGCTTCGTTTTGCGCGCAAAGGAAAAGAAAAAACCGAAGCATGGATAGACAGATAGTCACTGGCTGTTGCTAAATTGTCCAATCCTTGTCCAGACATTTCAATGACCGCGTCCGAACAAACGCCCGGCCACCTTATGGCACAAAAAGAAGAAAGCCTCGCCCGGCATCAACCGCCACAAGCGGACACTGCGGACCAGCCAGAAGCAAGCATTGCCGCCAATCCGCATCCAAGCCTGCCGCCTGCCGGCCGAAAGGGCTTCCCGCTCCATCTTCAACCGGTAACCGTCTTTGAACAAGATGTCTTCCAGCAACTGTTCCGGGCGGCCATGCAGGGGCGGGAAAGGAAAGCGGAAGCCTTCTCCCAAACGGGCTTCCATAAACCCGAACAACGCCCGGCTAAACCTCACCAGATGCAATCTTCGCAACACCTCCGCCAGCTTGCTTTCGTCCAACGGCGCCCGACGAAGCATCACCGCCACGTCACACACTTGCTTCAGGCCGATGCCATAGCTCAGCACATGACGCCGCACGTGCAAAAGCAGGCAGGCCACATACAGCTCCACGCCCCACCGGTCGGCCGTCAGCATCCGTTGCAGACGGGCGTTTACGAAGGGGTTATATACCGACTCGCGACAGGGATGCAATTCCACCGCCACCCGCCCGTCCTGCAAAGCCAGGCTGTCTTCTTCGTGCCGATAGACGTAACCGGCCTCCCGCAGAAAGGCCTCCACACGTTCCCATCCTCGGCGCACCACAAGGTCGATGTCGCCATAACTGCGATACTGTGGCTTGCGATACCAGCAGGCCACCGAACTGCCCTTGAACACTTCGGCCTCTATCCCGCGGGCCGTCAGCCTGTCCAGCCACGCTTTTTCAGCCCTGGCCAGCGAAACATTCATCCGCTCGATGTGCAACAGATGGAAAATGCACTGCGTCCACAAAGCCTCCGAAGGACGACACGCCGTCTGCGACACACCGTCTATCCACACGCCCGACACGGCCTGTTCGCGGCTCAGTGCAAAAAGCCGCTGCCAGTCGCCTTCATCCAAAGACACCTCTTCTTCCCCCGGAGTTTCACCCCAAAGGCCCAGACGGAGGAAATAGAAAAAAGTTGACAAGGGAACAAGTTGACGAGTTGACGAGAGACAAGTTAACAAGGTCTCAGTTGCCTGAAGCCTTGTCCCCTCGTCAACTCGTCCCCTTGTCAACTTGTTAACTGAGAGAAACTGCGGCACCTTCCAGCCCATCTTCAGCAATTTCAGCAACACGCCCGGGAAGCCGTGGCGGCGGTAAATCTCCACATCTTCGCGCCACATCTGCCTGCGGCGGGCCTTATCGGTAGACAGGCCCCCCATGCGCATCCGCACCACGTAACGGTCGAGATAGGCTACCCGTAAGTGCCTCTCATACAGACAACGCAACAGGAAATCCGTATCTGCGGCAATCTTATAATGTTCGTCATACACCCCGACCTTCTCCATCACCTCCCGCCGGATGTACACCGTAGGATGCAAAGGCAACCAGCCGCACGCCACCTTCCAGCGCCGATACGGACCGCTCACCCAGTCGCGCACCACCCGTTCCGTATCTCTAGCATCGACAAACAACCCGTTGCCATACACCAAATCGGCCCCGGTCTTTTCGAAGCCGGCGGCAATGTCGGCCACGACGTGCCGGTCGAACAGGAAGTCGTCCGAGTGCAGCAGTCCCACCACGTCGCCCGTAGCCAGGCGCAGTCCCTTGTTGATGGCCTCGTACATGCCGTGGTCAGGCTCCGAGAGCAGACGGCCGATGCGGTTGCCGTAGCTGCGGATGACCTCCAGCGAGCCGTCCCGGCTGGCACCGTCCACCACGATAAGCTCGATGTCGGGATGCGTCTGTGCCAGCACGCTCCCGATGGCTTGGCCGATGGTGGCCCGGCGGTTGTAGCAGGTGGTGATGAGGGAAATTTTCATGGATGCAGATAGTTTTCTTCCAAGTAGGCCTTGATTTTTTCTTTATCGAAATGGAAACGTTTCTTCAGTTCGTAGACCTTGGCGTCAGCCAACGTCCTATACCACCAGCCTTGCAAAAAATGCCACAAAAATCCCTCCTTGCCATCTAAGAATCCACCTCGAAGAAAATAACGCAAAAAGAAAAAAGCGAAAGCACGCCAAAACAAGGGTAGTTTTATATATTGTAACTTCTTCCTGCGCACTGCTGCCGAGTGTGTTCCAACGCTCAACGTCCCTTTCTCATAAAACCCATACTCCGTCAACAATAAATCCATTGCTTCACGCGTAGCATAGCCATTATGCTTATTCGTCCACCAAGTCAGTCCATTCAGATTATCATCATAAAACGGAGCTTTCAAATCAACAATCCCCCCTTCTTTCAACTGAATATGTTCGTCCATCAAACGATTTTCGCAAGAAGCATATCTCGGTTTGAACAAACGCAACAGTATCAAAGGAATAATGCCATGCTTGATATGCCGCCCCATGAAGATTCTTAAGCAAGGGGCTGTAAGCCCATTTACATCGGCAGGTAACAAAGGCAAACGATGTTGCAACTCTTCAATCAGTTCATCCGAAAGATACTCATCAGCATCCAGTCGCCACACCCACTCTGTAGTTATCGGCAACTGCTGCAACGCCCAATTAAACTGTTTGGCATAATTTTCAAACGGATGCTGGACAACCTTCGCACCCATGCTCCGGGCAATGTCCACTGTCCTGTCCGTGGAATAAGAATCAACCACAAAAATCTCTTTGGCAAACTTGCGGGCATTGTCCAGGCAACGCCTGACATGAATTTCTTCGTTATAAGTCAAGATAATGACTGATATGTCTAACATAAAAATAATTCTTTATGAGAGAATCACGATTTCCTTTCACTCTTCAGGACATATAACCCGCTTTTTGATGAACCGCGCCGGATTCCCCCCGACCACCGTCCACGCCTCTACATCCTTGAACACTGCAGCCCGTGCACCCACCCAGGCGCGGTCGGCAATCACGATGGGGTTATCTATCTTTTTTCATCACCAGGTTCCACGGTTAACGACCCATTTCCCATTTCTTTTTCCGTTTTCCCGTTCCAGCAAGCCACGTTCTATTAACGAGGGAGTCATCCGCTTGACGGTTCGGGGAGATTTGCCGATATGTGCGGCAATCTCAATTTGCGTGGCAGTGGGATTGTCTTTGAGGAATTTCAGTAGGGCAATCTCATCCAAAGTGCAATCCAAAGTGTCATTTTGGCTCTTTGAATGACCAGTATTGGCACTTTGAAGCGCAGCGATGTGTAGTGCCCGGTTGTGCAACTCGTTTTTTTC
>DXCK01000018.1 GCA_019116045.1 Candidatus Bacteroides merdipullorum | reverse complement strand
ACGAGAGAATTACTGTATCAGGAACTCACTGGGTTTAAGTACGGGGATATCCGAGAATCCAAAATCCTTTTTGTTGCGGGTAATGATGTAATCCGCATTCGCCTGTTTGGCGGCAAAATACTGGAGAGCATCCTCGAAATCTTTAGGACGTAAACGTAAGGCGGCATCCACACAGTCTTGCCCCACAATAACCACATGAACATGAGAGTACAAGTCTATAAGAAGTTCGTATAATTGGGAAAGTGTTGTCCCGCCCCTCTTGGCTAAGTAGGCACATTGGCAAAATCGACTGCGACATTCGTATATAGAAACAATCTCATGTTACAGTCCGTATTTTTCCATCAGATACGCTTCCTTTTCTTTCTTCCAGTCAAAATCCTCGCCCTCAAGCATAGGTATGGCTCCTATCAGATTCCGCAGGCTACCCGTGACGTGCAGTTCATCCAGCTTGGCTTCTATCTCCTTTCGCCGGGCAGCCAGTTTCTCCTCTCTTGACTTATCCTCCTTGGGAGGAGTCATCATGCTTTCGGAAAGTTTCTGAATAATCAGCAATTTCACTTCATTGCTCTGATGCAGCAGTTCATCCAACAAAGCACTGGAAATGCCAACCGCTCCATCCGCAGTACGAACAGCAGGCGAAGTATAACCTACGAGCGGTTCTTTCACTTGTCCGGATGGTACATCGGCTTTGTCTGCATACTCTTTCATCGGTATCTGCTTTTTAGGAAGTTATGATAGACAAAGATATGGTTCTCTATCGGATTGTGCAACCTACTATAAATCGGCAATTTCAGCCTCAGAAAGACCGGTCACCAACTTAATAGTCTCAACAGGTAGTGATTGAGCCTTCATCTTGCGGGCAATGTCCAAGCGTTCTTCCACACGGCCTTGTTCAAGCCCCTGTTCACGCCCTTGTTCAAGTCCCTGTTCCAGCCCTTCCGTACGCCCCTCTTCACGACCTTTCTTCAGCGCATCACTGATGAGCGTGTTCTCCACGCGCACGCTGTCCCAGAAGGCATCATATCCCAGCAACTGGGCATCACTAAAAGCAGACTCCTCAATCTGCATCACTGCCTGATAGATTTCGGGATTGCCCAACAGTTCCTGAGGCACCTGGCGTGTCTGTTCGTCTATCTCCGTAAGGTAGCGCAGCCACAATACCTGCATCTTCTTCTCGTTGTAGGTGTGGGGCGTGAACTTGGGCAACTCCACGAAGATGAAACGGAGCCCCTCGATGACCTTGTCCGTGTGCTCCACCTGGACGATGCGGTAGTCGTGGTAATAGCTCTCCACATCGGGCAGGAAAATGTCATTCAGCAGGTTCAACGAATAGACAGGTTGCAGCAAGTCGTACTTGCTCGTGCCGCCCAGTTGCCGCACGTATGCCTTGGAGGCGTTGAACAGCACACGCTGCATGAACGCCGGAGACCACAGCATCTGCATCTCCACAATGAACTGGCGACCCTGCTTATCTTTGCAACGCACATCCACGATGCTGTTCTTTTTCATCGGTGTGTCAGGAACCAACTCGGGCGGGAGGTATTCGATGTCCTCTATCTCCTCCTCCGGCTTGTCAAAAGGCAACAAGGCATTGAGCAGGCTCTTCACCAACTGGGGATGCTCGCCGAAGACTTTCTTGAAGGTCAGGTCGGCCTTGGGATTCAGGTATCTCATAGCAATTGTCATTTTCGTTCTCTGCAAAGTTACGAACTTATGACCAAACTTCAAAGATATGGACGGAATTAGTTCTTATATCCGACTGAAGTCTTACCGCAACCTTTCTTCTCTCAAAAGGATATCTTATTTGCCACGGCACAACTATGTCTCCACATTATTTCTAATGAAACCCTATTCTTTGAGCAAGTACCGGAACCACCCGTTGCGTAACATAAATGAAGGCAATCGTTAATATCAATGTTCCTACCGTCAATAACACCCAATTCAAATGAATGAAATGAACTATGAACATAATGAAGAAACAATGTACCAAATACACACCGAAAGATATGCGACCTAAATAAGCAAAAGCTTTGACTATCCAATTGTCAGAGGCAAACAAAGACTGCACCTTCTCCGAAAACAACAATATGATGACCGCCAACGAATAAAGGTGACTGGAAGGTTTGATACCATAGCCGATGTGATGCAGCGGATAGGCCCATTTTGTCTCAAGGAACGAAAGTATCAATCCTCCCACCAAACAGAGCAACCACGGCCAAAGACAATAAGCACGTTCCTTCTGATTTCCTAAATAAATGCCTACCACAAAAAAGACCAACCACACAGGAAACGGTCCACCTTTGACAATGGAACTCATGCCATATCCTTTGACCAAATCCAAATAGGAAACGAAACAGATTGCCAACATTGTCACAACAAATGCTAAAATCACCCCCCCATTTTAACTTTCTGTAACACAGGAAAGAGGAGGTAATATTGAATGATGAGGGCAATGAAATAGTAAATGGAGAAACCGCATACGGCAAATATCACGATACCTTTCAGCCAATCGTTGCCTTGCCATATATACAATGCCAAATAAGGCAGTGACCATATCAAGGTCGGAATATATACTTTTGGAATCTGCCGCTTCCAGAACTGTAGATAGGAACGCTCGCTTTTCTTTCGTGCCAGGAAATAGCCGGATATGGCCAGAAACAAAGGTACTGCACAATTCAGTACTTGTCGCAACAGGATGATCAGGTCACTTGTCAACGGACCTTGCTGCACGGTTGCGGCAAATGTATGAATGCTTACCACCATCAGAATGGCCACACCTCGTAAAAAATCAAACCAAATGACACGCTCTTTGCTCATCTTCCCAACATCTTCTTAATCGCCTCTTTTCCTTTTTCTCCCACCACACTCTTCACTGCTTCTTTCAACACTCCTTTGGCAGACACGTTCAGATTGCGCATCATCTGTATCGCCTCGCTCTCGTCTTCATTATTGGTGAAAACCTCAAACAGCATGGGACGGTCAGTCATTTCCGGCGTGAGAAAACGGTCAAGATGTTGCAGGTATTCCTCTTTGTTGTTGGCTGAGAAATACTCATAGCCCAAATCCTCAGCGTAATGGCGTACCAACTGATGGGACTTGTTGCCATAGTGACCGGCGGCAGCAATGAACTTATCGGCATCGTCACCGAAAGCCGCACCGAGGTGCATGTAGTTGCGGAACTCCGTGCCCTTTCCGTTGTTGACCAGCAGGATGCGGACATTGCGGCCCACGTGGCGGTTGCCCACTACGTTCATATCATAGAAGAAAGCCAGGTCGCCGGCCACGCAGAAATAGAGCTTGTCCGGATGAACTAGGGAAGCGCCTATCATGGAAGAGAGATAGCCATCGATGCCGAAGCCTCCTGTATTGGCATAGCCGTACACGGTGTCGGGGATGTCGAAATAGTTCCACGTACGCAGGGTGTTAAGGATGCCGAGAAAGAGCACGCTGCCTGCGGGAATGCGCTGCGAGGTCTGGCTGGCTATCCATACGTTGGAGAATGGCAGGGAATCGGCAGGGACTTTCGCCCAGGTCTCCCGCAAAGCTTTCCAACAGGTATTCAGATAGTCGTGACGGGCAGGAGCAGTTGCATCAGCGTAATGCTCGAAGAATGCCTGTTCTTCCATCTCGAACACACAAGTCAATTTATGATAGGTATCGCGCAACTCGCCGTCCGGATTGACGCGCCACACGGTACGGGGACGCACGCCGATGTAACCGCCGGACACTTCGCCGATGTGCACCAGCAAATCCATATCCGTCAGGCTGCAATAATCTTTCTCTTGCGAAGACAGGAGGTCGACTGGCACCCGGTACTTGCCTTTGTAACCGCTGGTATGGTCTACAAAGACCACGGCATCATACGTGGCGCAAAAGGCATCGAGTGCTTGCGTCTCGGCATCGGAAAATTTCCTGTGCGAACCAATCATGACGGCCACACGCCCTTGGAGCAATTCAGGGAAAACGTCTTGCGGCATTATGCGACGGATTACCCGCGCTTGCGGCAGTTCCTTCACCGAGAAATCACGGCTGTACGTGGTCTCCACGTTCAAATGGACGGGGCCACCGCCCCGATGGCGAAGTTCCAACAAAGCGCGGTTTATCTTCACCGTGTTGCTCCACTCTTCCGTGTCATTGTCCGTCACGGGAATGTACTCGCTCAACAGCACTACATCATTTTGCATCGCTCGGCGGTCTATGACTTGGGGAATATAATGCCCTATCCGACTAATGTCTTGTGTACTGGTCACTGCCAACACAGGCAGTTTGCGGTAGTATGCTTCAGTCAGTCCCGACAGGTAATTGCGCGAAGCAGTCGCTCCCGTGCAACTCAGCACGACAGGCTCACCGCTCTCGGCTGCCAGTCCACAAGCGATATAAGCCGCGCTACGCTCGTCCACCGAAGAATAGCATTCAAACCAAGGGTCTTGTTGCAAACTGCCAACCAGCGTGATATTTGTGGTTCCTGGGGACAACACACATTTTTTAACATTGTGAGCTTTCAGCAAACGAATGAGTATCTGAATACTACGTTCTGATGTATAGTATTTTCCATCCATAATATTATTCTGTTAAATAAAGTATCGGTATAAAATATATTTCACTTTATGTTTCAAAGTATCAATCTCTCGCAAGGACATACGTTCTTGTGCCAGGCGGTCTCCCCTGCCTTCTGCACCGTAATCGATGCCACGGAATAACGGATGGGCAACGAACTGGCTCAAGCAACTACGCAGGCCTTCTTGAGGTTTCACGAAAAGACCCGTATCCACAAAGCACCCAATCTTGCTATTATCAAATGTCCGGTCGAACAAGCGGTCATACTTCACCTGGTATTTCCCCCAAGCATATTGCAAATTCGGGGATTCTTCCACCATCAGCACAGGAGGACGCCTGCCGGTCTTCTGTTCCAGCACTTCCTGGTAAATCTCCAGTACTTCCGACCATCGAAGAGGCTCTGATGCCGTGATATGGAAAGCCTCACCTTTAGCTCCTTCCTTCCCCAAAAGGGCAAGCATGGCACGTGCCACATCCAATCCATACGTCAGGGTGGTTAAATGGCTGGCTATGTCTTTTGAGAAAATAATGCTGCGTCCCTGCAAGGCACGATAAAGCCAATTCTCTTTTTCCAGGACTCCCAACTGGATACGGTTCTCGCTATACGTAATGTAAGGCCGGATAATAGTCCAATTCTTGTATCTGGATTTCCGCAGCAGGTCTTCTTGGCGGGCTTTGGCCAAGGCATATTCATCCGTAGACAAATATTCAGCATCAGTCGTAACATCCAGCAAACGGGGCGAATCCTCCGTAATCGGTGCACCCGAATCAGCATACACGCGGGAAGAACTTAGATAAACATATTGTCCACACGCATCCAACAATAACTGATAACGTTCACGAAACTCTTCTGTACGGTAGTTCATAAAGTCAACAACTACGTCATACTTGTCCTTCAACAGCGTGTTCAGGAAAACCATGTCATGGCTGTTGCCTTGCACATAAGAAATATTGCCTTTCCCCTCACGCCGGCTACGGCTGGTGACCGTAATCCGGTTGCCGGAATCTTGAGACAACAAATCAACCAGGTGGACGCCCATCGCACCCGTACCTCCTAAAACCAATATTTTCATCTTGTGGTAATTATTTACAAACGTAAACGCCTCTTCACGGTAGTCAACAAAAATGTACGCTCATTACGGGTCAATCCCAATACATGCACCACCGCCCCCGTGAACAGGAACACCGTCAACACCTCGGCCACAAAAGAGGCCCAGGGCTGGGACAGGGGCAGGGAGAACCACCAGGCAAATGCGCCCGCAACGGCGGACACCAAAAGGGCATTGCCCAACACCTCCACGCAGTAACGCTTGACTGGCAACTGATATGCCTTGCCCGACAACCATACACGGGCGGCTATGATGCCTACCTCCACTACGATGGAAACCACATAGACGCTTTCCGGGGCATAACCACACTTCAAAGCGACATATGAAAGTATCACATTACCTCCATTCAGTATGACCAAGGCTATCTCATAGACTCGGATATTGCCCTCGGCCAGCAGGCCGGTCATTAAGGGAGTGACCAAACAGTCCATCAGGCAGAACACCATCAACAACTGAATGAACAAGGCGGTATGATCAGGCACCGAAACCAGCCAAAGCCCCAGGGCGTAGTCGATGCCCTTCATCAGAGGGATGCCCAGCACCAGCATCAGGTAGAACGAGAAGCGAGAACTCTTGAAAAGCAGACGGTGCATCTCCTGCAAGTTCCCTGCAGAATAAAACTTGGTGATTTGAGGGTTGACCGCCTGCATGAAGTTACTGACAAACATGGTTACGGCACTTGTCACTTGGGAGGTAATGCCACGGGCGGCATTCACCGCCGGGCCGCAAAACATATTCAACAGGATATTGACACCGTGTTCTTTCAATACGAAAGAACCGTTTCCCAAGAACGCCCACCCGGAAAAGGCAAACATCCGTGACAGCAACCGCTTGTCGAAGCCCCACACGAAACGGCACTCCTCAAAATGGCGCTTGCAGTAGAGGGCATAGACAGCACGGACAATCAAAGCGACCGCCACCATGCTTAATGCATAGAGCCACAATTTATCCAACGGAGCAATAATCAGCAGGTAAGCCACGACCAGCTTGAGCACCACTTCCACAATGCTGATGTAGGCGAATGCCTTCATCTGCTCGTGGGCGATGATCAGCGCGTTGTAAGGAATGCTTAGTAAATTGATGAAGAATCCCAATGTGGAGAAGCCCAGCACATAGAGCGACACATTCATGCGGCCGTCGGGAATCACCATCTTGTTTTCCACGAACCAGACCCCGAACGTACCCACCAGCAGGCAGATAATCAGTCCCATCGCCACCTGGATGAGCAACGAGGAGGAGAAGATGCGTTGCAGGCGGAAAGTGGTTACATCCGGCTGCCCCATCTCGTAGGTGATAAAACGCCCTATGGCCACGGACAAGGCTCCGGAAAGGATGTTGAACATGGCCACAAAGCCGCCCACGGCGTTGTAGATGCCATAATCTTCCTCACCCAACGCTTCCAAGACCACACGGACGGTGTACAGGCTTACCGCCATCACCAGTATCTGACGAAAGTAGAGGAAGAGGGTGTTCTTGGCGATACGCTTATTGTTCGCAGATGTATCGGTCATGATCAAATTGAACCGCTTCGAAATTTTTGTATATAGAGAAATATGTATGACGTAACAGCAAGAGGGTAAGCCCCATTTGAGCATCCCTCTTTAAAAGTTCTCCAAACCCAATTATACAAATGATTAGAGCCTGTCGTACATTTGTACGTTTAAAAATCGCTCTCTCTGTCATGTTGAGTGTTGTTCTCCCCCGACAAACGGGGGAGCAAAGAGGGGGGTGAAGCGGAGTCGAAACATCTCCTTAATATTTCTCAGGCGCATAGTGAGATCCCTCGACTACGCTCGGGATGACAGGGAAATGAATTTTAAACAGTCTCTTAGTTATGGAATAAATATTGACTTGTATC
>DXCK01000017.1 GCA_019116045.1 Candidatus Bacteroides merdipullorum | reverse complement strand
CGTCGGAATGTCCGCCGGGCTCTCCGCGTGTTTGGAGAGCCTGTCGGAATGTCCGAAAGCTTCTCCGCGCGTTTGGAGAGCCTGTCGGAATGTCCGAAAGCTTCTCCGCGTGTTTGGAGAGCCTGTCGGAATGTCCGAAAGCTTCTCCGCGCGTTTGGAGAGCCTGTCGGAATGTCCGAAAGCTTCTCCGCGTGTTTGGAGAGTCTGTCGGAATGTCCGAAAGCTTCTCCGCGCGTTTGGAGAGCCTGTCGGAATGTCCGAAAGCTTCTCCATGCGTTTGGACGGTCTGTCGGAATGTCCGCTGGGCTCTCTGCACATCGGGACGGGCCGTCGATGAAAATTCCGGTTATTTTCGGGTGGTGATGTGGAAGCAGGCCTGCTTGATTTCGTATTTCACGTAGCAGCGGTCGGCCCGGCGCAGGTCGCGCAGCACCTCGGCCAGCACCAGCTTCAGCGTGTCGGCGCCGACGTCCTGCATGGGGCGTCCGTCTTCGTCTTCCACCTTCTGGAAGCGCTTCCAGCTGATGTCGAACGTCGTTCCGTAGGCGTGGGTGGAGTTGCTCGAGGCGTTGGTGTTGCGGCGGCGCAGGCGCTTCACGTCCTTCTCCGTGCGCAGGACGGAGGTGACGATGATGCGGTTCGGGTTGAGGCCCTTGGACGTGAGCGAGTCGAGGAAATTCTGCCCGATGGTGTCCAGCAGGGCTGCGGCGCCGGGAATGAGGTAGGGGATGGAGTGGGTGAGCGAGTCGACGGCATAGCGTTCGTTGGACTCAATAAAGGTCAGGCGGTCCGCCATGTCTTCGGCCTCTTCGCGCGAGGCGATGGGGCTGATGCCGATGGCCTGGGCCACGTTCAGCTGTTTCTGGTTCAGGTCGCCGAAGGTGCGGCCGAAGTTGGCCACGCCGTGGATGTTGCGCGGCTCGTTCATCTTCATCGACATGTCTTTCTTCTTGCATCCTGCAAAGGCGGAGGCGAGGCCTGCCGTCAGCAGCAGGCAGGGGAGGAGGCGCGAGGCCCGTTGGAACAGTTTCATTTTCATTGCTCGTATTAAGTCGTTTTGTTTCGTGGTTTTCGGTAAACCGCGTGCAAAGATATAAAATTATCCGTACCTTTGTCTCCCAAAAGATTATTGGATGCAACGATATTTCATTGATTTGGCTTACGACGGCACGGCCTACCACGGCTGGCAGGTGCAGCCCAACGGAGTGAGCGTACAGGAGTGCCTCGAAAGGGCGTTGTCTACGTTGCTGCGCCGCGAGGTCGGCGTAGTGGGGGCCGGGCGTACGGATGCGGGGGTACATGCCTCGCTCATGGTGGCCCATTTTGATGCCGACGGTCCGCTGGACGAAGTTTTCATGACCGACAAGCTGAACCGCCTGCTGCCGCCGGATATCTCGGTGTACCGCCTGCGGGCGGTGAAGCCCGAAGCGCATGCCCGCTTTGATGCCACCTCGCGCATGTACAAGTATTACGTTACGACGGCCAAGTATCCTTTTGACCGGCAATATCGTTGCCGACTTTTCCAACGCCCCGACTTCGACCGGATGAACGAGGCGGCCCGTACGTTGTTCGACTATACCGACTTCACCAGCTTCAGCAAGCTCCACACGGACGTGAAGTCCAACAACTGTCGCATCATGGAGGCTGCCTGGACGCAGGTGGACGACGTGACGTGGGTCTTTACCATTCGTGCCGACCGCTTCTTGCGCAACATGGTTCGGGCCGTGGTAGGAACCTTGCTCGAAGTGGGCCGCGGCAAGATGGATGTCGACGGCTTCCGTCGCGTTATCGAGCAGAAAGACCGCTGCCGTGCGGGCACGTCGGTGCCGGGCAATGCCCTCTTTCTGGTGGACGTCACCTATCCTGACTCTCTGTTTATATAGTTCATAACCGATATTTTATATTTGTTTGATCCATGTGGTTACTTCTTGCTTTTCTCTCGGCTGCATTGCTGGGATTTTATGATGCTTTCAAGAAAGAGTCGCTGCGCGACAATGCCGTGCTGCCGGTTCTGTTTCTGAATACCGTTTTCTCCAGTTTGGTGTTCCTTCCTTTCATCCTGTTGTCCTTCTGGGCGCCCGACGTACTCAGCGGGACGATGTTCGACATGCCCGTAGCGGGCTGGGAGGCGCATAAATACATTCTGCTGAAGTCATTTATCGTTCTTTCATCGTGGATATTCGGCTACTTCGGCATGAAGCACCTGCCGCTCACCATCGTCGGTCCCATCAATGCCACGCGTCCCGTCATGGTGCTCATCGGCGCCCTGCTGGTGTTCGGCGAGCGGCTGAACCTCTACCAGTGGATTGGCGTGCTGTTGGCCGTGCTTTCGTTCTTTATGCTGAGCCGTTCGGGTAAGAAGGAGGGCATCGACTTCAAGCACAATAAGTGGATCTTGTTCATCGTCTTGGCGGCAGTGACGGGTGCCATCAGCGGCCTGTACGACAAGTACCTGATGACGCAGCTCCATCCCATGCTGGTGCAGTCGTGGTACAACGTCTACCAGGTGTTCATCATGTGCCCCATCATCCTGCTCCTGTGGTATCCGCAGCGCAAGACGAGCACGCCCTTCCGTTGGGAGTGGACCATCGTGGGCATCTCGCTGTTCCTCTGCGCGGCCGATTTCGTCTATTTCTACGCCCTCAGCTACGAGGATTCCATGATTTCCATTGTCTCGATGGTGCGTCGTGGCAGTGTGGTAGTCTCCTTTCTCTTCGGCGCCCTCTTCTTCCACGAAAAGAACCTGAAGAGCAAGGCGGTCGACCTCGTCCTGGTGCTCATCGGTATGTTCTTCCTCTACCTGGGCAGCCGCTGACAGACGGATATAAGGAGAATTTAACGTCGGACGGTCTTGTATCTTTCCGCGTTAATTCTCATATTTGCATCCGCAATTAAAATTCAATTGATCGTATGGCAGAAGATTTGTATATCAGCGGCGGCACGAAGGAAGAGCGCTATGCAGCCCTGCTCCCTCAGCTGGAAGGCCTCTTGGCGGGCGAAACCGACGAGGTGGCCAATCTGGCGAACGTGGCGGCGGCCTTGAAGGAGACGTTCGGCTTCTTTTGGGTGGGTTTCTATCGCGTGTCGGGCGACGAACTGGTGCTGGGGCCTTTCCAGGGGCCTGTGGCCTGTACGCGCATCCGCAAGGGACGTGGCGTCTGTGGCACGGCGTGGCAAGAAGCCCGCACGCTGGTGGTGCCCGATGTCGACGCCTTCCCCGGTCACATCGCCTGTAGTTCCCTTTCGCGCTCGGAAATCGTGGTGCCGTTGACCGACGGTGCGGGCGCGGTGTGGGGCGTGCTCGACGTGGATAGCAGTGAACTCAATACGTTCGACGAAGTGGACGCCCGCTGCCTGGAGGAAGTGTGCCGCCTGCTCCGTCGCAATGCAGACAAAAAAGAATAGAAGAATGAAGAAACTATATACCTTTATATCTGTAGCCCTTTTGGGCATGGCTCCCTTGTTCGGCCAGACGGCCAAAGATTGCTTCAAGGCGATGCCCGACAGCCTAACGCCTTTGTTGACGGAGGTCAACAAAGCCGACTGTATTGATTTCCTCGAAAGCAAGATGAAAGCGGAAGTGACCAATCGCCTGGGGCAGAAGTCCGAAATGACCGAACTTGCTCCCGACTATATCCGTATGCAGATGACAAGCCGCAGCTTTTGGCAAATGAAGATGCTGAATGTGAACGATTCGACGCGCGTTGTGTGCACGATTTCCACCGTCAACGGCCCTGTGCCCGACAGCGATGTCTGCTTCTATACCACGGAGTGGCAGGAACTTTCCGCCTCCTCTTTCCTTCAGATGCCTGTATTGGAAGATTTTCTTTCTGTCCCCGACTCTCTGAATGATAACGGTGTACGGCAAGCCATGAGTCAGGCAGATATGACATTGGTTATGGCCAACCTTTCTTCCAAAAACGACACGCTGACGTTCTCTTTTACTACGCCCCGCTATATGGACAGCGAGGCGAATGACGTGTTGAAACCTTTCATTCGCCCCGTGCTGAAATATGTGTGGAGGGAAGGACGCTTCGTTCCTGTCACTTCCCTTTGATGCGGTCGAATCCTTCGCCGTAAACGCCAATAACAGCGCTTTGTGATACGAACGCATTCGGGTCAATCTCTTTGATCAGATGGAAGATGATACCCGATTCGCGTTTTTTGGCCAGGATGAATAACATCTTGATTTCCTTACCAGTATAGAAACCTGAGGCGTTGATTACCGTTACGCCGCGGTGGGGATAGACATTGATGCGCTTGCCTATTTCTTCGTATTTATCGCTGATGATGAAGAACTGTACCGACTGACGAGCACTGTTTACCACCTGGTCAAGAACAAAGCTGCAGATGTAGAGCGTTACGTATCCATATACAACTTTTTCCCAATCTTTCAATACGAAATAGCTTGACGAAATGATGATCAAGTCGCATATCAGCATCACCTTTCCTAAGGTGATGTCTCTGTATTTATTGATGATAGCCGCAATAATATCTGTACCGCCCGTGCTTCCGTTTGACGAAAAGGCAATGCCGATGCCGCTTCCACAGAAAGAGGCGCCAATAACACAGGCCATGAATGGCTGGTCGTGAAGCAATGTGATGCCTTGCGTCACCTGTTGGATCAGCGATAGGAAGAAGGTTAGGGTGAATACAGCAAAGATGGTCTTTATGCTGAATTTCCATCCTAAGATACGGATGGCTAATAGCAGTAAGATGAAATTGATAGAAAAGTAGACATACTGTACTGGAAGTCCAGTTGCAAAATAGACAATAGAAGCAATACCAGGTACGCCACCAGTCGTGATGTCGTTGGGCAACAAGAAAACGGTCCATCCGATGCCGTATAAAATCATTCCTAAGGCTATCATAACGTAGTCCTTGGCTTCG
>DXCK01000138.1 GCA_019116045.1 Candidatus Bacteroides merdipullorum | reverse complement strand
TGGCACAGCGAATCATGGACGACATTATCGACCTGGAGTTGGAAAAAATCGAACGGATCATGGAAAAGATAGACTCCGATCCGGAAAGCGATGCTGTCAAGGAAACAGAACGTACTCTATGGCAAAAGATCTACAAAAAGAGTGGCCAAGGACGCCGTACCGGGGTAGGTATCACGGCCGAAGGCGATATGCTGGCTGCTCTAAACCTGCGCTATGGTACGGAAGAAGCAACAGCTTTCTCTGAACAAGTACACAAGACCATCGCCCTGAGCGCTTACCGCTCGTCGGTCGAAATGGCAAAAGAACGCGGAGCATTCGAAATCTACGACACCGAACGCGAAAAGAACAATCCGTTCATCAACCGCCTGCGTGAAGCCGATCCTGAGCTCTACGAAGAAATGGCCCAATACGGTCGACGCAATATCGCCTGCCTAACCATCGCTCCTACCGGAACCACCAGCCTGATGACGCAAACCACCTCGGGTATTGAACCTGTGTTCCTGCCGGTATACAAACGCCGTCGCAAAGTAAACCCCAACGACACCAACGTCCATATCGACTTTGTAGATGAAACCGGTGACGCATTCGAAGAATATGTAGTGTTCCACCCGAAGTTCGTCACTTGGATGGAAGCTCAGGGCCTCAACCCTGCCAAGCGTTATACCCAAGAAGAAATCGACGAAATGGTGACACGCTCACCCTATTATAAAGCCACGTCCAACGACGTAGACTGGCTGATGAAAGTCAAAATGCAAGGACGCGTGCAGAAGTGGGTGGACCACTCCATCAGCGTCACCATCAACCTGCCCAACAATGTCGACGAAGAACTGGTCAACCGTCTCTATGTAGAAGCCTGGCGTTCGGGTTGCAAGGGATGTACCGTCTACCGCGACGGTTCACGCTCGGGCGTGCTCATCTCTACCAAAAGCGACAAGAAAGACGAATTGCCCCCCTGCAAACCGCCTACGATTGTCGAAACCCGTCCAAAAGTACTCGATGCCGAAGTAGTACGCTTCCAAAACAATAAAGAAAAGTGGGTGGCCTTCGTAGGCCTGCTCAACGGACACCCCTACGAAATTTTCACCGGTGTGCTTGACGATGACGAAGGTATCGTACTCCCCAAGAATGTCGTTTCAGGCCACATCATCAAGAATGTCGACGAAAACGGTATCAAGCGTTACGACTTCCAGTTCGAGAACAAGCGCGGCTACAAAGTCACGATTGAAGGCTTGTCCGAGAAGTTCAATAAGGAATATTGGAACTACGCCAAGCTTATCTCAGGCGTACTACGCTACCGCATGCCTATCGAGCAGGTCATCAAGCTGGTAGGATCCCTACAGCTTGACAGCGAAAACATCAACACCTGGAAAAACGGTGTAGAACGTGCCTTGAAAAAATATGTGCTCGACGGCACAGAGGCCAAGGGTCAGAAATGTCCCAACTGCGGCAATGAGAGTCTCGTCTACCAGGAAGGCTGCCTCATCTGCAAGACTTGCGGTGCTTCCCGCTGCGGATAAACGGGCTGCAAACACAAACGTTTGCATAGGATTTTAAAATACTTGGACAACGATAGCTGCATGACTATGAAGAATATTTTCTATACTTGCATAGTCAATGCAGCTATTGTCGTTCATATAAATCTAATAATATGATACTTTCATTCAACATCGAATATCGTACCAGTTGGGGAGAGGAAATCAGAGTTCTGGGTTCCACCCCCGAATTAGGAAGTAACATGCCCGGACAAGCCGTTCCCATGCATACAGTGGACGGTATACACTGGACAGCGGAAGTCGAAATCGGACTACCCGAAACGAAAGAGATCCATTACAGTTACCATGTCTACCGCGATGGACAGGCCGTCCGCAACGAATGGAACAGCCTGCCGCGTGTCCTGTACGTTTCCGACGATCCCGCCAAGACCTACCGTCTGGAAGACAGCTGGAAGAACCTGCCGGAACAGCAGTATTTCTACACCTCGGCCTTCACTGAGTCGCTCCTGGCCCATCACGACCGCGAAGCAGCCCCACGGGGATGCCAACGCAGCCTGGTCCTCAAAGCCTACGCGCCCTGCATTGACAGCGGACATGCACTGGCTGTGTGTGGAAGTGTGGACGCCCTGGGCGGATGGAATCCCGACAAAGCCATCCTGATGAGCGACGCCAACTTCCCCGAATGGCAGGTGGAAATCGACGCTTCCGACCTGGCCTTCCCACTGGAATATAAATTCGTCCTCTATAAAAAGGAAGAGGGCCGCGTCGTGGCTTGGGAAAACAACCCCAACCGCTATTTGGCCGATCCGAAACTGGGCGACGCCGAAACACTGGTTGTAGGCGACCGCTACGTCTACTTCAGTCTGCCCGCCTGGAAGGGTGCCGGCACGGCCATCCCCGTCTTCTCCCTCCGCTCCGAAGGCAGCTTCGGCGTGGGCGACTTCGGTGACCTGATGAAGATGATCGACTGGGCCGTCAAAACCCACCAGAAGGCCGTGCAGATTCTCCCGATCAACGACACGACCATGACTCACTCATGGACCGACTCTTATCCCTACAGCAGCATCTCCATCTACGCCTTCCACCCCATGTACACCGACCTGCGACAACTGGGTACCTTGGACGACCGCGAGAAAATGGAGCAGTTCGAACAGCGACGCCAGGAACTGAATGCCCTGCCCGCCATCGACTACGAAGCCGTCAACGAAGCCAAGTGGGAATATTTTCGCCTGATCTTCGCCCAGGAAGGTGAAGCCGTGCTGGCGTCTGAAGACTTCCGCGCCTTCTTCGAGACCAACAAGGAATGGCTCCAACCCTATGCCGTCTTCAGCTATCTGCGCGACGCCTACCGGACACCTAACTTCCGCGAGTGGCCGCGCTACAACGATTACCGCCAGGAAGACATCGACACCTTGTGCAATCCCCAGTCGGCCGACTATCCACATATCGCCATCTACTACTACATCCAGTACCAGCTCCACCGCCAGCTGCTAGCTGCCACCCGCCATGCCCGTGCCAACGGCGTGGTGCTCAAGGGCGACATCCCCATCGGCATCAGCCTCAACAGTGTCGAGGCCTGGAAGGAGCCCCATTACTTCAACCTGAACGGACAGGCAGGCGCCCCGCCCGACGACTTCTCTGCCAACGGACAGAACTGGGGCCTCCCCACCTACAACTGGGACGTGATGGAGCAAGATGGCTATGCCTGGTGGATGAAGCGTTTCCGCAAGATGTCCGAATACTTCGACGCTTACCGCATCGACCACATCCTAGGCTTCTTCCGCATCTGGGAAATCCCGATGAACGCCGTCCACGGCCTGCTGGGACAGTTCGTCCCCGCCCTGCCCATGACGCGTGAAGAAATCGAGAGCTACGGCCTCGGCTTCCGCCCCGAGTTCCTGAAACCCTACATCCACGAATACTTCCTCGGACAAATGTTCGGCCCACACACCGACTACGTGAAGCAGACCTTCATCGAGCCCACCGACACGTGGGAAGTCTACCGTATGCGTCCCGAGTTCGACACACAGCGCAAGGTGGAAGCTTACTTCGACGGCAAGACCGACGACGACAGCATCTGGATACGCGACGGCCTTTACGCCCTCATCAGCGACGTCCTGTTCGTGCCCGACCGCAACGATCCCTCGAAATACCATCCACGCATCGGCGTGCAGTACGACTACATCTACCGCTCGCTGAACGACTGGGAGAAAGCCGCCTTCAACCGCCTCTACGACCAATACTACTACCACCGCCACAACGACTTCTGGGGACAGCAGGCCATGAAGAAGCTCCCGCAGCTGACGCAGTCCACCCGCATGCTCGTCTGCGGCGAAGACCTCGGCATGATTCCTGCCTGCGTGGCGTGGGTGATGAACGAGCTGCGCATCCTCTCGCTCGAGATACAGCGCATGCCCAAGGACCCCAGCCAAGAATTCGGACACCCCGAATGGTATCCCTACCGTTCCGTCTGCACCATCTCCACCCACGACATGTCCACCCTGCGTGGCTGGTGGGAGGAAGACGCCCAGCAGACGCAACGCTACTACAACCACGTCCTGGGCCACTACGGCGCCGCCCCTGCCGTGGCCACGCCCGAACTGTGCGAACAGGTGGTGCGCGCCCATCTGACGAGCAACTCCATGCTCAGCATCCTCTCCTTCCAGGACTGGATGTCGGTCGACGGGCAGCTGCGCAACCCCAACGCCGCCGAAGAGCGCATCAACGTGCCTGCCAACCCACGCCACTACTGGCGCTACCGCATGCACCTGACGCTGGAACAACTCATGGCCGCCGACGACTTGAACAACAAGATCCGTCAGATGATTGCCGACAGCGGACGCTGACGCCCCCCCCGGGACAAAGCGAACGACCACCTTCCACCTTCATATAGACAAAGACATCGCCCGCACCGGCACCTTTGACGGCAACGGCTTGCCTACCTTGAAGAAACAGCGAACCGTCGGGCGGGAAAAGTTCCGCCCGGCATCGAGATAAATAAAAACTATTGTCAAACCACCGAATGCCGGCAGGCCGTCAGGAAGGGGTTGTGGAGAGGGGGAGACAAACTCCCCACCTTTGATAACCAAACTCCCCACCTTTGACAGCCAAACTCCCCACCTTTGGTAGCCTAAGGTAGGGAGGTTTCCGGACAGCCTGCCGGCAGGAGATAAAAAAACCTTACGCCATGGCATACTTTAAGAAAAAACAAATGAAGAGTAACGGGAAATGGTATCCCGTGTCTGTAACCATCGGCCGCCCCGTCGGCACCGACACCGTGGCCAAGAAGCTGGCCGACCTGTCATCGCTCAGCGTGGGCGACGTCCTGTCCGTGCTCAAGCTGCTGGGCGGCGTGATGGGCGACTACATGAACAACGGCCGCTCCGTGAAGCTGGACGGCGTGGGCACCTTCTACTACACCGCCAACGCCGAAGGACAGGGCGTGGACTCGCCCGACAAGGTGGGCGCACAGCAGATAACGGGCACGCGCGTGCGCTTCATCCCCGAAACAACGCGCGACAGCAGCAACAAGGTCACCACCCGCAGCCTGGTGAGCAGCGACATCTTCTGGGAACTGCTGGACGACGAAATCCCCGCACACACCGTGCCCGACGGCGAGGATAGCGGCGGCGGCACGACGGAACCCGGCGGCGAAGAGGAAGGCGGAAGCCCGCTGTAATGGAGAATGGAAAATTGAGAATGTAGAATGGAAAAGGGGGCGCAATGCCCCTTTTTTTGCGTCAGGCGGGATGTAGGGACGCACCACGGTGCGTCCGCCCGCCACATTCGCAATAATTTCGCCGGAAACACGATTTTTCGGCAAAAAGTTTTTGTAATATCCAAGTAAATCGTATTTTTGTGTACAATTTTGGTGTAGAGATGACAGAAGAAGAAAAAGAGCTACTGAAAACCTTTGAAGCACGGCTGCGCCACCTGATTTATCTGCACGATGAACAGCGGCGCGAAAACGCGCGTCTGAAGGAGCTCCTGAACGCCTGCCGGGCCGACTGCGCCGCCTCGCAAGCCGCCTACCGGGCCCTGGAAAAACGCTACACCGACCTAAAAACAGCTACGACAATCAGCCTTAACGGCAGCGACGTGAAAGAGACGAAGCTGCGATTGTCAAAATTAGTGCGTGAAGTCGACAAATGCATCGCCCTGCTGAATGAATAACGAAGGAGACGAAGATGTATGAACGATAAGATAAAGATACACCTGCTCATGGCAGGCACCACCTACCCCCTCAGCATCCGCCGCGACGACGAGGAAACGGTCAGGGAAGCCGCCCGGCAGGTCAATGTCAGGCTCAAACAGTATAGGGACTACTACCCGGAAGCGAGCAACGAACAGCTGCTCGGCATGGTGGCCTACCAGTTTGCACTGGAAACCCTGCGGATGGAACAGCGGAACGACACCGCCCCTTATACGGCGAAGCTCAAAGAACTGACGGAGGCGATCGAAGCCTGCTTCAAGGAAACGGAAGCACCGGACAACCCTCCCGACGCAGCCCCCGGGCCGCAAACCAGATGAGAAAACAAAACCACGCACTGTACGAGACCTTCCACCCCTCCCGGACCGACGGGCGGAAGACTCCGGCAGTGCCTTTTTTATTTATATACATATTAAAACAAATTATCAAAATGACAGTAGTTACGATAGTAGTGTCCCTCGCCTGCCTCCTCATCGGAGCCGTCGCCTCGTACGTGCTCTTCAAGCACGGCCTGAAGGCGAAATACGACGGCATCCTGAAGGACGCGGAAGCCGAAGCGGAAGTGATCAAGAAAAACAAGTTGCTCGAAGTAAAGGAAAAGTTCCTCAACAAGAAAGCCGACCTGGAAAAGGAAGTGGCCGCCCGTAACCAGAAAATCCAACAGGCCGAAAACAAACTGAAACAACGCGAACTGGTGCTGAACCAACGACAGGAAGAACTGCAACGCAAGAAGCAGGAAGCCGACGCCATCCGCGAAAACCTGGAAGCACAGCTGGGCATCGTCGACAAGAAGAAAGACGAGCTGGACCACCTGCAACGCCAGGAAATCGAAAAACTGGAAACCATCTCGGGCCTCTCGGCCGACGAGGCGAAGGAACGCCTGGTAGAATCGCTCAAGGAAGAAGCCAAGACGCAGGCACAGTCGTACATCAACGACATCATGGACGAAGCCAAGCTGACGGCCAACAAGGAAGCCAAGCGCATCGTCATCCAGACCATCCAGCGTGTAGCCACGGAAACGGCCATCGAAAACTCGGTCACCGTGTTCCACATCGAATCGGACGAAATCAAAGGCCGCATCATCGGCCGCGAAGGACGCAACATTCGCGCCCTGGAAGCTGCCACCGGCGTTGAAATCGTGGTGGACGACACACCCGAAGCCATCGTCCTCTCGGCCTTCGACCCCGTGCGCCGCGAGATAGCCCGCCTGGCCCTGCACCAGCTCGTCACCGACGGCCGCATCCACCCCGCCCGCATCGAGGAAGTGGTGAACAAGGTACGCAAGCAGGTGGAAGAAGAAATCATCGAGACCGGCAAACGCACCACCATCGACCTGGGTATCCACGGCCTGCACCCCGAACTGATCCGCATCATCGGAAAGATGAAATACCGTTCGTCCTACGGCCAGAACCTGCTGCAACACGCCCGCGAGACGGCCAACCTCTGCGCCGTCATGGCCTCGGAGCTGGGCCTGAACCCGAAGAAGGCCAAACGCGCCGGCCTGCTGCACGACATCGGCAAGGTGCCCGACGAAGAACCCGAAATGCCACACGCCCTCTACGGCATGAAGCTGGCCGAAAAATATAAGGAGAAACCGGATATCTGCAATGCCATCGGTGCCCACCACGACGAGACGGAAATGACCAGCCTGCTGGCACCCATCGTCCAGGTGTGCGACGCCATCTCGGGCGCACGACCCGGTGCACGCCGCGAAATCGTGGAAGCCTACATCAAGCGCCTCAACGACCTGGAACAGCTGGCCATGTCCTATCCGGGCGTGACGAAGACCTACGCCATCCAGGCCGGCCGCGAACTACGCGTCATCGTCGGTGCCGACAAGATAAACGACAAGCAGACGGAGAGCCTGTCTGGCGAAATCGCCAAGAAGATACAGGACGAGATGACGTATCCGGGACAGGTGAAGATCACCGTCATCCGCGAGACACGCGCCGTCAGCTATGCGAAGTAAAACGAATCGAAAAACGACATAAAACAGACTCCCTAATCATGAACCCTCCCCGCTTCCAGTTCGAAGTCTGCGCCAACGGCGTAGAGAGCTGCCTGGCCGCACAGGCCGGCGGCGCGGACCGCGTGGAGTTGTGTGCCGGCATCCCCGAAGGAGGCACAACCCCCTCCTTCGGAGACATCGCCACCGCACGCAGCCTGCTGGACCGCACCCGTCTGCACGTCATCATCCGCCCCCGCGGCGGCGATTTCCGCTACTCTCCCCTCGAAGAGCGCATCATGCTGGAAGACATCGCCAACGCCCGGCGCCTGGGTGCCGACGGCGTGGTGTTGGGCTGCCTGACAGCCGACGGTACCGTAGACCTGCCCCTGATGGGACGGCTGATGAAGGCGGCACAAGGCATGTCGGTCACGTTCCACCGTGCCTTCGACGTCTGCCGCGACCCCTTCCATGCACTGGAAGACATCATCGGCCTGGGCTGCCACCGCATCCTGACCTCAGGACAACAACCCACTGCCGAAGCGGGCATTCCCCTGCTGCGTGAATTGCAGAAAGCCGCCGCCAGACGCATCACGCTCCTGGCCGGCTGCGGGGTGAACGAGGGAAACATCGCCCGCATCGCCCGCGAGACGGGCATCACGGAGTTCCACTTCTCCGCCCGTGAAACCGTAGAAAGCGACATGGCCTGGCACAACGACGCCGTGTCCATGGGCGGCACTGTACGAATAGAAGAATATACCCGCCCCGTCACCACCGAACGCCGCGTACGCGACACCATCGCAGCGGCACACAAGGGGTAAGAATACAAAAATGGCACACGGACAACGCAAGGTTTCATCCGTGTGCCATTTTCAGTATCGGGAGGAAAGCAGCCTCAGCGCACCACCTTGTTCGTGGCCGGATCGGGGAAGACAACCGTCGGCTTGAACGACTTGGCCTCCTCGAAATCCATCAACGCATAGGACATGATGATCACGATGTCATCGGGCTGCACACGGCGTGCGGCCGCACCGTTCAGGCAAATCTTTCCGGAGCCGCGCTCACCTTTAATGATATAAGTCTCGAAACGTTCGCCATTGTTGTTGTCGGCAATGTACACCTTCTCGCCGGCAATCATGTTGGCCGCGTCCATGAGGTCCTCGTCAATCGTAATGCTACCCATGTAGTTCAGGTTAGCCTCCGTAACACGGGCACAGTGGATCTTGGACTTCAATACTTCAATCATCATAATGTATTTCTGTTTATTGGGTTAAGACTTGTACTTGATATTGTCGATGAGACGAACCTCGCCGCAAAAGACGGTGATACAGCCCACGGCATAATCCGTGTCGGCCCAATCGGCAATTTTCTGCAACGTATTTCCATCCACCAGTTCGAAATACTCCAGACGGAGACCTGGAACGGCAGCAATGGAGTCTCCGACGAACTTCTGCGTCTCGGCCACCGTATGCAAAGCTGCAAATTCAACGCTGGCAAAGAGTGTCTGCGAAATCTTCAGCGCAGTCTGACGCTCGTCAGCAGACAGGCGCTGGTTGCGGCTGCTCAAAGCCAACCCGTCGGCCTCGCGGACGATGGGACAACCTACAATCTCCAGCGGGAACTTCATCTGACGTACCATCTCGCGGATGATGGCCAGCTGCTGGAAGTCTTTCTCGCCGAAATAGGCACGGTCGGGCTTCACCATATCGAACAGTTTGCTCACAATCTGGCAAACACCGTTGAAGTGTCCCGGACGGAAAGCGCCTTCCATCACCGTATCCAGCGGAGCATAGCTGAAGTGACGGGTATCCGGTTCGGGATAAATCTCATCAACCGACGGCGCAAAGGCGAACGTAGCTCCACACTGCTCGAGCAGGCGGCAGTCGGCCTCCAGCGTACGCGGATATTTGGCCAAATCGTTCTTGTCATTAAACTGAGTGGGGTTGACAAAGATGCTCACCACCGTGGCATCGTTTTCGGCCACACTCCGCTTAACCAGCGAAGCATGTCCCGCATGCAAAGCTCCCATAGTGGGCACCAGTCCCACCGTCTTACCCTGGGCACGCAAAGCGGCAAGTCCCGCCTGCAAGTCCTTGATAGAATGTACTATTTCCATTACTTTTAACGTTTGATAAATACAGGGTTGTTTCAAAAGCGGTGCAAAATAAGCTATTATTTACCACATAACGAAGAAATATCGCATTTTTTGTAGAAAAAGCATGTCCGAACAAAACTTTCCAACCGAAAAAGCAATATTGAAATACAAGCACTTAACAAATCATAAGGAATTATAGCCATCCCATCTTGACGCTGTGAGCGTTTTTTTTTGTAACTTTGCGCAATAATTGATGAAGAGTATGACAAAGGCTAACAAGGTTTTATTTATCACACAAGAAATCACCCCCTATGTTCCTGAAACCGAACTGTCCCTAACCGGTCGTAACCTGCCGCAAGCCATCCAGGAGAAAGGCAGAGAGATCAGAACATTCATGCCCAAATGGGGGAATATCAACGAACGCCGCAACCAGCTGCATGAGGTGATACGCTTGTCGGGAATGAATCTCATCATCGACGACACCGACCACCCGCTGATCATAAAAGTGGCCTCCATCCAGTCTGCACGAATGCAGGTCTACTTCATAGACAACGATGACTTCTTCCAGAACCGGCTGCAAATCACCGACGAAAACGGTGTAGAATATGAAGACAACGACGCACGAACCATCTTCTATGCACGAGGAGTGCTCGAAACGGTGAAAAAGCTGCGTTGGTGCCCCGACATCATACACTGCCACGGATGGATGACGGCCTTGGCTCCCCTCTACATCAAGAGGGCATACCGGGAAGAGCCTTCGTACAGAAATTCCAAAGTGATCTTCTCACTCTACGAGAACGACTTCAAACAAAACTTCCATCCGGACTTTGCGACCAAGCTGATGCTGAAGGGTATCGCCAAAAAGGACCTCGCCAAACTGAAAGAACCCGTGGACTTCACCAGTTTGTGCAAACTGGCTGTGGAGTATTCCGACGGAGTCATCCAGCAAAGCGAACACGTGAACCAGGAAGTGCTAGACTACGCACGGAGTCTGGGAAAACCCGTGTTGGAGTACCAGGGAGGCGAAGACATGGCAGACCGTTGCAACAGCTTCTACGACCTGGTTGCAGAAACAGAACAATGACATCAAAAAAAAGCAAAAACTGAAATCTATGAGACTTAAGCATATAGGAGCATTGCTGACAGCGGCTCTCGTATTCTTTGCTTGCGACGACACCACCAATACACTGGGTATGGGGATGCTCCCCGACTCGGACGGGATGTCTGCACATACCATCACTTTCGACGTCACAACCCATTCTTATCTGGCAGACGCCGTATATGCCAAGACCAGTACCGGATATGTAGGCCGCTTCACCGACCCCGAGTTCGGAGCCTATACATCCAGCTTCCTGACCGAACTAAACTGTACGGACAACTTCAAATTCTCGGAAACGCTGCCTCCTCTCTATGAAGAGTACTACAGCGGAGACACCTTGAAGGGTAAAGGTACACGCGTAGACGAAAACGTAGCAGGACTGAAGCTGATCCTTTATTATAGCAGCTGGTTCGGTGATTCCCTGAATGCCTGCCGCATGAGCGCCTACGAACTGAACGATCGTTGGATACAAGAACGCCAGGACGGGACCAAACACTACCGCTACACGGACATCAATATCAACGACTATAAAGGAACCCTTTTGGGAAGAAAAGCCTATACGGCCTATGATGCTACCGTACCCGATTCTGTTCGCTTTGAAACAGACTCTAACGGCAATTACACCTATTCCCCCAGTATCGTATTCAATCTCGATACGGAAATAGGACAAAAGATATATGACCTGAACAAGGCTTACGAAAAAGGTGAAAACAACTATTTCGATAATGCAGACAACTTCATCAACAACGTATTCAAGGGCGTCTGCATCCAGAACGACTTCGGCGACGGAACCATCCTCTATGCAGACCGCATAGACCTCCAGTTCCAGTTCCGCTTCCACTACGTAGACAGCCTGGGAGTTGCTCTCAAAAAGAAAGTGACTGATGAAAACGGGCAAATCGGTGAAGATTCAATCTATTATGGTGCAGAAACTCTGTTTGCATCGACCAAAGAAGTAATACAGGCTAACCAGTTTGCCAATTCAGAAAAGTTAAAAGAGAAAGCTGAAGAAAAGAACTGGACTTACATCAAGTCGCCCGCCGGTATCTTCACAGAGGCAACCCTACCCTATGATGAAATCTATCAGGAATTGTCCAAAGACACGCTTAACTCAGCGAAACTGACGTTCACCAATTATAATGAGAAGAACAACTACAAGTTCAGTATGGATGCGCCAAGCAACGTATTGCTGCTACGCAAGCAGGAACTGAAATCGTTCTTCGAGGAAAACAAGGTGAACGATAACATCACTTCTTTCACTGCTGCCCATAACAGCGTTGCGACTAACCAATACACCTTCCAGAACATCGCTCGCCTTGTATCTACTTGCATCAACGAAAAGAAAGCTGCACGCGACAAGGCAAAAGAAGAAGCAGGAGCCACATGGGATGAAGAAGCGTGGAACAAGAAATGGAACGAAGAAAACCCTGATTGGAACAAAGTATTACTCATCCCAGTAAACATCAGTACCCAATCGACAGGAACAAACTCTACAACAACTACAGCTGTAGAACACGACTTGCAGCCCAGCTACGCTAAACTGCAGGGAGGCGACCCGGACAACGGCGGAACCAAACTGACGCTGGAAGTAACCTATACCCGCTTTCAAGAATAACAATTTCCAAGAATATAGTGAAATATGGTGAAAGAAGAATCTTTCACCATATTTTTTTGTTTTTCAGGCTATAAGAGTCGAGGTGAAAGCGTGATACCATCTTTTTACACCTTTGTCTATCATAAGCAGAACAATATATTTAAAAGCAGTTTCACAGAAACCGAATATCGCCCCTCCTCCCAATAACCATGTACTCGGGTATTCTAAAGAGCCACTTTAGAATGCTAAACATCTACATGGCAACCGCCAAGTGGCACTTGATATGCGATTTTCCTTCAGTTGACAAAAAAACGGCCGGTGTCTGTAAGCACCGACCGTTCTCTATTTAACTTGTTACACAAAGTCCATTATTAAGCTTCCGCTTTCTTTGTGGCTTTCTTTGCTGTAGTAGTTTTTGAAGCAGATTTCTTGGCAGCCGTCTTTTTAGCCGGTTTTTCTGCTGCAATCTTACCCAGCTTGGCACGGGCTTCTTCAAGTTCCTTGTTCAGTTCTTCAATTT
>DXCK01000137.1 GCA_019116045.1 Candidatus Bacteroides merdipullorum | reverse complement strand
GTAGAGGCGATAGGAGAACCTTGAACACAGTGCGGCGTAAAGAGGGCTTTGAGCGAGCTGAAGAGGGCTTTGGCAAGTCTGAAGAGGGCTTTGAGAAATCATCCTTTGGATTCTTCATCCTTTAAGTGAATCTTGCCATGGCTATTCTTCTCCCGTAGATGGCTTCTCCGGACAGTTCGATGACTCGGTAACCTCGTTTCCCACCCGACCGGATAGGTTCGAAACCCTCTTGCCGCATGATGATTCCAATTTTGACAGGACTTAGTTTCTGTTTGAGTCCGGCATTGATGCGAGCCAGGATCTGTGCATTGGTCACGAAAATAGCATTTGTTGCCTCTGGCATGGGACGTTCATAATACGTCAGGATGAGTTCTCTTTCCAGGCATGGCACTTCGAAATGCTTATTGTGCAGGTTTAGTGTTTCAGTTTCTTGCGGCGTGAGCCAATAGTGAAAATCATTCTGCAAGAGTGCGTATGCTTGCGCATAGACCGCAGTGTAATCCACTGGATTTTCGTAGGGATTATCAATGCTTTTCACTTCGAAAGGCATCCATCGCCGGTTTCCGCTGAGGTCATTCAGGAAGTGCATGTTGTTGCTGGTTCCGCAAAAGCTGGCGATGTGTGGCCGGTTTTCTTTGTAGTGCGCGTATGCCGCACGTTCGTTGATGGTTCGCATGGTGGTGAGCGCTTTCAGTTGGTTCATCTCTTTGCTTTCCATCTCGTCCAGTTCTTCCAGGCATACGATGGCAAATTCCGAGAGTGTCAGTGTATCGTCTTTCGTGAGGTTTCGACTGTTGGTTTTCAAGTAGAAATACCGGCGCAGTTCGGGTGGCAGCAAGTTGTTCAGCCAGGTGGTTTTGTAGATGCCTTGACATCCGACCAATACCAGGATGCTGTGGTTCACCACTTCTTCTTTCAACAGTGCCGCAACCAAGGCCACCAGCCATTTTTTGAAACAGAGAGCAAACCATTCGCCATCTCCTTGGACATGTACTTGTGCGGCCAACCGGGCAATCGGATCGCTGCTTTCGTCCCAGGGAGGCAGGTTTTTGAAATAGTGTTCGAACGGGTTGTACAATTCGGAATATTCCGATTCGATAATCACGCGCATATCCATGAGCCGTATCAGCCTTCTCTCTTTGCAATACCTGCACCACAGGGTGTTGAGATGTCGGTCTGTCAGGTCGGTAAACTCCTTTCCGTCGGTGGCTATTTCGCAACGTCCCGTTACGGTATTCTTTCGGAAACGTCCTTGCGTAGTGAGGAACTCCTCGATTTCGGCCACATTTGTCGCCCCCCCTTCTGTTTCATCAGTCGGACGGGAAAAAGAAGGCAGATGTCGGGTTCCGTGCTCTTCGGTCTGCTGGTAGCACGAACGGAAAATGCCGGCCACATCGCCCTCGTAATCTCCGAATCGTTTCAAAGCCCAGCGGGTGGCTGTCTCAAGCGGGACGCCGTAGGCATTGAGCAGATAACCCGTGCGCATGATATATTCATTGTGGTGATGTTCTGTGTATTCTATTCCTTCATCGGCCAGTTGGCGTTCCGTTACACGGACTACTCGTTTTAATTGTGGGGCAGGTGCATCTTTTTTCAGAGGCGCTTTACTTTCAATACGGAATGTCTCGGCTTCCGGGTTGAAGAATACGTCCGGATCGTGTGCCAGGCCGCTTAGACGGGTTGCGTTTTTGCATTTTTCGTCGTAAGGGTGGCCAATCAGTTCTGCATAATGCCGATTTATTTGTTTGAATGCTTGCAGGTGCAGGTCGTAGGGCGAACGTACTTGGCAGTTCTCCCCTCGAGAATAACGGCTGATCACGCGGATGCCTGTTCCGCTGATGGTAGTATAAACCAATAACGTGTGAGGGTCGTTGCGGGTCAGTTCTAAGGCATGTTTCATTGCTTCCGCAGGCAGGTGGTCGAAGTCGGCCATGCAGAGCATTGTCCAATTCTGTATGTCGGTCTTTAATTTTCCGCCGTTAAAGCATACTGCTACGGCGAAGCATGGGCAACTTGTCTTTTCGCGAGAAGCCTCCCTGTCCCATCCATGTGCGGAATTATAACGGTATTTTTCCGTGTGCGCTTCGATCGTTGCATGATTGCGAATCATTTCGACGATGTATTCAAGCCGAGTGGGTTTTGGACTTTTGTCCGTGTAGCCTTGAAAGAGGCTGAGAAGAATGTCCTTCATAGTTTTTGTCTTTTAGTTTGAAAATCGGCAGCGAAGATGGTGAATCATTTTGTGAAAGTCAAATTCATGAAACCGACATGTCAGTATGGAAAGCTTTCATAATTAACGAATTTAACATCCATTGACAAACGACAAACGTACCAGGTTGTACGGATTATTGTTTAATTAAAAAATCAACACATGAAGAAAAAAGAAGAGATGCCCTGTACGGGCGCTTTGCTTGCCGTGCTGCAAGCAACAGTCAGAGTCGATGGACGTCGTTTGTCTAATGCGTTCATTATTAGCCAGGCACATATCGGTTCTGGCACGTATGCCAATTTAAAAAAGGGCATCACATCAAACTGATAGATTTCTATTCGGTGCTTCAGTTGTACCTTCCCGAACTGCTGAAGGAGGAAAATAAGGAGCTGTTATGGCACTTCTTAAGCTCTTTGCTTCAGGCCTTGCGAGAGGACCATTCCAACTGTCAATCCATAGATGATTTGTAAATCATTGCCCATTAGTGAGTTAACAGGATTGTCCTAAAACTTCTTGACACCTTGGCATCACTTCGTTCAACTTTCCATGCGCGCGCGTACGAGGTTTAACATCCTTTCACTAAGATTGCACCGTTCTCGGGCGCGTGCGCGTGAGGATGTATGATAAAGGGTGCCAAGGTGTCAAATTCGCCCGATGTCCGTTAGGGTTGATTATTTTAGGGAGGAAGATTTTGTTTGCAGGTAAATAGCCTTATCTTTGTCGTCGTAACCCATTAACCCCATCAGTCCATGTGTTCGGAAGGCATTTACGAAAGATACGTCAATTTTTATACGGATTTCGCGTTCAAGAAACTGTTCGGAACTGAAATCAACAAGGAACTGCTTATCAGCTTCCTGAACGCCTTGTTGCAGGGCCGTGAGGAAATCCGAGACATCACCTACCTGAACACGGAACATCTGGGCACTCAGGAATACGACCGCCGTGCCGTGTTCGATGTCTATTGCACGAACGAACAGGGTGAATATTTCCTGGTTGAGATGCAGAAGGGCGAGCAGCAGTTTTTCAAAGACCGCAGCCTTTATTATTCTTCCTTTGCTATTCGCGAACAGGCTCCCCCGTGGTAACTGGGATTATGGTTTGAAGGGCATTTATACGATAGGTATCCTGAATTTCTGTTTCCATTCTCAAGACCCTTCCTATTATCACGAAGTGAAGCTGATGGACACCTTTACGAAAGAAGTGTTTTATGACAAGCTGACCTTCATCTATCTGGAAATGCCCAAGTTCACGAAGACGGAAAGCGAGTTGGAGACCTTGTTTGACAAGTGGCTGTATGCGATTCGCAACCTTGCCTCTTTGATGGACCGTCCGCGTGCCTTGCAGGAGAAAGTGTTCCAGCATTTGTTCGAGGCAGCCGAGCTGGCCAAGTTCGACCCGAAGGACCGTTATGCCTATGAGGAGAGCTTGAAGAACTACCGTGATTGGTATAGTGTGATGGAGACGGCCGAACGTAAGGGACAGGCGAAAGGATTTGAGAAAGGTATGGCAGAGGGTTTGGCTCAAGGTCATGCGGAAGGCCATGCAGAGGGTATCCATGAGGCTCAGTTGTCTATGGCTAGTAAGCTGAAAGAGAAGGGATTGCCAGTGGAGGATATTGCGGTCATTACAGGTTTGTCTGCTGAAGAGCTTTCTAATTTGTAGCGGTCTGGCCTGACATCGAAACGGAAATTTTCATGAGATTCCTCTTCGATACTTGATCAGAATTTTGTTAAAAACGTTCTTAAATGTTGCTGGGGTTATATAAATATATTTCCTGCTAGAATTTTTTTTGG
>DXCK01000136.1 GCA_019116045.1 Candidatus Bacteroides merdipullorum | reverse complement strand
GTTGTTTGTTAAATGATAATTTATCGGGGTGTTTATATGGCACACAGATGACACAGATAAGACAGATTTTCACAGATTATTTCATTTACTGATTTCTGATTTATGAAATCTGAAATGAGAAAGATTCGGGCGAAGCCCCTTTAAAAATCTGTGGTCATCTCGTTTAATCTGTGTCATCTGTGTGCCAATTAAATTCCCATTTCCCTGCAAAGGAAACAATATTCCCGCACATACAAGAACAAATGGTATAAAAAACCGCGGCTTCTCTAAAAGAAACCGCGGCTCTTATAAATAGGAAGACCTAAAGGAAATCCGTCATTACATCATTCCACCCATGCCGCCCATACCGGGGTTCATCGGCATCTCAGGCTTATCTTCTTTCTTCTCAACAATCACACATTCTGTGGTCAAGAACATGCCGGCGATAGAGGCGGCGTTCTCCAAAGCCACACGTGTAACCTTAGCAGGATCTACCACACCGGCAGCGTGCAGGTTCTCATATACGTCTGTACGAGCATTGTAACCGTAATCACCCTTGCCCTCACGAACTTTCTGTACTACCACTGCACCTTCCTTACCGGCATTAGCCACAATCTGACGCAGAGGCTCTTCGATGGCACGCTTGATGATTTCAATACCAGTCGTCTCATCGGCGTTGTCACCCTTCAGACCTTCCAAAGATTCCAATGCACGGATGTAAGCCACACCACCGCCAGGCACGATACCTTCTTCGATGGCGGCACGCGTAGCACGCAGAGCATCATCTACACGGTCTTTCTTCTCCTTCATCTCTACTTCAGAAGCAGCACCTACATAAAGAACAGCTACACCGCCTGACAACTTGGCCAAACGTTCCTGCAACTTCTCACGGTCATAGTCAGACTTCGTGGCAGCAATCTGAGTCTTAAGCTGCTCGCAACGCTCGTGGATATTCTCTTTGTCGCCATTGCCGTTTACGATGGTCGTGTTGTCCTTCGTAATCGTCACTTTCTCGGCGCTACCCAACATTTCGATAGTAGCCTGCTCCAGTTTCAAGCCTTTCTCTTCGCTGATGACTACACCACCTGTCAAAACGGCGATATCTTCCAGCATTTCCTTACGACGGTCACCGAAGCCCGGAGCCTTCACAGCACAAATCTTCAACTGGCTGCGCAGACGGTTGACAACCAACGTAGTCAAAGCCTCGCTGTCTACATCTTCTGCGATAACCAACAGAGGACGGCCGGTTTGCACGGCAGGTTCCAAAATAGGCAAGAAATCCTTCAGGTTGGAAATCTTCTTATCGTAAATCAGGATGTACGGATTTTCCATCACGCACTCCATCTTCTCCGTATTGGTTACGAAATAGGCAGACAAATAACCGCGGTCGAACTGCATACCTTCCACTACACCGATGGTCGTATCCGTACCCTTGGCCTCTTCGATAGTGATGACACCATCCTTAGAAACCTTGCGCATAGCGTCAGCAATCAGTTTACCAATCTGCGGATCATTGTTGGCAGAAACCGTACCTACCTGCTCAATCTTATCATAGTTGTCGCCCACCATCTCGGCCTGGTTCTTGATGGATTCCACCACCTTAGCCACAGCCTTGTCAATACCGCGCTTCAAATCCATGGGAGCAGCACCGGCAGCCACGTTCTTCAAACCTTCCGTCACGATAGCCTGAGCCAGCACAGTAGCGGTTGTCGTACCGTCACCGGCATCATCACCCGTCTTACTGGCAACTTCCTTCACCAATTGGGCACCCGTATTCTGATAAGCATCAGCCAATTCTACTTCCTTAGCCACCGTCACACCGTCTTTCGTGATGTGAGGAGCACCGAATTTCTTCTCGATGATAACGTTACGGCCTTTCGGACCCAGCGTTACTTTTACTGCATTTGCCAATGTATCGATACCTTTCTTCAGTTGGTCACGGGCATCTATATTAAACAAAATCTCTTTTGCCATGATTTCTTAGTTTTTTAAGTTCGTTAAGTTCGTTATTAAATGAATTGCAGATTATCCCAATACAGCAAGCACATCGCTCTGACGCATGATGAGATATTTTGTTCCGTCCAGTTCCAATTCCGTACCGGCATACTTGCCATACAGCACTTGGTCACCGACTTTCAATACCATTTCTTCATCTTTCGTTCCCGTGCCGGCTGCTATGACTTCACCTCTCAACGGTTTTTCTTTAGCGGTGTCAGGAATGATAATGCCACCGATTGTCTTTTCTTCTGCAGGTGCAGGGAGTATCAGCACTCTGTCTGCCAATGGTTTAATGTTCATAATGTTTTAAGTTTTATATTGTTACACATATTTGTTCTATGAATAATGATGTATTCATATCTTGCCTGCTAAACGCAAGCGGTAAACTAACTACGAAAAGCGTGCCAAACAAGTAAGCGACATATTTGTCAGGATGGAAAGTGACAAAAAGGCAGAAGAGTATGACGTTTTGAATCTCCCCTACCCTCCGGACGAATGCCGCCACCTCATGAAGCGCTTGTTTCCCTATACGCATTGGGAGTTATACCCGTTGCTTTCTTAAATACCCGCGTAAAATGTTGCGGATACTGGAAGCCCAGTCGATACGCCACTTGACAGATGCTGTTGGTCGGGATGAGCAACTGCTCTTTGGCCATGTCGATAATCTTGTTCTGGATATGCTCCAAAGCCGTCTTGCCGGTCTCCTTTTTAATCAAATCGCCAAAATAGTTGGACGAAAGACACAGTTCGCCCGCGCAGTATTTCACCGAAGGCAAACCTTTCTGCAACGCATTATCGCCGCTGAAGTAGCGATCAAGCAATGCTTCAAAACGACTCAGGATGTCACGATTGGCATCTTGGCGCGTGACGAACTGACGCTCATAAAACCGAAGACAGTAGTTAAGCAACAACTCAATATTGTTGGCAATCAACCGCTTGCTCAGCCGATCGATGGAGTGTGCCAACTCCTCTTGTATCTTCTTCAGACAGTCGACGAACGTGGCCCGTTCCTGGTCAGACAAATGCAGCGCCTCGTTGACTTCATACGAGAAGAACGTATATTCCCGCATACTGCGCCCCAGATTTGTTCCCTTAATCAAATCCGGATGAAAACACAAGGCCCATCCCTGCGGCTGGAACTCCAGACCCGTATCTTCAATGCCTATCACCTGGCCGGGAGCCAGGCACACCACCGACCCTTTCTGATAATCATACTTCTGACGGCCGTAAACCAAATCGCAATTCTTCTCATCCTTCAGAAATACCACATAAAAGCTAAAGGTATGACGCATATGACGCATGGGCCTAGCCTTCGACAAGTCTATCACACTGACCTGCGGATGGAGTGTTTCCACCCCCAGCATGTCGTCGTATTCCGTCACCGTTTCGATGTTCAATAATGTCTTATCCATACACTTTTTTTTCTGCTCCTTGCAAATATAAGAAAGAATCCCGTTATCCCCACGCGGGCAGAAGCAAAATCCGTGTTTTTGTGAAGCGTTTCCGTATTTTGTATCAGAGAGGATAACGGGCTGATTGTAACGGGGATAAGAATCTGTGGATTGGTGAAGCAGATCTGTGTTCTGTATAACAACGCATCCAACTCCGCAGCCTAACTTTGCAGCACAAATCAATCAAACCTCTTATGAATATGAAACAAGAAATGGAAGACCGCATGGCGTTGAAGGA
>DXCK01000135.1 GCA_019116045.1 Candidatus Bacteroides merdipullorum | reverse complement strand
TGATTATTTAATAATAAAACGTCACCCTAAAGACGGACTGGGCACAAAAAGACGCAACCGCCGGCTTTTTCTCTCTCTTAAAAAGAAGAAATTGCAGGCGGCTGCGTTTGATACTTAACGGCAAATGATTTTCAAGCGAGCTCTAATCCAACCTGACCAGCTCATATTTCTGACTGCCCAAGCCCAACCGTTCGGCATACTCCAGGGTGTGCATGCCTTTACGGGAGTCGATACGTTCTATCAGATGGATTTTGCCGTGGTCTTCGGACGAACGAACCAGATCTGTACAAGCCTTATCCAAGGCAACCGGATCGAGGGAGGCCAAAATGCCGATGTCCCCCATTTTCGGGTCTTCGGGGGAGGAGTCGCAGTCGCAATCTACGGAAAGATTGTTGGCCACACTTATATATAATATGTGTTCACCGCAATGATCGATGACTGCTTTGGCTGCCTCGGCCATTGTCTCCAGCCATTCTTCTTGACTTGGGTTGCCCCAACTGTCGGTACTGGTCCCGCCAGAATGTATCCAACGCTTACCGTTGGCCGATGCTATGCCAATGGAAATGTTTTTCAAAGCTCCGCCAAACCCGGCCATCGCATGGCCTTTGAAATGAGAAAGGACGACGGTGAAATCATAACCGGGATAATGAGAGCCGACTATGTCATACGAAATGTGCTTGCCTCCCTTGACAGGTAGGCGCACTTCGCCTTCGGCATCCATGATGTCGACGGGAGCAATGGCCGTGAAGCCGTGGTCTTCGGCAGCCTGCAAGTGTTTTTGCGTGTCCGAGCGCCCACCCCCGTAAGCTGTGTTGCACTCGACGATGGTGCCACCTACCAGTTGTACCAAGTCTTTAATCAAAGCCGGTTGCAGGAAATTGTGTCCGCCGGGTTCGCCGGTAGATAGTTTTACGGCAACCTTGCCTGTGGCCTCACGCCCCAGTGCTTTGTAAATCTTCACCAGATTCTCTGGCTTTATTTCTTTAAACATATACACCTTGGGCAGTGTGTCGCTGCCGGCATCTGCCTCTTTCTGTTGCGGCGCACTTTGTGCGCAACCCGTTGTGTTCATCGCTGCCAGAGCCAGCAGCGAGCATACCCATGTACGAACATAATTCTTCATGTCTACTGTCATTTAATGGTTTATCGGGTGTAAAAGTAGTGCTAATGAAGCGGAAAGGAGGTAGACAGATCACGGATTATTATACCTGAATTACGGGAAGAGCCGTCTGTGTCATTTTAGCAGGAAAAACGCCATTTTGGCCGTCTGTCCCGCCAGAGTCTACAGTTTGTCAGCATTATGTCAACAAGAAGGGTTAAAAGCAGGCACTTTAAGTTTAAAAAGGTCTTCGTATGTTTAAATCCAGGGTGAATATGCTGACAGTTTGCCAAACGGCACAGGTTTTGCAAATACTCAGGCGAAGCACGAAGCCGAAAGGCGGAGGGCTTCAGAAAACAATTAGTAACAAACAATTAAATATAGGAGATTACAACTATGATGCCTACTAGAAGAAATTACAATCAGAACTGGTTACCGAGTATCTTTAATGATTTCTTTGATAACGACTGGATGGTAAAAGCCAATGCTACGGCTCCCGCAATCAACGTCATCGAAAGTGACAAAGATTACAAAGTCGAAGTGGCTGCCCCGGGTATGACGAAGGACGATTTCAACATCCATCTGAGTGAAGACAACGAATTGGTCATCACGATGGAAAAGAAGAACGAAACGAAAGAAGAGGACAAGGAAAACAAGAAGTACTTGCGCCGCGAGTTCTCTTACTCGAAGTTCCAACAGAGCCTTGTACTGCCGGACGACGTGGAGAAAGAAAGAATCAGCGCCAACGTCAGCGACGGTGTGCTGACCATTGATTTGCCGAAACATACACCCGAAGAAAAGGCTAAAGTCAACCGTGTTATCGAGATTCATTGATAACGGGTAAGCATAAAGAGTCCCCCTCTGTGCCGAAAGGCAGGGAGGGGGATTTTTTGTGTCCGCGCCCGTCGTTAAAGAGCCTCCAGGCGATGCACCAACGAATCGCACAGTGTGGTGAACTGCGGCCGGTTCTGCGCACTAATGGGCTTCTTAGGCTGCGACTTGATGGTGAGCGGATTGATAGGCTTGCCGTTTTCGTGCACGCGGAAATCCAGGTGCGGGCCGGTGGACAAACCGGTGGAGCCGACGTAACCTATCACTTGCTTCTGCTTCACCTCCGAACCGACTTGGATGCCTTTGGCAAAACGCGACAAGTGCATGTAGGTGGTGACGTAAGTCCGGTTGTGGCGGATTTTGATGTAGTTGCCGCCCCCGTTGCGTTGGTAGGCCTTGGCTATCACTTTCCCATTGCCCACGGCGTAGACGGGAGTGCCAGCCGGAGCGGCATAATCGACGCCGTGGTGAGCACGGTAACGCTTCAGCACCGGATGGAAACGGGCGTTGGAGAAACGCGAAGAGATGCGGTAGAAGTCCAGGGGAGCTTTCAGGAAAGCTCCCTCCAGGCTGTTGCCCTGCTCGTTGTAATACAGTTCTTCGCCTTCCTGCACGAAGGGAATGGCGTAGTAGGTGCTGTCCGAATGGCGGAAAGCGGCGGCCAGAACGTGAAAGTTGTCCAGCGCCTTGTCGTCGACGTATTCCTGCTCGTAGATGACGCGGAACTCGTCGTCTTTCTTCAAATCGAAAAAGTCGATAGACCACCCGTAGATGCCGGACAGTACCATCGCCAGCAGGGGCGATGTCTCACGATTCTGCATGGCCACCCAGAGCGACGACTCTACGCGGCCTTTCACCGTCTTCTGCTGCCACACCGAGGGATTTTCGCCCCGGCGCACGGAACAATCGCCACGCAGGTCGAAGACGACGTATGACTTCGGACTTTCTTCATACACCAGGAACACTGTCTGCGGCACGCTGTCGCGGGTAGTAAAGACAGCATACGACTGACCGGCACGGATGGTTCGCACGTCGAACACGCCTTCCGCCTTTTCATTGACCCGGTGCACTTCGCGATGCGACAGCCCGTGGTCGGCAAGAATGTACGACAAGTTTTGCCCGGACTTGACGATTCCGTAGTCCACTTCGTAATCGTCCGTCGGGATGCCATACTTATAGACTATTTCCTCCACTTCCACCGAATCAGTCACCTGCACCTCGTCCAGCATATCGTCCACCGTACGCTTGGGCAAGAAGACCAGTACCAAGACTGCCACAGCCAGCAGTATGCCGACGGCAATCGAATATTTCTTCTTGATTTTCCACATGGTTCTATCTTTTGTAACTCATTGTCTATCAACACAGGCCAGGCAGTGTGCAAGCATCCCGGCTCTGACGCGCACGAAGCGCGGCCCGAGTGCGCACGAAGCACGCTTCTTGTCCGACACAAGCAAAGCCCCCGTGCGCCACTTCCGGAGAAAAAATCCGTTGGGGCGCACAAAAATAAAGAAAAGAATGAAAAGAAGCTAACGACGCCCCCCTATATTTTGCGGTTAAGAGCTTTATTGCTAATATTGCGGCGTCGAAATCAGAACACTTCTATGCTTTTTATCCTCATCGCACTCACCATCTACCTGGGAGCCAATGGCTGGGTGTACTACCATGCCCACATGGCCCTTCAGGGCTGGCCGACGGGCTTGCGCATCGGCTTCGGCCTGCTGTTCTGGGCTGTCGCCCTGTCCTTCATCCTCTTCATGTACATGCGCGGCCGCCACCTGACGCCGCTGGCCGGCCATTGGTTCTACCAGATAAGCACGGGCTGGCTCGTGGCTCTGCTATACTTGACGCTACTGCTGCTGGTCGGACAGTTACCCCGCCTGGCCGGCATACACATCCCCCACTTGTTCGGCATCTGCACGGGGCTTACGGCCTTGCTGCTGGCCTATGGCTATTGGCACTACCGCCATCCCTCGGTGCGCCTCTTGCAGATAGACATCGCCAAACCGGCCGAAGACATGAAACGCCTGCGCGCCGTGGCCGTGAGCGACGTACACCTGGGATACGGCAACAACCGCCGCATGCTGGAAAAATATGTCACAATGATTAACGATGCCCGCCCGGACGTAGTGTTCATCGCAGGCGACCTGATAGACATGTCCGTGACGCCGCTGTGGAAAGAGCGGATGCAAGATGTCCTCCGGCAAGTGCATGCCCCACAAGGCATCTACATGGTGCCAGGCAACCACGAGTTCATCAGCGGAATAAAGGAAAGCGAAGCGTTTATCAGCCGGACTCCCGTCTGCCTGTTGCGCGACAGCATAGCCACCCTGCCGGGCGGCATACAGATAGCAGGCCGCGACGACCGCAGCAACCGCCGTCGCCTGAAACCCGCCGAACTTATCGGCCAAGCCGACCCGTCGCGCCCCATCTTCGTACTGGACCACCAGCCCTATAACGAAGAGCTGGAACAAACAGCAGAGGCCGGAGCCGACTTCGCCCTGTACGGGCACACGCACGACGGGCAGGTATGGCCTCTGACCTTGGTCACGAACGCCATCTACCGCCAACCATACGGATACGGATTGTGGGGAAAAATGCAGGCCTACGTCTCGTCCGGACTGGGACTGTGGGGACCGCCCTTCCGCATCGGCACCCGCAGCGAGATGGTCATCATAGACTTTTGCTTCCAATGAGTGCCTGCACATCGTCGCCCGAAGGAGACTGGAAGATGCGCAACCCAAACTCGGGAACAATGGCCAACACGTAGTCGAACACATCGGACTGCACGCCCTCATAAGCCACCCAATCCTTGATGCGTGAAAAGAAATACAACTCCAGCGGGATGCCATGCTCCGTAGGCTGAAGCTGGCGCACCATGCAGTGCAAGTCGGTGTTGACCACGGGCCGGGTGCGTAACCAGGCCACCAGATAGGCACGCAGCACACCCAGATTGGTCAGCGGCTCGTCGTGCGGGCTTTCCAAATAATCTTTCAGCAAAGGCATCCCCCGAAACTTCTCCATCATCTGGGGCGTGCAGAAACAGACGCTGCGGATGTCGATATTGATACTGCGCTTGACACGCCGACCGCCACTTTCACGCATGGCATTCCAATTCTCGAAAATATCACTTACCAACAGATAAGGAGGCAAGGTAGCCACGGTATTATCCCAATTCCGTACCTTGACAGTAGTGAGCGACACCTCCGTCACCGTCCCGTCCACACCATACTTGGGCATCTTAATCCAGTCGCCCACCTTCAGCATGTTGTTAGCCGAAAGCTGCACTCCACTGACAAAGCCCATGATGGTGTCCCTGAACACCAGCATCAGCACAGCCGACATGGCCCCCAAGCCACCCAACAGGCTCAGCACTTCCTGCCCCGTCAGTTGGCCAACGATACAGATAATACCCACCAGCCACATGAGCACCTGCACCGTCTGCACCATACCCTTAAGTGGGCGGTTGCGGTAGCGCCCCGTAGCGCTGTAAACCGTATAGACCGCTCCCATGAAAGAATGGCCGAACGACAGCAACGAAAGAATGATAATCACCATGCAGATGCGCTGGATAAGGTTTACCGTGGCAGCAGCCGCATCGGCAAAAGCAACGGGGATGAACAAGTACACGATGAGCGGCACGACAATATGGCTGAGACGCACCATCACCTTGTGGTCGAACACGATGTCGTCCCACGTAGCTTTAGTCTTCTTCACCAGGCGGGCGACTGATGTTAACACCACCCGACGGAAAATCTGGTCGGCCAGCAAAGCCAGCAACACCAACAAGAGGAAGGCAATGAAGTGGTCCAACGCATCCGCACTGTCCGGAGCCATTCCCCAACTCACAAGCAAGTTTTTTATGACATTCAATATTTCCATGAAACACTCTTAACTATTACAGTTTATCTTTGACAGTCCCCTTGCACCTTCGCCAAGCAATCACCTACCGTCCGGTTCCTGCTCTCCGTCCAAAAAGCGACGAATATCCTCGCGCACCCACTGATAAAGGAAAAGGTCTTTGTAATTGCTATTCTTGCGAAGCATCAGTTGAACATTCGTCTGGCAGTTCTCATACCCTGTCAGCTCGTTTCGAAACTGTTCGTTGTGCTCGGCCAAGCGCTTGATTTCCTGTTCGCGTTCCCGGCGCAATTGGGTACAGATAGGAGCCAACAGCTTCATCACCACGCCGTCCATGATGTGATGCCCCTGTATGTACAGATAGGTTGTATCTGGCTCCAGCCCCAACGCCTTCAGCTCGCGCCCCAACGAATCCACTTGAGATACGTATTGCGGATACAGCTCACGCAATTCGGCCAGCTTGGCATCGACCGTCTCACGCATTTCGTCCAGACAACGGTATGGATGCTTCAGGCTGACATCAGACAGACGGACGCAAGCATTAAAATCATACATAGGAAAAGTCTCCGTATCTCTCATTCTGTAGAACCAGATATTCCACAAAAAGAGCGGATAAGCAATCTGCGAATAACGGCGCATGAAAGCAGGCAAATCCAGCACAGGGCGGTCGTTCAACGTGGCCATCACACACACCTCGTGCAAGCTTTCGGCGTAGCACTGAAAGTTCTCGATAGCATAGCCATAAGTCTGGAAGATATAAGGATTCCGATTGATTTTGCGCGAAACGCGCGTAGCTCCTTGAAGCAGAAAATCGTAATCACTGTCCACGCACGCAATGAGACTGTACCCCAACTCATCGGTGTTCAGTGTATTCATCAACACCATCTTCTTGCCTTTGGCCAACGAAGTGGACGAAGGCAGCATTACCTGGAAATACCGCGTATCGTCTTCAAATTCAGACAACAACGTCCGCCAGAAAGCCACGTCATCATAACTCTCTACATAAGCCACGATGCGACGGCGCTTCTTCTTGGGAGAAAGACGCCGGGCAGCATCCAAATAAGCTGATGTCAAATTATGGCGCAGAGTAGTAGGCATAATCGTTGAATTAGAGGGCCGTAGAAATTTCGCTTACCTCGGTCACTGCATCCATCCATCCCTCCATGATGACAGCCGGCGAATGAGTGGTGAGAATAAGTTGCAGGTTCGGGTTCAGCTCGCGTATCATGCCAATCAGTTTCTGTTGCCAGTCCACATGAAGCGAGGCTTCCGGCTCGTCCATGAAGAGGACACAATGACTGCCGTCACGCACCAATACTGTCAACAGAATGACCAGCATCTGTTTCTCGCCCGAAGATAATTTATAGGGCGACAAACGTTCGCCACCTTGCAGAAAAACGATGTCATTGCTCTTGCGGTCAATCGTCTTGCCCGTGTAAGCAAAAAGCCCGTCCACCAAATCCTGAAACTTGCGCTTGGGTGCAGATAGCGAAGGAGCTTGCTGACGCTGTTCGTCCGTTCCGCTCAGCAACTCTATCATCTTATTGCCCACGTTCACCTGATAATCCAAGTAGCGGCGTTGCAAGAGGTAAAGTTGCCAGTCCAACTCCGACTTCACTTCCGGATCGGCCATGCGGGCGGTAAAATCGCCCATCACCAACGGACGATCGTAACTGCGGATGACATCGTAAGGAATATAAGTTGCCTCGGGATTGTCAAATGATACGCGCACGCCGTTCTTCATATCGCGTTTCACCTCTCCCGTAGTTTGCTCCAGATAGCTGACTGAACGATTCAGAATGGTGGTCTTCCCCACCCCGTTGATGCCCGCCAGTATGTTGACATCCGGGCGCAAGTTCCAAGCTATGTCGTAACGGTGCCACAGCCCATGTATCTCGATGCGTTTAATATAGTTTGCTGGTATTTCCATAGTAGTAATCTTAAACACACGGGCAAATATAGCAAATAATGAAGGATTCTCACTACACTCAGTCCCGTTTTTAACGTCATACTTCTTCAAAGGCTTTGTCGTAGCACACCACACCTTGCACTCCTTCCAAACCTCCGGGACATAACTCGATGGCCATGCAATAGTCCTCCGGGACATCGTAGGGGAACGTAATATTCCAGCCGGATGCTTTCTGATAGCCCAGACGGGGATAGTAATCTTTATGACCCAGCAAAACAGCCGAACGATAGTTCAGGGCGGCAGCACGCCGATGGGCTTCCAGCACCAAAGCGCTGCCTATGCCCATCCGTTGCCACGCCGGCAGAACACTCAGCGGAGCCACACCCAAAGAAAGAAATTCTTCGCCAGCGGCTGAAACAATCCGTACCCGGGTCAATAGAACATGGCCCACGATTTCACCCTTTGGGCTTTCTGCCACTAAAGAAAGCTCTGGGATAAAAGCTTCTGAATGGCGTAAACGTTCTACCAACAAATGTTCTTTATGGTCGCTCTCTGCGACATCTTTAAAAGCCGATTCTATCAAAGCCTTGACAGAAGGAACATCTTCCGGGCGTTCCTGGCGGATACGATAGTTCTTTCCCTTAGAAGTTTCCATTGCCTTCTTTCTCTCTTAACTCACTAAAATACGTGTCCAGCAATTCTTTGGCAGCCACAAACGAGGTGAGCCCACCCTGCAATACTTGCGCCTCTTTGTCGGCCAGCATGGTTTCGATACGCGGATTGTGGTAGAAACTGTCACGTAAATGCTCGTTGATGGTTTCGTACATCCAGTACTTGCTTTGCTCATTACGCCGGTAGTCGAAGTAGCCGTTTGCCTTCACAAAGTCGATGTAACTGTACACCATGTCCCAGATTTCTTTTACGCCCAAATTATAGAAACCAGAATAAGTGAGTACCTGCGGTGTCCAGCCGCTTTCAGGGGTCGGAAATAGATGGAGCGCATTGCGGAATTGATTAGCAGCCAGCCTGGCCCGCTCCTGGTTATCACCGTCGGCCTTATTGATGACAATGCCATCGGCCATTTCCATGATGCCACGCTTGATGCCTTGCAGCTCATCGCCCGTGCCGGCCAACTGGATAAGCAGAAAGAAATCTACCATGCTGTGCACGGCTGTCTCGCTTTGCCCCACACCAACGGTCTCTACAAATATCTTGTCGAAGCCCGCCGCTTCGCAAAGGACAATGGTTTCACGCGTCTTACGTGCCACGCCGCCCAGCGAGCCGGCCGAGGGGCTGGGGCGAATGAAAGACTTGGGGTGCACGGCCAGCCGCTCCATCCTTGTCTTGTCACCCAGGATACTGCCTTTACTCCGTTCGCTGCTGGGGTCGATGGCCAGAACTGCCAGCTTGCCGCCGTACTGCTCTAAGACATGCAGCCCGAAGACGTCGATGCTGGTGCTCTTGCCAGCACCTGGCACGCCGCTGATGCCCACGCGGATGGATGCCCCTGAATAGGGCAGGCACTTTTCTATCACTTCCTGGGCCACGGCTTGGTGTTCGGGGCGGACGCTTTCGACCAACGTGACTGCTTGGCTCAGGATCGTGACGTCGCCCCGCAGGATGCCATCCACGTATTCGGAAACGGTGAGTTGCCGCTTGTGGTGCTTGCGTTTCAGATAGGGATTGACAGACGAAGGTTGCTCGATGCCTGCATTAACCACCAGGCCTTTGTAAGCGTCGTTGTTTTCGGGATGAAACATGGTTTGAGTTCTTTAGTTTATGAGTTCTTTAGTTCTTGATGTTTATGGCCACTTTAGGATGCGAGGGGTCGTTAGTAATCATCAGCACACGCAGGTGGCGGCGATGGCGGCCTATGCCTCGTCGGGTGACGGTCACGCGCAAACGGGTGGACTCGCCAGGCTGCAAGACACTTTTCTTCAGATGGACGCCCACGGCGGGATGGAAGACTTGCAGTTTGCTGATGTGCAGTGGAGAGTGCCCAGTATTGGTGATGGTAATGTCGGCTTTGGCTTTACGCTTGCGTGCCAGGAGGTCGCTCAAGTCGACCTCCTGGGCCGAGAGGCTGGCGACGGGTGCGTTTTGCAGCTCTGTCTCTGTCAGGCCGGAGAAATCGGGCAGCAGCACGGCCGAGAGGGGCAGTTCGTTCTCCTCTCCCACTTTGTCGCCCGAGAAGCGCGAGAGATAGACGGAGGTCTGCGTCAGCCCCAGGTCGGTCAGTTTTTCCGTGTCAAGCGTCAGGATGACGGTTCCCTTCTCGCCCGGTTGGAGGACTGCCGGACGAGCTTCTGCCTGCAAATAGGGGGGCAGGTGCATCAAGACGGGTTCGTAGGGAAGGGATGACTGGTTGACAACGCCCAAGCGCAAGACCGGACTCTCTCCACGGTGGGCATCGGGAAAGTCAAGTGCCTCCATGTTGAGGCGGATTTGCCCGATGGCGTAAGGGTGGGTCTGCGCGAAGTCTTTCAGTTCACGCACCACCTCGCCGCCCAGATAGAGATAGACCACGTGGGGCTCGGCATTGGTAAAAACGGCTACTGATTTCTGGAAATGCCCCAAGGCTTCGGCATCGAACGTCACGCTTACCGTGCCCGTCGCCCCCGGCGCGATGGGAGTCTGCGTCCACTGAGCCACGGCGCAAGCGCAGTCCGGTTCCACGTCGCTAAGCACCAGGGGCTGGTCGCCGGTGTTGGTGATGGTGTATTCGGCCGTCACCGGGTGTTTCCATTCTATCTGTCCCAAGTCGTGCCGGGCGGTGTTCGACGTGAAGCGTGCCTGTGCCGCGACGGTGGCGGAGAGGCAAGTGGTTGCGTATAAAAGGATTAAAAGCTTCTTCATTGTTTCCATTGGATTGACTTCACAAAAATAGAGTTTTTCGGCGAAACGGCCTAATCTGAGAGGCCGCAAAATCTGTTTTCCCCCGCCCCTCGCCGTCTGCCACGGCCCGGCGGCCCGGTCAGGAAGCGGGAAGAAGTGCGGCCGGACAGAGACGACTGGTATCAGAAATAGCCAGGTGTGAAGGTAGCCTTCTGAGTGTAGGAAAGAAGAAGATTTCGGCCGCGGAGAAAAAAGAGAGGGTGTGCCGTAACATAGCATGGCACACCCTCTGCCACCGGCGCGGCCTCTGGCCTACTTACCTTCGCCCACCCGCAGCTTGACGCCGGCCGAATGTGACGCATATTCCGGGGCGTAGGCGCATTGCAGGGTGGCGATGCCGGCCTCATAGACACCGCTGCGTGCCACGCGCTGGCGGTGCTCCAGGACATAGACGCCTTTGCCCAGCGAGTCGAAGAAGAAGCAAGTGGCGGCATCTTCCACCTCTTCATAGCAGGGTACCCGACCCATGCGATAGCCGGACAAGGCATTGACCGGCTCCAGGCAGGCGGCGCGCTCATCCTTCAGTTGCACGAAGTCCATGGCGCGCTCCACACGAAGCGTGAGGCGGGAAACGACGATGTCACCCTCGGACAAAGAAACCTCTCCCGACAACGGAACGAGCGACTTGCTGCCATCGGCGGCCACACGCTCCAGATAAAGCTGCTTGTCCACCGACAAATCTCCACCCTGCTGCTTCAGCTCCGACATCGGCGACAGGTACTGGGCATAGACCGCCCCCCAGGCCACGCCTGCATCGCGCTTCTCCACCGTCACGGTCTTGGCCTCCACGACAGGCGACTCCCCGGCATAGGTCTTCCGAACATAGCTCAGACCGGGCACAGAAGCCTCGCCCGCCAACGTCTCCATCGTCTCCCGGCCCACGCTGATACGCACATCGCCACGGTTCTCCAGCCAGTTGCTGCCCGTGCAGAGCAGGGCATAGACGGCATCGGCAGCAGCCACAGGCGAATCCCACGTGGTAGTCTTCTTCTGCTGCAAGAGCCAGAGCTTCATCTCCTCCAGCACCTCGTCGCTGCCTCCCTGCAAACGCAGAGCCTCCATGGCCGACACGTGTGAAGGCACAGGCATCATGCCCCAACGGTAGGGAGCGTCGAGGAAGGCGAAGTGCGCCCCCATCTCGTCCTCCCGCACCAGGTGTTCGAGCAGCGAAGCGGCAAAGTCAGCAGCTTGCGCCCGGCCGGCCTTGTTCAGAATGACAAGAGCCTGGGACTTGCGCCGGACTGTCCCTCCCGTCAACTCATTCTGTACTTTGGACAGATAATACCGATAAGCCTCGCGGTTGGCAACCGGCACCTCTGCACCGGAAAGCGCCAAGAGATAAAGATAATCCAAAGTAAAGTCAGAAAGATGCTCCACCTCCACCCGAGGCCGACTGGCCAACCAGTCCTGATAATCCTGACGCACCTCGCGATGCAGGAAGCCAAAAGCCTTGTCGCGCATGGCCACGGCATCGGCATCCAACGCCTGACCCGTCAGCAGCGGCAGACGCACCAGCAACGTCAAGATGTAGTCAGTGACATAGCGGCTGCCCGGCATACCAGGATACCAGCTCCAAGCCCCGTCGCCGTCCTGCAACTCCTGCAACTTATGCAACGATGACGACAGGCGCAGCGACAACGTATTGAGGTCGAACAGCGTAGCGATGCGGGCCATCTGCTCGCTCTCATCGCGAGCCTCCGCCAGCCAAGGCGTCTCGCTCAACAAAATATTCTTCAAGTCCGGGTTCTGCTCCAGGCGCGACACCAGCGTCTCCTTCGTCCCGCCCTGCGCCTTCCAGGCCTCGAACACCGTCTGGATGCGCGGCTGTGAAGCGGCCAGGTAAGCGGCCAGACTGTTGGCATACCAGGCAGTGGCACGTGCGATGGCATCCTCCGCCGTCGGTTCGCTCAAGGCGGGCAAAGCCTGCACAGCCATCCAGGCCGGATTGCCGGTGAACTCCACAGTCAGGCGACGGTCGGTAGCAGTCTTGCTGTCGCGATTGAACAGGCTGTCCAACGAGAAGGTACGCGTTTCCTTTCCCCGGACAGTCATGGGCAGGCTCTCGGTGACAAAGGTCTTATTGCTCAACACAGGCAATACATGTTGCTCGCCATCGCTGAACGAACCGCCGTCGGCCACGATGCGCACACCCAGCAGGTCGTAGCGCTCCGTCACCTCGAAGGAGAAGTCCACGGCTGTCGAGCGTCCTTCTTCCGCAGAGAAGCGCTCCTTCTTCTTCGCAAGAACCTTGTCCGTCAAGGGGTCGAAGAGAACCAATGTCGCAGTGCCCTTCACAGGCCCTTGCGTAAGGTTGTTGATGGTAGCAGCCACGTGCGTCTCATCCCCTACTCGCACGAAACGCGGCAGGTTGGGCGTCAGCATGAACTCCTTGCTGGTGGTGGCGGTGCTCTCCAGCAACCCGGTCAACATATCCTTCGTATGAGAATATCCTCGGAAGTTCCAGCGGGTCAAGCTTTCCGGAGCAGTGAAAGAGAAGACCAGCTCACCCTGCTCGTTCGTGCGCAGTTGCGGATAAAAGAAAGCCGTCTCAGCAAAGTTGGTGCGCAGGCCTTCCAGCGGCTCGAGGGTGCCCGACTCCTGTGGGGCTTCCAAGGATTCGGAACGGACCACCACCTCTTCCGAAAGCGAAGCACCGTCTGCGTACATCTTGGCCTGCGGGGCAGCCGCAGCGTTCACAGCCCCGGTGACAGACTGCCGTGCAGTAGCGCTGAGGTCTACGCCCAAAGCCTTGGTGCTCTTCACATCCGCAATGCTCAGCGTTACCTGCTCCACACTATACATGGATGGATAGGCCTCGTAGAAGTGGTCGTACTGCCAGTAGGGCACCTTCAAGTAATTGGTGGGGAAATAGACTACGGACGATAAGTTCCCCACATACTGAGTGTGCCAAGTATAATAAGGTATATAGCTGTTGAAATACACCGACAGACTCTGGCTCCGCTCGAAGATTTGGTCCAACGAGGCATCGTACATCGTGGCCAAGACCTCTGCCGCAGCAGGCAATCCCTGGGGAGTCTTCACTACAAGCTTCCATTCCTCCTGTTGACCGGGAAGCAGATGGTCGCGGAACACTTCCCACTTCATGTCCAACTGACGCGAAGGTTCACGTTTCCTCAAAGAAACTTGTTGGGTATAGAGCTTCCCGTCCTTGACAAAGGAAAAACGGACATCCACGCCTTTTCCATAGGATGCTTTGTAGGGATACTCCAAACGGGTGAGTGTGTCGTTCAGTTGCAACACGTTGTGTTCGATACGCCCGGCCTCACCGTAGACATCGACCAGGACATAAGCATCCCGACAGGAAGTGCCGTAGTAGAAGACGGCAGGCTGCGTTGCATCGAACTCCATCTGTTCTTCGTAAACGAAACAGGGTTGGAAGACCGGCAGACGGGTGTCATGTTTAGAGAAAAGCAAGAATTCTTCACCTCCAGTCTCCGCATTGCTCTCTTCCCGACCATCGGGAGCTTTGGCAGAAAGTTCCAAACGATAGGCTCCGGAAGGCAACTGTTTCCAATCGTCCAGCACGAGACGCTTGCCAGACGTGAAAGTCCCTTCTTTCACCAAAGTCCGGACAGACGTGTCCGCAGCCGACTTCCGGTAAAGGCGATATGCACCCTGAATGTCCAGGAGCTGCAAATCGTTGTTCCACACATGGAAGGTGGCAGCCAAGGTATCTTCCTTACACAAATTTCCTACAAGCCAGCTACCAAACTGAAATAAGCGACTTGTGGCACTGAGACGGCATGTCTCGGCCTGTGTCTCGCCATTCTCGCCTGTCACCGAGGCAGTGACGATGTAAGTGAGCGAACGGCCTTCGTCCTCCGGGTCTGCTTTCAGACAAACAGGAAGCGCAAAGCGGCCTTCAGCGTCGAGCGTAATGGTATCCGATTCCAACGGAGCAGGCTTCTGCCATCCGTAAGCCCTGCCCCAAGCGTCTTGCCGGGTCACGGTGTATGCCAACGGCACTGTCTGGATGGCCGCGCCATTATAGGCTTCTACCCGTCCGGTCAGCACAACGGTATCTCCCAAAGCATAGGCAATCTTCACAGGATCGAAAGCAATAGAGAACGTCGGGCGCTTATATTCTTCCACCCGGATGCTTTGCATAGCCAAATCGCCCGCTTTGAGCAAGAAATCGCCGTTCAGACAACTGGTAGGCAAAACAAATTCAGCAGAGAAGGAACCGAAATCGTTGGTACGTACCTCTTGTTTGGAAACTTCCTTGCGATTGACATCCAACAGAGAGATGGTATAAGTTCGTCCCTCCAACACACGTGCAGCCTCATCGTCCTGTTCATAGGCAATGCCCTTGACGTAGATGGTCTGCCCGGGGCGATAGAGCGAGCGGTCGGTCAAGAGCGACAGGTGTTCTTCGGCCTTTTTGGCGGTAGAACGTGCTACGCCATAAGTCACAGGCTGTACCGGCAAAAAGACATCTCCGCCCTTGCGGACCCTGAAGCTGTTCATCTTCTTGTCCCATGTCAGGATGGCACGTCCGTCGGCACCAGTGGTTGCCTCGCTCACTTTCTTGTCCGCCTCTATGTTATAATAAGAAGAATAAAAGTCGAGTTCGACATCCGGCACAGGATGCCCCGTCTTGGCATCGAGCGTCAAGACTTCCAGCCGATTGTCGGGCAAAGCAAGTCTCAGTGCCATCAGACGGGAGAGAGCCACGAAATGGTAGTCGCTCTGCCCGCGCTTGTCGTCGGGCACTACTTGTAGCACGTACAAACCATAGTCGTCAGGCATCGGCAGGCTGAACACAGTGTCCAGGCCGACATAGGGCAAATCTTCGGGAAGCACATCTTTTTGAGGCAGAAGCGCCAAGTCGAAGTGGCGGGACTGCACACGGCGTGCGTGTTGCTGCAAGAATTTCCGGTCTATGCCAACGGACGCCAAGAGATTCTCCCGGAGGTCTGTACGGTACAGATTCAGGGTGAATCCCTTCTGGTTGCAATAAAAAACGGTCACCGCCAACGAGTCGCCCGGATAGGCGACCGACTTGGTACTGACTGAAAGGTTGGGCTGGGTGATGCGTTTCTTCAAGTTATGCAGTTCGTTGATGCGCTTGTATGACGCATAACGCCGGATGCCCTCCTCACAAACCTGCAAAGCTTGCGCCGCCCGGCGGGGGGACTGACTGTTGAGCCATTCAGCTTTTGCCAGATAGACTTCGGCACATACCGGACGGTCGCCGTAATGTTCTATCAGTGAATCCAATGCTGCCAGGTAGGCCGCACCCGAACGCTCCGACGAGGGACGGTAGCGGAAACGCGAGTGGTCGTTCTGCCAAAAGGACAAGATACTGAGTACCAAAGCGTCTTCACGGTCGGGACGTTGCTTGTAAGCGTTTATTTGATTGGTATAGATGCGTTCGATGCGTTCCTGCACCAGAGCCTCGTCGTAAGAGGTCAAAGCCTGATAAACTTCGATGGCACGGGTAGAGAGCAAGTGATAGAGGTCGTGCGCATAGAAGCGGCTTCCGTCTTCCAATTCGATAAAGGGCACATAGTCTTCCGCCGAAGCGTCCAGCAGGGCGGACGAGTCGCGCAGTGCCTCCGTACAACAGTCATCCACCTTACGTATAAACTGGCCGGAAGTCCACAGGCGGATGTCGCCCGAGAGGTCGTCACTGTCCACTTCCGTGCGGCTGAGCAATTCCGAACGGTTACGTCGCGCAAAGGCGGCATATTCATCGGCCAGCAACGAATAAAGAATGGCACGCGTCACGGCATCGCTCTCTAACTGTGCCCACTGTTCCATCCGGGGCAGACGGGCATAAAGACTGTCCGGCGTCAAGTCTTCCTGATAGGCTGTCCGGCAGACATACGCTTTCAACATCTGTGCGGCGTTATGTTCCTCCAAGCCCTTCCGATAAATCCGGTCAGTCAACTCAATTACCGTTTGCGGCAGGCTCTTCTCCTGCGCCTGCTCCACCTGAGTCCACAACCGGTCGTAGGATTGCGCGTGCAGGGCCGAACCCGCCCCCAGCACACACAGCAGCACGAAACTGCACAAACACTTGATTATTTTCATAAGCCTTTCTTAGTTGGTTTCTTACTATTAGATACAAAGTAACAACATTAAAGGCTAAGAAATGTTCTTTTAAGCTTAAAAATTCTTGATATCCCCTTTCCGGAAGAGCGGTTTCACGCTTTTTCCAGGCGGCGATACAGGTCTTCAATCAAGCCGCAGGCGGTCTTCAAATCCATGCTCCCCGTATTGAGCATCAAGTCGTAATGATGAGGTTCGCCCCATTTGACGCCTGTATAATATTCGTAATGTGCAATGCGGTTGCGGTTGACACGTGCTATTTCAGAGACGGCTCTCTCGGCCGGCACTCCATATTGTTCTACACAACGACGGCGCGCACTCTCGGCATCGGAATAGCAAAAGACTTTGATGGTTCTGGGAGCATCGCGCAAGATGAAGTCCGCACAGCGTCCGACGATGACACAAGGCCCTTGTGCAGACAGTTCGCGCACAATCTTGCTCTCAGCCACAAACAGCACGTCGTCGGGCGAAAGGCTACGCTCGCGGGGCAGTTCGCTGCTGCCGCCCAGCATGCACTTCAGCCAGAAAGAGGGAATGCTTTGTTCGTTCCGGCGGATATATTCTTCGGTCATGCCGCTGCGCTGCGCCGCCAGGTGGATGAACTCCTTGTCGTACAGGCTGATTCCCAAGTCTTTGGCAAGCATCTCGCCCAACAGGTGTCCGCCGCTGCCGAACTCGCGGGCAATGGTAATCACCGGATAAGCAACCTGCCCGTGTGTCTCTTCCGGCCTTTGTCCCCGTCCCGGCCCTATCCAGGAATCAATGAAACGATAGTGAGGAGAGACAAAATGCACAATGGGACCTACCAGCAGGGCTGCCACCAGCGTGCCTTCGCGCACCCCGTAGAGCCCACCCATGAAGCCCAGGGAGAGGAGGCAGGCCACGATGAGCAGGGAGATGTCCAGTCCCAACTTCGTGTAGCCGAAGTCGGTCTTGAAGCGCCGTGCGATGGCCCGCACCAGGTATTCGCCTGCCATCAGGGCGACGTCGGCCTTTACCTCGAGGGCAATGCCCAGCGCCAGTATGACGCAGCCTATCAGCAAGTGAACCACCTGTGCAGCGTAGGCCAAGGGCGAGAGCCAGTAGAGCAGGTTCATGGAAAGGTCGATGCACGTGCCAAAGAACAGCGTAACGGGAATTTGCAAGAGAAACATCCGCAGGTCGCTCCGCAACTGCGCACGAGTCATCAGCGGCAATTCTATCAGGAGGAACAAGAAGTTGAGGATGATGGTCCATTGACCCATGGTGAGGGGAGTGAACATACTGGCCACGTAAGTGACGCTGGTGATGGGCGACGTGCCCAACGAGGCTTTCGTGATGTAGGCGATGCCCATAGCGTTGACGAAGAGGGCGAGGGCAAACAGCAGGTAGCGCCTGATAAGGTATTTCTTGTTATCCATATAATATAATAATGTGTTGGCAACCGTCATTGCCGGGTAGGCACAAAGATAATCATTTTATTACAAATTAGTACATTTTTTAATGAGGATTAACGGTGGCTGCAACGAGGAAGAACGACGGCCGGTGTGCTACAAAAAAAGGAGCACACCGAACAAGCGGCATGCTCCTCTTTCTGCTTTACTTTCGTAAATATGCTTTATCTTATTTGTTACATCGAGTATCTATAATATTTCATAGACTCCATCCAGTTCTTGCCCATAGCGCTAAAGAAACGCTTCAACGGGTTGTTCATTTTCTTTTTCATAATCGTAAAAATTTAGACTTAGTTGTTTTGTTATCCTACATTTACTTATGGCTTCCGCAGAGGAAGCATACATCTTTTTACCTTTTTGCCTCGGGGCGCGGATGCTTAAAGCATCACATAACCCCAAATGTTCTTATCGGCCTTGCCGATATTCTTAAGAATCTTCTTAAACATCTTCATTTCGTTATCCTCCTAATTAATTGTTATCCTTTGTTTGTTCATCGATGACGATGCAAATGTAGGGCCTTTATGGAAGAAAGCAAGGGGTGGAGGGGTGAAAAATATGTTTTATAACACATTTCTTGACCTTCATCAAAAAAGGCGGGAGAGGGAAAGGCTTTTCTGGCAGTCGCACATGCCTGTCTCTGTCATTTTGACAGCGAAGCTTGGAGGAAGGGAAAAAGAAGAGAGGGTGTGTCAATATATAAAATTGCACGCAGATGACACAGATACAACAGATGACCGCTGATTATATATCATTGAAGTACAGATGAATCTGTGAGAATCTGTTGTATCGGTGTTATCTGCGTGCCAATATCTCATTATACCCCGCGCTGCCGGAAAGCGGAGAGGCTTTCCGGATTTCTTGGGCAAAGGTATTCAAGCGCCTCTATTTCAACGGAGTTTGCTCTAATGTAGCTACCAGGAAGGCGTAGAATTTGGCCACGGAGGGGATGTAGGCACGTTCGTCGGGCGAATGGGGCGAACGCAAGGTGGGGCCGAAAGACACCATGTCAAGGCCTGCATAGGTGGCCCCGATGATGCCGCACTCCAGACCGGCGTGGATGACCTTCACAGCGGGTTCGTTGCCAAACTGCTGCTGGTAGGATGCTTTCATGGCGTGCAGGATGGGGGAATGTACATCGGGTTGCCAGCCGGAGTAGGCTCCGCTAAATTCCACTTTCATGCCGGCCATCGAGAAGCAGGCCTCGAGGCTGTCGGCCAGGAAGTCTTTCATCGAGTCGGAAGAGCTGCGGGCCAGGATGCGTATGTCTACGCTCCCGCCACCCACGGAGACGATGGCCAGGTTGGAGGATGTCTCCACAGTGTCGGGCACAGTGGGAATCATGCGCATCACGCCGTTCTGGCAGGCCATCAGGGCGTCAATCACGTTGTCTTGTATTTCGACGGGCAGCACGGTGGCGGGCACGGGCACTTCTTCCAGATAGAGGCGGATGCCGCTCTCGATGGGGTCGAACTCTGTGCTGAGGGTGTCTTGGTATTCCTGGATGTATTCTTCCAGGTCGTCCACGTCTGCTGCGTCAAACAGCAGCACGGCATGCGCCTCGCGGGGAATGGCATTGCGCATGTTGCCTCCTTCGAAGGTGGAGAGGCGGCAGTCAAATTCCATCAGCAGATCGTGCACGATGCGGGCCAGCAGCTTGTTGGCATTGGCACGTCCTTCGTTGATTTCCAGGCCTGAGTGGCCGCCGCGCAGGCCTTTCAGGGTGATTTTGCGGGCCACGGCTTGGGCGGCAGCCGCTTCTTCTTCCTTATACTGCAATGTGGCGGTGATGTCCAGGCCTCCGGCGCAACCGATGTATAGTTCGCCTTCTTCTTCCGAATCCAGATTCAGCAGGATTTGGCCTTCCAGTTCGCCCGGTTTCAACCCGAAGGCTCCGTACATGCCGGTTTCTTCGTCCTTGGTTATGAGTGCTTCCAGCGGTCCGTGCTTCAGGTCGGTGGCTTCGAGCACGGCCATGATGGCTGCCACGCCCAGGCCGTTGTCGGCGCCGAGCGTTGTCCCCTTGGCCTTCAGCCATTCGCCGTCCACCCAGGTTTCTATGGGGTCTTTGGTGAAGTCGTGTACCGTATCGTTGTTCTTCTGCGGCACCATGTCCATGTGCGCCTGAAGGATGACGCCTTTGCGGTTCTCCATGCCCGGCGTGGCGGGCTTGCGGATGATGACATTGCCGGCTTCGTCGACCCGCGAATCCAGTCCCAGGCTCTTCCCAAAGCCCAACAGGTATTCGGTGACTTGTTCGCAATGTCCCGACGGACGCGGGATGCGCGTCAGTGCGTAGAAGTGCTTCCACACGTTTTGTGGAGCCAGTTGTAAGATTGTGTCCATAACGTATATATATAAATAATGAGTAACGAATCGATTGTCTTCGCAAATATAATCGTTTCTTTGCTTTTTCCCAACAAGATGCCATCGAAATAAACGCACCCCCACATAGAGCATTGTGGCACCCCCCACATAGGGCGTTGTGGCACCCCCCACATAGAGCGTTGTGG
>DXCK01000134.1 GCA_019116045.1 Candidatus Bacteroides merdipullorum | reverse complement strand
AAGAATCTTGTACCTTTAGGCAATTCTTTGAAATGTGTTGTTGCTTCTTCTAGCGTGGATTGTTCAAAGATTTCGTTATACGTTTTTATTAGTTCTCTTTTCAACACATTGAACGAATTATACAGCCACACCCCTTGCAGCCCGATAATGACTACCAGGCCGAACAGTGCCATCCAGTGTATATACTTCTTGTTCTCAATCATAGGGCCAAAGATACGGAGTTTTTTTGGGTTAGTCATCGGTTTGGACGCTTAAAAAGTTTGTCGAGGTACGGGCAAGAGGGCATCTTTGTAGTCACTCGAGGTGGTCTGGGCTGTATCTTGATGTGACGAAAAAGCCTTTTTCGTATTACCAATAAGGCTTTTTCGTCACGTCAAAGTAGTCGCAAAGCATTGTCATGGTAGCATCAAGTGGGTCATTTGTCGGCCAAAAGCGGGGATTGTGCCTCGTGTTCGGCGGTCAGTTGCCAGGTGCCTTCCTCGGCATCGTAGGCGTAGGACTGGTAGGTGAATCCCTGTGCATCAGGCGTGTAGACGGCGCGTTCGCGCAGGTCGGTGTAGGCTTGTTTCTCTGCATCCCAGCGGGCGCATTCGATGGTGACGGTGGCATCGGCGGCGTAGGCGTAGTGCAGGGCGTAGGCGGGGCGGTAGTCCTGGAGATTTGCATCCCAGCGGAGGACCTCGCGGGCCAGGAGGCGGTGGGCGTCGTCGTAGGTGCAGCGGTACTTCAGGTGGTGGCGCAGGTAGCGGCCGTTGTCCGTCTTGCGGTAGATGTATTGGGTCTCGACACCGGTGCTGTCAGCGGGTTCGGAGTTGTAGGCAAAATCATTCGTGGGCACGGTGGCAAACGCGAGGTTGATACCCATGTTGACAATCACGATTAAAGACATTACTAAGCATTTCATAATTCTTGCAGTTTTAGAGGGTTTATACATATTGTTATTTGTTTCTGTCCTTTTGACACTGCAAAGATAGGGTGGGGCGGGGAGGCGTTGGGTTAAGGTTAGGTTAATGTTAGGTTAATGAAGAATGAGGAATGAAGAATGAGTTAGCCGATGCCACGCGCCAATTCTTCATTCTTCATTTTTAGTTCTTCATTATTAAAGTTTCAGCACGACGCGGTCGCCCAGCCTTTTGGCCATCACGCTCTGTACCTGGCGCAGCTCGTTGTAGCGCTGGAGGACGGCGGTGCAGCGGTCGTTGTCGGCCAGCACGGCGGGGGCTTGCAGGGCGCGCATGAGGTGGGTCATCTCTTCGGTGACGATGGCATACTTGAAGTTAATCATCAGGAGGGGCACCAGTTCGTAGAGGCGCTCCTCGTCGGTGACGATGTGCTGGTTCTTGTAGTGGTACTTGCTCAGCTGGTAGCGGTCGCTCACCAGTTCTGCGCTGAGCTGGCTGATGGTGGGGTCGGGGTGGTTGAGGAAGTAGTGCTCGGCGCAGAAGCCTTCGGTGTGGATGCGCTCGGCGGCCTCCTGCAGCATCCGGCGGTGCAGGGGGTTGTGGAAGGCCAGCTCGTCTTGTTGCAGGTCTTGGACGATGTATTCGGTGACAGTGACGGGCACTTCGTGGCCTTCGTCGTCGGGCACGTTGCACATGACGCGCTCGCCATAGCGCACCACCATCTGGAGGATGAGCCGTTCGTAACGGTAGAACTCGCGGCCTTCCTTGTCTTCCTGGGGGATGAAGGAGGCGTAGTCATCGGCAGGCTGCGGGGCGGGAGCAGGGACATCTTCTTCGGCAGGAGGAGGCGGGGCGTCGTTGGGCGCGGCTTCTCCACCCTGGCCGGCGGCGGCACGTGCCTGTGCCTGGCGGCGTTCGCGCTCGCGCTGTTCGGCACGTTGCTCGGCCTGCTTCTCGCGGCGTTTGGCCACTTCGCTGACCAGCAGCTTGTCCTCGACGTGCAGCAGTTGGGCGCACTCCTTGATATATACGTCGCGCACGATGGCTTCGGGGATGACGGCGATGCTCTGCACCAGGCTGCCGATGAGTTCGGCCCGCTTGATGGGGTCGCGGCCCGCGTCTTCCAGCAGGAGGTTGGTCTTGAAGCGGATGAAGTCCGTCTCGTGCTCGCGGATGAAGGCCTGGAACTCCGTGCTGTTGTGCTTGCGGGCAAAGGAGTCGGGGTCGTCGCCGTCGGGCAGGAGGCAGACTTTGATGTTCATGCCTTCTTCCAGCAGCATGTCGATGCCGCGCAGCGAGGCCTTGATGCCGGCGGCGTCGCCGTCGTAGAGCACGGTGAGGTTGTTGGTGAAGCGGTGTATCAGCTTGATTTGGTGGGTGGTCAGGGCGGTGCCCGACGAGGCGACTACATTCTCCACGCCGCTCTGGTGCATGGAGATGACGTCCGTGTAGCCTTCCACCAGGAAGCAGCGGTCTTGCTTCACGATGGCCTGCTTGGCCTGGTAGATGCCATAGAGTTCGTTGCTTTTGTGGTAAATCTCCGAATCGGGCGAGTTGACGTACTTCACTTTCACGCCCTTGGTGGCGGCGGCCAGCACACGTCCGCCGAAGGCCACCACCTTGCCGCTGAGCGTGTGGACGGGGAAGATGACGCGGCCCCAGAATCGGTCGCGCAGGCGGTGGTCGTCCGTCTCGTAGCAGAGGCCGGTCTTGACGAGGAAGTCTTTCTGGTAACCTTTGGCCAGGGCCTCCTTGGCGAAGGCATCGTGGCTCTCGGTGCAGTAACCCAGTTGGAACTTCTCGATGATGTCGTCGCGGAAGCCACGGCTGCGCAGGTAGGCCATGCCGATGTTGCGCCCCTCGTCCGTGTCGCGCAGGGTGTGGCGGAAGTAGTCGCAGGCAAACTGGTTGACGACGAAGAGGCTGTCGCGTTCGGTCTGTGCGGCCTTCTCTTCGGCGGTCTGTTCGCGTTCCTGGATTTCGATGTGGTACTTCTTGGCCAGGAAGCGCAGGGCATCGGGGTAGGACAGTTGCTCGTGCAGCATGATGAAGTGCACTGGGTTGCCCCCCTTGCCGCAGGCGAAGCACTTGCAGAGGTTCTTGGCGGGCGAGACGTAGAACGACGGCGTCTTGTCGTCGTGGAAAGGGCACAGGCCCACATAGTTCACCCCGCGCTTGCGCAGGGTGACAAAGTCGGACACGACGTCGTAGATTTGCGCCGCGTCCATGATGCGGTCGATGGTGGAGTGGTCAATCATTTACGACTGAGTTTGCTGAAGAAATCCGCATAGTTCTTCCTGCGTATGCCCTTTACGGACGACATAGGCTGTGTTGGCCATTGTCAGGAAAGAAACAGCGAGCTCTATCTGTTTGTCTTCGCCCAATTGCAGGATGTCGGTGGCATCGTCTGCGCCTTCGCGCTCCAGGATGAAGTCGAGGATGACGTTTGTATCAAGAAATAGCTTTGTCATTTGTTGAGTAGATAAGAAAGCCGTTCATCTTCTTCGATTTGTTGGCGGGTAATGCCTTTGCCAACTCCGCGGAGCCGTTGGATGCGGGGAGAATACGTGGATTGACGGGAGCTCGGGACAGAGTCTTCTTTCTCCCTTTCATACAATGATACACCGATTACCCCTTTCAGCATCTCGATGGCCTTCTGGATGTTGGAGGTAAACGAACCTTCTTCTAAAGTAACGATTAACTGTGTCATAAACCTATCCTTTTTTGGGTGTGCAAGCAAAGGTAGTGATGTTTCTTGAAACAGCCAACACAGAGAAGGCATTTCCCTGTGTTGCTGTGGCCATTTTATCTTTATTTTATCTTCCCCCGAATCTTCGTCAGATACTTCTTCATCCCCTTGGCATCGCGGTTGGTGATGATCTCCAGCAATTGCTTCAGCTCCAGGCGGACGTTCTCCACCAGGGCGGGGGTGCGGGGGGGTGAACTGGATTTCTTATACCCCTTATAAAATTACATCCAGAGGCGATCGTTTCATCACTAAAGGATAGCGTTCGGGATGTTTCAGACTTTCGATTTCGAGGTCAACATCCAACTCCGGCCATTCGATGGCATTCTGGCCACACATCCGGACGTT
>DXCK01000133.1 GCA_019116045.1 Candidatus Bacteroides merdipullorum | reverse complement strand
GCATTGGCAATATTTTCTCCCCTATCCGTCTCTCATTGAAAGGCTACCGTATTCTATTAGTAAAACCAAACATTTTCGTATCCACTCGTGATGCCTTTGCACATATCAAACCACGACGACCGGCTTTCTCTCCCAAAGATGTAGTTTGCCTTCCCGTAGAAGAATGGCGCGGGAAACTGGTCAATGATTTCGAAGAAAGTGTTTTCCCTCAGTTTCCTGAAATTGGCGAGATAAAAGAAAAGCTCTATCAGTTAGGAGCAATATACGCCTCTATGAGCGGTTCTGGTTCCTCTGTATATGGCCTGTTCCGAAAGGATGTGAACGGATTCGATTTCGGGAAAGAAGCCTTTGTCTATCAAGGCATCTTACAATAGTTCTGAACGCAAATGAAGACTTCTCTTGATGATCTCACGTAACTCATCAGAAAAAGTCTTCATCGATACAAATATTACCCAACAATAGGTATCCGCCAATGATGCTATTCCGTCAGCATACCTCCACTTTGGCTGCCAAAGCCTTGGCTTTGTCGCGCAAAGCATCCAAATCGTTGCCGACCGGTGCATAGCACAAGACAACCCCCATGCGGCGGTTGAGACGGGTTGTCGGCTTACCGAAAATGCGCAGGTAGGTATCTTCGGCGGCTGTCACTTCCTCCATGCCCTTGTAATCGGGTTGCTCTTGCGAAGCAATGCCAGACAAGATAACGGCACTGGCTCCCATGCGCTCCAGCTTGACATGCGGAATAGGCAATCCCAAGACAGCCCGCAGATGGAGTTCAAACTCGTTGAGATTCTGGGTTCCGGCCAAGGTCACCATGCCTGTGTCGTGCGGACGGGGTGAAAGCTCCGAGAAGTAAACCCCGTTCTCATGGCTGAGGAAGAACTCCACGCCCCAAATGCCGGCACCGGTCAGGGCACGGGTTACCTTTTCAGCCATCTCCTGAGCTTCCTTCAGATGGGCCGGGTCAATATAGGCAGGCTGGAAGCTCTCGCGATAGTCCCCGTTCTTTTGCACATGGCCTATGGGCGGGCAGAACAGCGTCGGGCCATTCTTTTGCGTCACCGTAAGCAAAGTGATTTCACTGTCAAAACGGATGAACTCCTCGACAATCAGTTCCTTGATGTCACCCCGGCTGCCACTGCATCCATACTCCCAGGCATGCTCCAGGTCTTCGGGGCCTTTTACCACCGACTGGCCTTTGCCGGAAGACGACATCAGTGGTTTCACCACACAGGGGAACCCTATCTTGGCCGCAGCCTCTTTCAGTTCTTCCAACGACTTGGCGTAATAATAGCGTGCCGTCTTCAGGCCCAGTTCCTTGGCGGCCAGGTCGCGGATGGCCTTACGGTTCATGGTGAAATTGACGGCACGGGCACTGGGCACCACCTGGATGCCTTCTTGTTCGAAATCATACAGGCGTTCGGTGCGGATGGCTTCAATCTCGGGGACGATGATGTCTGGCCGGTGCTTGCGCACGGCACGTTCCAGGGCATCTCCGTCCAACATGCTGAACACTTCACTTTCGTCGGCCACCTGCATGGCGGGCGCGCCGGCATACGAATCGCAGGCAATGACATACTGGCCTACCCGCTGGGCGGCAATCACAAACTCCTTGCCCAGTTCGCCGGAGCCTAATAACAATATTCTCTTCATACTACATATTGGGTATTAAACAAAAAGCAACCGAAAGGGGATGTATCCCTTCCGGCCGCTCTACTATCATACATGTTTATTGATGCTGTTCGCGCAACAGGTCGTTCACGGTCTTTACCGGATTGAACGTGCTGAGGGGCACTTCCACGAAGACTGTGTTCCAGTCGCTCATCGCGCCGTTCCACAGGCCGGGCAGTTCGAGTGCCTTCAGGTCCTTGCCGTTCTTCGACTTGTGCGAGATGAAGCCCGTAGCCTTGTCCACGTAGCGGGTCAGGTCGAACTTATGTCCCTTATAGTCGCGCACAGCACAAACCAGGTCCACGGGATTGAAGTGCGTGCCCTTCTCGAACATCTCCTTCTTCTCGGGGTCGTTCATGTCTATCTGCGAACTCTCCAGGATTTGCAGGGAGATGGTTCCGTCGGGGTTATAGGCCAGGAACGGGCCTCCGCCCGGTTCGCCCACGTTTTTCACCATGCCGCAGACACGCATCGGACGGTTCAGTTTCTTCTTCAGGTAGATGACCAGTTCGGCGTCTTCCAGGTCCTTCACCTCGGGGTTCTTGCAATAGAGCTTCTTCTGGAGGAACTGAAGGATTTCCAGCACCTGCTCGTGCGTGTACTTGCCGCTGTCCAGCAACTGGAGGTAGGCAAAAGCCTGCTGCTGGAGACCCACCAGCACACCGGCAATGACCTTCTTGTAGAGCACCGTGTCGCCTTTCAGCTTGTCGGGCACTACGTTGTCTATGTTCTTGATGAAGATGACATCTGCATCCAGGTCGTTCAGGTTCTCTATCAGTGCGCCGTGCCCGCCCGGACGGAAGAGCAGCTTGCCGTTGTCGCGGAAGGGCTGGTTGTCCATGTCAGCGGCGATGGTGTCGGTGCTGGACTTCTGCTCGGAGAAAGAGATATTATAGTCCACCCCGTAACGTTTGGCATAGATGGCGGCCTTTTCGTCCACCAGCGCCTTGAACAAGGGGCGGTGTTCGGGCGACACGGTGAAGTGCACGTTCACCTTGCCGTTCCGGTTGGCGGCATAGAGGGCACCTTCCACCAGATGTTCTTCCACGGGGGTGCGGTTGCCGTCTTCATATTTGTGGAACTTCAGCAGGCCCTTGGGCAGAGAGCCGTAGTTCAGTCCGGCCGCCTGGAGCAAGGCTGCCACCACGGCCTTGTAGCGTCCGTCGGCCACCAAGGCGGCAATGTCCTTGCCCTCGGTCTTCTGGCACGCGGCGTTGAGGTCCTGGTAGAAAGCGAAGTCCGCGATACGGTCGAAGAACTTCTTCTCGAAGTCGGTGGTGGGGACGTCATAGTCTGCACCCAGAAACTCGAACAGGTTCTTGAACATGCGGCTGGCAGCGCCCGAGGCAGGCACGAACTTCACCACCGTCTTGTCCGTCTGTGTATAGGCCTCCCACGCATCCAGATACTTCTTCTGCTCGTCGGTGTCGGGAGCCAGGATGCCGTTGTCCACGGAGGCGGCGGCATAAAGTTTCAGATAGGGGAAGCCCTTCTCGAAGCAGGCCAACTGCTCGGCAATCTGCGCCTCGCTGATACCTTTCTGGGTCAGCAGGTCTTTGTCTTCTTGTGTCATCATGATGTTGTACAATGTTTATAGGATGAAATTTGCCCAAAAGTACACATATTTCCTGACACCGCAAACTTTTAGGGGGGAGAAGTTGAGCACAAGGGGAAAAACCTGTATATTTGCCAGTGGTTAAGCAACCACAGATAACACAGATGATACAGATAAGCACCGATTTATCACATTAATATAGGAGGACCCGTCATGACTACATTGGAACTGGAGGCCCGGAAGGCCTCGCTGGCACGCGAAGTGCTCAACCTGGACAGCTTGGAGTTGGTGAAGAAAGCCGCCGACTACCTCCACCGCCTCACGCAAGGCTATGCCCCGGCATCCGAAGACTATCCGGCCACGGCCAGGGAGGAAGCCGCCCCTTACACCCGCGAGGAGATTGATGCGTGGATAGACGAAGCAGAAGCAGAAGAGGATGCAGGCCGCGAAAGCATCCCGCACAAACAGGTAATGAATAACATCAGGCAACACATCGCACACTCATGAAGTACATTTGGCGCAAAAGTGCAGAAAAGAGGCTGCTGCAAGAAACAGAATACTGCCTCCAACGGTTCGGAAAGAAAGCCGCCCTGCGCTTTATAGAAAGCATTGACCGACAGGTAACCCTGCTGAGCCAGTCCCCCGGCATCGGCAAGCGCGAGCCCCTGCTGCTCCACCGCACGCGCCACCTCTACCGCAGCCTGGTGGTGCACAAGCATTTCAAACTGGTGTACTACATAGACGAGGCTGCCAATACGCTCTACATCGTCGCCTTGTGGGACACCCGGCGCGAACCTCTCCGCCAGGCCGACGCCACATAAAGAGTGAAACACCTATACTATAATAACCGACCGAAAACAATGGAACGACTTCGCCAGATGACCGAACAGCAGTTGCGCATGATATTCGCCGCCTCGTGCATAGAAGCGGCAGCGCGACACGAAGGCATACCCGCCACGGAGATGTATCGCCGCATGTCCGACGTAGGCATGATACACCACTACATCCTGCCCTACTACGACCTGCTGCACACACAAAGCCGCCAATACGTGACAGACATCCTGCTAGAAACCCTGCACAACTGGGAAAGCGCAGGACTCACTATGGCAGACGGGAAAGGAGGTGAGTCATGAGCACGCTGGTATACCACGGAGCCGCCTGTGCCGTGCCGCACCCGCTGGCCGGATATGGACGCGCCGACCTCGACTTCGGGCAGGGATTCTATGTGACAACCCTGCGCGGACAAGCCGAACGGTGGGCAAACATCGTCGCCATGCGCATACCGCAAGGGAAAGCCATTCTGAACATATACGAACTGGACACCGAACAGATATGCCAACAGTACCGCTGCCTGACTTTCGAAGCCTACGACCTGGCCTGGCTGAACTTCATCGTGCGTAGCCGGCAGGGAGACAAGCCCTGGCTGGGCTATGACTTCATAGAAGGCGGCGTGGCCAATGACAGGGTCATCGACACCGTAGAGAGCTACATAGCCGGCACCATGCCTGCCGACCTGGCATTGGAACGCCTGGCACAACACCGCCCCAACCAGCAGATATGCCTGCTCAACCAACGGCTCATAGACCAATGCCTGCACTTCAAAGAGAGTGTCACACTGCCACAGGCAGGCAACCCGGCACAGAAAGGAGGCATCCCATGCTAAACGACCTCCTCCTGTGGAACAAGATAGGGCGCATCATCGTGCTGCTGGGCGAGCGCCTGGGCATACCGCCCGAACGGGCATTGGACGTGTTCTATTCGTCGCACACGTGCGAAAGGCTGCATGACCCGCAGACCGGCCTCTACCTGATGGGCGACCTCTACATCGTGCACGACGTCATACGCGAAATGCAGGAGCGTTCTTAGGAGGCGGGGCATCCTTGCCCCGCCCATGAAGGATGCCGCAAGGATGCGGCACCTCCTGCCCCACACCCACGCAAAGCGCCGCAAGGATGCGGCGCCTCCTACCTCCCCCCGAAAAAACAACCGCACCCCCTGTCATGTTGAGCGGAGCGAAGCGAAGTCGAAACATCTCCCGAAGGACACGGCAACACTACCGCCGCACTCGTAGTGAGATCCTTCGACTGCGCCCTACGGGCTCCGCTCAGGATGACAGGCCAAGCGGTGAATCAGAAAACAACCGCACCCCCTGTCATGTTGAGCGGAGCGAAGCGGAGTCGAAACATCTCCCGAAGGACACGGCAACACTACCGCCGCACCCGTAGTGAGATCCTTCGACTGCGCCCTACGGAACCCCCTCTTACCTCCCCCGTTTGTCGGGGGAGAACAATGCTCAGGATGACAGAGACAAAACTTTTTGCCCCGAAGGGTTGCATGTCTGCTATTTATTAGTATATTTGCGGTCGATTTACTAATAATCCTTATATATGACTAAACTATCCCGCATCCCCCGCCTGTTGCTGCTCCCGGCCCTGTGCCTGGCGGCATGCACCGCCGACGAGCCCGCCTCCCTCAACGCCGACGGGCAGGCACTGGTGATAGAAGACCTGCGCATAGCCGGCAGCAACACCCGCGCCGATGCACAACCCATCGAGGGCAGCTTCGTGGAGGGCAGCAGACTGCAAGCCACCATCACCTACGACGGACAGACCAGCACCGGGCTATATACCTATAATAATAATGTGTGGACACCCGACGCCAACGACCCCGCCTACTGGCTGACAGGTGGGAAACAGTCCGTCACCCTCCGCACCCCCGTCTCCGATCCCATCGGCATGCCCGATGAGTTCACCGCCGACAACTGGCACGAGTATGACATCCTGGAGTACAGCGGGCAGACCGCCCCCACCACCTCCTTCACCCTGCGCCACATGCGCGCCCAACTGTGCGTCACGCTGACGGCGGGCACGGGCCTGACCGACGCCGACCTGGACAGGGCCGAGGTGACGATAAAGGACAGCAACACCGAGTTGTGGCACACCAACGGCGCACACTACGCCCTGCTCGACCCCGCCACCTACGCCTCCCTGCCCGCCCTGACCATCACCCTGGGCAGCGAAACCTATACCTACAACCCCGGCACAGATGCATCCGCCCCCACCGCCGGCGAATGTCTGATGCTGACCCTCAGTGTCAGCAAGGCGCAGGTAAGCGCCCTGAGCACCACCAGCACGGGCTGGCAGGAGCTGACGGCCACGGGCACCGAAGTCGCGGGCGTGACCGTGCTGTACTGCCCCACGCCGGGGTCGCTCTCCACGACCAACAACCTCGACAACCTCTCCGGCCGGGTGTATGTGACGGGCACTATCAACAACGACGACCTCAATGCCCTGACGGACAAGCTCGCAAGCGTCACCCACCTCTACATCGTGGCTGAATCGGGAGTAACAGGGGGGCTGACAGTGCCGACCCAATTTGCCTTCCTCAACACCTCACTACAAGCTGTGGCTATCCTGCACGCCACAAGCATTGGAGACTATGCCTTTAGTAGTTGCACCAGTCTGACAAGCATAGACCTGCCAAAAGCCGAAACGATTGGAGACTATGCCTTTGATAATTGCGCCAGCCTGACAAGCATAGACCTGCCAAAAGCCGAAACGATTGGAGACAATACCTTTGGGGTGTGCACCAACCTGGAAAGCATCGACCTGCCACAAGCCACAGGCATTGGAAGCAGTGCCTTTCAGGGTTGCAGCGGCCTGACAAGCATAGACCTGCCAGCAGCCGAAACGATTGGAGACTATGCCTTTGATAATTGCGCCAGCCTGACAAGCATAGACCTGCCAAAAGCCACAAGCATTGGAAGCAATGCCTTTAATATGTGCAGCAGCCTGACAAGCATAGACCTGCCAGCAGCCACAAGGATTGGGAGCTATGCCTTTTACTCTTGCGAAAAGCTGGGAAACATAAACCTGCCAGCAGCCAATGACATTGGAATCGAAGCCTTTGCGTATTGCACCAGCCTAAAAAACATCGCCGTGCCCAGCACCACCGTAGGTAGCAACATATTCTATCGCTCCTCCACCACCACCACCCTCTTCCTGACCGACGAGGGCACCACGGAGGACACCGCCGCAGGCTTAGCCAACTGGGGCGGCGCACAGTGGCAGACCATCTACTACGGCTACCGCGGCTCGGGCGACTACCTCGACCCCGGCAGCTACGAGGGACAATGGACACCAAGCAATTGACAATGGACAATGGACAATTCTGTCATGTCGAGCGAAGTCGAGACATCTCACTAAACCAATCTTGAGACCCCTCGGCCACGCTCGGGGTGACAGGATGACAACCATTAACCATTAACCATTAACCACTATTCATTAACCATTAATCATTATTTATCATGAGCAGTACATTTAAGAAACTCATCAGCCTCATGGCCTACGACGCCGCGCTGACCGAACGTACCGACGACTACTACCTGCGTGCCAAGACCGTTGGCTCGCTCTCGCTGCAAGACCTGGCCCGCGAATACGCCGCGCAGACCAACCGCAATGCCGACGAGGTCTACGCCATCATCAACGGCCTGGAGCAACTGAAGGCCGACGCCGTGGCCTCGGGCTACATCGTCTCCACCCCCACCGCCCTCTACCAGCCCGCCGCCTCGGGCACGGTGGTGAAGGCCGACCTCTCCAAGCCCGTCGACCACGACCGCGTCAAGGTCTACGCCACCGTCTCGCAGGGCCAGTTGCTGCGCGAGACCATGCAGGCCTGCCGCCTCGAGATATTCACCCAGCCCGCCGTGGTGGGCCCGCTGCTCAACGGCGCCGTGGCCGAGACCCGCGCCGCCGACGGCACCGCCCTGACCCGCGCCCCCGAGGCCGGCAAGACCCTCACACTGACCGGGCGCAACATCAAGGTGGTGGGCGACGACCCCTCGGTGGGCGTGCTCTTCACCAACGTCGAGACCCCCTCGACCACCGTCAAGGTCCCGCTGGCCGACATCGTCGTCAACGAACCCACGCGCCTCATCTTCGTCCTGCCCGCACAGGTGACCGACGGGCTGTGGACGGTGAGCGTGACGACGCAGTACGGCAGCAGTGGCAGTACCGTAAAGACGCCGCGCACGTATGTGCTCGACACCCCGCTGGGAGTAGGCTCGGCTTACGTCGACCCCGGACAAGGCAGCGGCACAGTGACACCCGGCGGCGACGATGACGACGACAGCGGGCAGGGCACCTTCGGATAAATCTTCCCCCGGTACCCTCCGGGTTATAACCCCCGGTACCCTCCGGGTAGTAACCCCCGGTACCCTCCGGGTAGTAACCCCCCGGACCCTCCGGGTTATAACCCCCCGGACCCTCCGGGTAGTAACCCCCACCAGGAACGCACACAGGAGGTGGGGCATCCCTGCCCCACACATACCCAAGCACCGCAAGGATGCGGTGCCTCCTATGCAGACAGAAACAACCGGAGAACACGCCGCAACGATGCGGCGCCTCCCAAACCTAATTATAAACAATTCGCTCTTTGACATAGTGGGAAATACGGGAAATAAACGTAACTTTGCAGAGTGAAACCCCTCCGCACAGCCTGCTGTCTCGGGATGACAGACCAAGCGGGATGGTAACCCAATTCCCCTCCTCCGGGGAGGAGGGGTGCCCAACGGGCGGGGTGGTAGCGGCAGATAACCTTGTGGCAGACAATCAACACCAATCGGGCAAAACGATAACGCTTATGCAGACCTTGATGAACAAAGAAGAAAACAAA
>DXCK01000132.1 GCA_019116045.1 Candidatus Bacteroides merdipullorum | reverse complement strand
CGTGTTTCTGAAATAAGGTGAATTCTATTGTAGATTAAACGTGCCAGTCTCGTGGCTTTTTTATAGAAGCCAAAGGCAAAGCGTTGAGATACAAGTGCTTACAAGGACACATCAATCCCTGGTGGCACCACTTCCAAGCCCGGAGAGCCGCAGAAAAGCGGTTCTCTTTTTTTATGCCCGCCAACCATCCATCGGCCAAGGACAGCAACCGAAAGCAATCCGGACAAAAGCGCAGGCGAAATCTCTTAAAAAAACTTCTTCACCGAAAAAAAACGCCTCCTTCACCTTATCTCTCAGTTTTTTCCCTTACATTTACACCCGATTCGAATTTCTGCCCACAAGCATCGCCCTGACTCGCAGTCTGCCAGTTCCTTGACGGGAGCCTCAAGCAGAAAAACGAAACACACGTACATTCACCCCAACTACGCATACAACGATGATGACAGAACCACACGACAATACAACGCGCCCGCTGCCGCAACTCAAACAGCGTAACCTGCCAGACACCTGCCGCGAATCGGTCAAGGCATTGCTGAAAGAAACCTACGGATACGAAGACTTCCGCGACCTGGAAATCTACGACGACCTCTTCAAAGGAAAAGAGAAAATCAGCATCTCGCAGGGACAACTGATAGAACACGTCCTGCGCGAAGCAGAAAAAGGCCTGCAAGATACCCCGGAAGTGGACAACATCCTGTTGACCGCCCCGACAGGCTCGGGCAAGTCGCTGCTGTTCCAACTGCCCGCCATCTGGCTGGGCCGCGAACACGGGACACTCACCCTGGTCGTATCGCCACTGAAAGCCCTCATCGTAGACCAGGTAGAAAGCCTGCAGGAAATAGGCTACACGCGCGTGGGATACGCCTCGTCCGACCTCTCGCCGGAACAAAAAGCCGAGGTCTACCGCCAGGTGCGCGAAGGCGAAATAGACCTGTTCTACCTCTCGCCAGAACTGCTTTTGTCGTACGACATCCGCCACTTCACGGGCGACCGCCGCATCGGCCTGGTCGTAGTAGACGAAGCCCACACGGTGACGACCTGGGGTAAGGAGTTCCGCGTAGACTACTGGTTCCTCGGCCGCTACCTGACGGGGTTGAAAGAGACACTGGGCTACGCCTTCCCGCTGTTTGCCCTGACGGCCACAGCGGTCTGGAACCCACAAGGAGACAATGACATGGTGTTCGAAACCGTCCGCTCGCTGCAAATGGCACCGTGCGTGCTCTACATCGGCACCGTGAGACGCCGCAACATAGGCTTCGACATCCGACAAATGGGCATCGACGAGGGCGAAACGTACGACAAAGCCAAACAACGGGTCATATCGGCACGCATCGAAGAGTATCTGGAGAAGCACAAGACGCTGCTCTACTACCCCTTCGCCGGAGGCATAGACATGCGCATCAAGTCGTGGGTACGGGCGCAGAACTGGCACCTGGTAGCCTCGTATTACGGCAAAAAGGAACGCGAACAGAAAGCAGAAATCGTGCAAGACTTCAAGAGCGGAGAAAAACGCCTCATCGTGGCCACCAAAGCTTTCGGCATGGGCGTGGACATCAGCGACATCGACCGCGTCTACCACGTAGCCCCCTCCAGCACGTTTGTCGACTACATCCAAGAAGTAGGGCGCGCAGCACGCGACGCCAACGTGCAAGGCATAGCCGCCACCGACTTCCACGAACGGGACTTCTACTACATGAAGCGGCTGCACCAAATGGGAAACATCGCACAAGAACAGTTGGCACTCATCCTGCAAAAACTGGTCGAAGTCTATCAGATGAAAGGAGAAAAAACAGAAATGCTCGTATCACTCTCCGACTTCGAGTTTGTGGTGAAACTGCCGCGTACGAAAAACAAACTGGAATACGAAGCCGAACTGGGACAATTCACCAAGACCGCCCTGCTGTGGCTGGAAGACGACATCGCACGACGCTACGGCAGCCACCTGCTGGAAATAAGCCCCCGCAACCTGCTGACCGAAGGATACATCCAAGACAAAACCGGACCGGATTTTGCCCGCCAGTACGCCCAATGGCTCACCCCCGTGGCAGGCGAAGAAGGCGTCTACAAGGCACGACTGGAAAAACTGTGGGAAGAAGGATTCCCCGAACTAGGCTACAAAGAGTTCAAACAAAAACTGAATAACGGCACCCTGCGCGAAGGTTCGCGGGCAGTGGCCGTAGGCAAACACGAAATCTTGCTGAAAGAAAATGCCACCGAGATTCGTCAAAAACTAGACGCCTTGTTCAAAAGCCTGACCAACATGATGAAAATGGCACTGATCAAAAACAAAGGCAAGTTTGAAGAAGAAGAATTGCGCAACATCTTTGCCGAACACCAGATGGACGTACGCTCAGCCAAGCGTTTCATCGGCTCACTGCTGGAAAGCCGCACCGAAGAAGGGCGCAGCGTCAGCTACATCAGCAGCGCGAAAAAGAAAGAAAGCACAGACCTGCTATTCACCGTCACACGCGGCTTCGACCTCTTGCTCAGCCGCTACCAAAAACTGTGCACACAACGCATCACAGGTACCCGCGGTGCCCGGCTGACGTTCTATTGCACCCCCTTCTCCGACCTCAACACCCTGCTCAACCTCTTGTCCATGCTGGGTTGCCTGTCCTTCAGCGTAGAAGGAGGAGGGACACCCTGCGTGCTGGTCCGCTTCAACGCCCCCACCACCCTGCAACAACTGGCCGCCACAAACGATTACCGCAACCGCATTCTGGACACCAACGAGCTGATTTTCCAGGAACAAATCGAACTGTTCAACCTGTTCTTCGGCACAAACCGCTTAGACGACACGCAACGCTGGGACTTTGTGGAAGACTACTTCACAGGAATGAGCATAAAAGACCTGAAAGCCAAATACAGCGTACAATAAACTACGGGCAGACTACAGTTTCTGATAAGCAAGGCGCTCATCTCCGTTCTGCAAATAGATGATACCGCAATAGCGGAAACCGTGTTTCAGCAAAATGTGCTGCATGATATAGTTGTCACGGTGAGTATCAGCCCGGAGGTTAGGCACCTGCATGTAACACCAGTCCAAGCAAGCCGCCGCCACGCCTGTGGCATCTTCTCGGCTTGCCAAACGATGAATGGTTGCATAAGGGCTGTCTTCATCCAACCATCTCCCGTCGTAAATCCGTAGATACGTAGGATCTACGCCTGTGATGAAAGCAAAAGTACCTACCGCACACCCCGCCTCGTTCAAACACAGGAAGCTATGCCCGCTGACTATATCATTACTAACCAGCTTCTCGGACGGATACCCACCCGTCCATTGTTTGTGGTTTCCACTGTTGCGCATAATACGCCGACCATGCTCATAAAGCTCCATCAGCACAGGCAGGTCAGTAAAAGTAGATTTTCTGATTCGTATCATATCAGTAAATATAAAAAATGGATGACCACTAACAGCCATCCATCTTATTGTCTCACATTTCTGTCACACAGAAAGTTCAAATACTTGCGTCAATACTCATCCTCGTTGAAAAAGAAGTCTTCCTTGCTGGGATAATCGGGCCAAATGTCTTCAATGCTTTCATAAATCTCACCCTCATCTTCCATTTCCTGAAGATTCTCTATCACCTCAAGCGGAGCACCTGAACGCATGGCATAATCGATAAGTTCGTCCTTAGTTGCCGGCCAAGGAGCGTCTTCCAATTTGGAAGCCAATTCCAATGTCCAATACATAATTTATAAGTATTTAAATCGTATCTATTTTATCTTCTCTCTATTTTTCGGCAAATGTATAACATTTTATTTCACCTGCAATCATTCTGCCAGAATATTTCACCTTTTTTCTCGTCTTGATTCATTTTGCGGGACAGAACGAACAGATAATCGGACAATCGGTTCATGTAGGCCAGGCATAAAGAAGCGATTTCGGCCTCTTGAGACAAGGCTAAGATGCGACGTTCGGCCCGCCGACATACGGTGCGACAGAGGTGGCAAACGGCAGCTCCACGGCTTCCGCCAGGCAGGACGAAAGCTGTGAGACGGGGCAAGAGGCTGTCCAGGCGGTCTATTTCGTGCTCCATGTGCTCGACCAACGAAGGGGAGACGACGTTGGCCGAGGCATCGGGCGTTTGTGTGCAGTCGGTGGCCAGGTGAGAACCGATGGTGAAGAGGGTGTCTTGCACGCGACGGACAAAACATTGGTCTTGCTCGTCTGCCAGGTAGGTGGCCAGCAGGCCGAGACATGCGTTCAGTTCGTCTACCGTGCCATAGGCTTCCAGTCGGATGTGTGTCTTGGGGACGCGGATGCCACCCACCAGCGAGGTGGTGCCGGCATCGCCGGTCTTGGTATAAAGGGGACTTTTTTTGTAGGATGTCATAGGATAGGATATTAGAAGTTTACAATATAGTCTTGCTTGGTTTTCGATTTGTCGAAGAAGAGGATGCCCAGGTCGTAGAGGTCGAAGGTGATGCCTACGCGCGGATCTTGCTGCATACGTTTCCAGAGCGCGGTCATGTTCCGCGTGTAGTGGATACCTTCGATGACGAACAGAGAGCGTTCGGTGGTGCGGGGGACGCAGACTTGAAACACGTCTTTCATGAGGCCGGGGTTCCGATAGTCGTGCAGGTAGAGGAAGTCGACAGGCACGCCGGCTTCGAGAAAGAGTTCGGAGAGGTCGGTGGCACCCACATAGTCGGCATGTTCGCAGGCTGCTTTCAGGTAAAGAGACGATGCTGCCAGACGGCCGGCATCGACCACGGTTGCGGGTTGGGAGTAATTGACAAGTCTGAACAAGAGGCGCTTCACACGCAAAGGCTCGTACAGCCATTCCGCACTGCGTGTGGGCTTCATCTGCTTTTCGAGCGCGCGCAGCCCGGCATACTTGTAATAGGGCGTGCGCTCGTAGACAACGCGGGTGATGAAGTTGAAGGCAAAGGGTGAATGTACGCCATAGCCCCGGCGGTGGCGGAAGCGGCAGAGCCAGGTGTAGGGTCGCACCAGCACGTATGTGATTCGGAAGATGTTCATTCGAAGGTGCCGTTAAGGATTTGCGGGGCGGAGGAATAGTTTTCGCGCACGGTAAGGGTTGCGGCTGTGCCGTCGAGCCTCAGCTCCAAGCCCAGGGCGCTGACCCAATCGACGTAGTGCACTTGCAGGCGCAGCACGTCGGGCTCGGGCCAGGCGTAACTGCCTGAGGCGTGAAAAGGACGGGGGATGCCCGTGAAGGCGCCTATGGGCGAGATGGAGTAAGGGGGGCAGACGTCGACAGGGGTCGTGAGCCATTGGCGATAGCCGAAATCCAGCGTAAAGCATTGTCCGTGGTCTGCGGTCACCTTCAGTTGCAGCGCCGGGCGATGGGCGGCCGGTTGCCATTCAAGCGTCTGCCAGCCATATTTGTTGGCCTCCAGACGGATGCGTTTCCCTTCGAATGGGCGGGCCAGGGGGGACGATGGTTTGCCTTCGGGCAGCGGCAGGGTGTAGGTCGACTGCTTTCGTTGCAGGCGTGCAAAATCGCGGTCGGCGGGAGGCAGCGGTGCGTCGGACAGGGCGGGCAAGAGCTTGTCCCACACCAGGCGTCGCTGGCGGGCGCCGTCAATCAGCGTACATTCGGTGATGACCACCACCATGTCTTTGTCCGGAATGACGAGTATGTACTGTCCCAACGCCCCGTCGGCCCGCCAGGCGCCGGGGTATTCGCATTGCCACATCTGGAATCCGTAGCCCGTGCCAGGTTGTTGTTCGGTCATCATCGACTTCACCCAGTCGGCGGGCAACAGCTGTCGGCCGTGCCATTTGCCTCCGTCCAGCAGCAGCTGCCCGAACTTGGCCAGCGACTCCGTCTGGATGTGCAGGCCCCAGCCTCCCGTGTTGTAGCCTTCGGGGCTCAGCTCCCAGTCGACCTCGGTGATGTGCAGGGGGGTGAACAACTTGGCGCGCAGATAGTCCAGCAGGGTCATCCCCGTGGCGCGTTGCACGAGGGCCGAGAGCAGGTAGGTGGCGATGGAGTCGTACTGAAATTTCGTGCCGACGCCGGCGACTGGCTTAGCGAGATAGGTCTTTATCCAATCGGGCGTCAGGCTGCGCATGCTCCAATCGGGGGTGATGCCGGAGGTCATGGTCAGCAGGTCGCGCACGGTCAGCCGCGCCAAGTCGGGCGACACGGTGTCCGGCAGGAGTTCGGGGAAGAACGCCCCCACGCGGTCGGTCAGCCGCAGGCGGTTGTCGGCAATGGCCAGTCCGACGGCCGCCCCCACAAAGGTCTTGGAGCAGGAATACATCGTGTGCCTGAACTTCGGGGCGAAGGGGGCAGGATACATCTCGCCCACCACTGCGCCGTGGCGCATCACCAGCACGCTGTGGATGTCCGTGCGGGGCAAGGCCATCAGCGAGTCAAACAATTCGGCCACGGCCCGCGAGGGAACGCCCTGGGTTTCGGGCCTGACGCGCGGCAGTTCGCCCACCTGGGCCCGCAGGACGAGCGGCAGGAGGAAAGCGGCTGCCAGCAGAAGGGTTAATGCTTTGTCTTTCATACCGTTTTATCTATTGCAGCACCTTGCCCATCCGCCGGACACCTTCTGCCAAGGCACGTGCCTCAAGAGCACGGAGCAAGTGCTTCGGAAGAAGCCGGCCCGTTGTCCGACAGAAGCAAGGCTACGCTTCGGAAGAAGGAAACGCCTGCTTCGCCGCCTCCACCCCGGGGGCCGGACAGGCTGAGAGGTATGCTGCGATTCGTACGCGCAAAAATAGCAGGATTTCGGAAGAAAGGCAAGCCGACAGGTACTTTTTTGGCGGACAAGCGAGCGATTGCGCCGGGATGAGCCGCGCGAGGCCCGTTAATGTAAGAAATTCTTCGTATCTTTGCACAACGATACACATAAGAACTTTATCCGTTATGCTGACTACCCTCATCATCCTGGCCCTCTCGGCAGCCTTTTTCGTCTCCGGCAAAGTGCGCTCGGACATCGTGGCCTTGTGCTCGCTCATCGCACTGCTCGTGTTCCACATCCTCACGCCCGAAGAGGCGCTGTCCGGCTTCTCCAACTCGGTGGTAGTGATGATGGTCGGCCTGTTCGTGGTCGGCGGGGCCATCTTTCAGACGGGACTGGCCAAGATGATAAGCTCGCGCCTGCTGAAGCTGGCCGGCAAGAGTGAGCTGAAACTTTTCCTGCTGGTGATGATTGCCACGTCGGCCATCGGCGCCTTCGTCAGCAACACGGGCACGGTGGCCCTGATGCTGCCCATCGTGGTCAGCCTGGCCATCAACGCCGGCACACAGCCCGCACGCCTGCTGATGCCCCTGGCCTTTGCCAGCAGCATGGGAGGCATGATGACGCTCATCGGCACGCCGCCCAACCTCATCATAGACGAAGTGCTGACCAACGCCGGACACGAACCGCTGGCCTTCTTCTCCTTCCTGCCCGTCGGACTGCTGTGCATGCTGACGGGCATCGTGGTGCTGCTGCCACTGACACGCTGGTTCTTGTCGAAGAAACAAGACCGCAACGAACAGGCCGCCACGGGCAAATCGCTGAACGAGCTGGTCAAAGAATACGGGCTCAGCAACAACCTCTTCCGCCTGCGTGCCGCCGCCACGTCGGGCATCGTAGGACAGACCATCCTGACCCTGGACGTGCGACGCCGCTACGGGCTGAACATCCTGGAAGTGCGACGCGGCGAAGCCTCGCAGCACCGCTTTCTGAAGACCGTGACACAACGGCTGGCCTCGGCCGACACAGTCGTGGCAGCGGGCGACGTGCTCTACATCAACGGACACGCCGCCGACGTGGAGCGCTTCGTGAAAGACTATGCACTGGAACTGATGGACGGGCACGAGACGGAGATGGCCAGCCACACGGACAACCGGCTGGACTTTTACGACATCGGCATCGCCGAAATCCTGCTGACGCCCTCGTCGGACATCGTAAACCAGCGGGTGAAAGAAGCCGGATTCCGCGACAAATTCAACGTCAACGTGCTGGGCATACGACGCAAGAAAGAATACCTGCTGCAAGACCTGGGACGCGAACGCATGCACAGCGGCGACGTACTGCTGGTGCAAGGCACCTGGCAAGACATCGCCCGCCTGAGCAACGAAAGCTCCGACTGGGTGGTGCTGGGACAACCGCTGGAAGAGGCAGCCAAAGTGACCTTGGACTACAAAGCACCCGTAGCCGCGCTCATCATGCTGCTGATGGTGGCCATGATGGTGTTCGACTTCATCCCCGTGGCGCCCGTCACCGCCGTCATGATAGCCGCCATGCTGATGGTGCTGACCGGCTGCTTCCGCAACGTCGAAGCCGCCTACAAGACCATCAACTGGGAGACCATCATGCTCTTTGCCGGCATGTTGCCCATGTCCATCGCCCTGGAAAAGACCGGCGCTTCGGAATACATCTCGGACACACTGGTCAGCGGCCTCGGCTCCTACGGCCCCCTGGCCCTGATGGCAGGCATCTATTTCACGACATCACTGCTGACGATGTTCATCAGCAACACGGTGACCGCCGTGCTGATGGCCCCCATCGCCCTGCAAAGTGCCCTGCAAATCGGCGTCAGCCCCGTGCCCTTCCTGTTTGCCGTGACCGTGGCCGCCAGCATGTGCTTCGCCTCGCCCTTCTCTACGCCGCCCAACGCGCTGGTGATGCCCGCCGGACAATACACGTTTATGGACTATATCAAAGTCGGCCTGCCCCTGCAAATCATCATGGGCGTGGTGATGGTGTTTGCCCTGCCCCTGCTCTTCCCCTTCTGAAGTGCCAAACGAAGACTTGGCGGGTTGCCAAATAGTAAGGAGGCAAACCGCCGCATCCTAAGGCAGCAAACCGCTGCATAGGAAGCGAGCAAACCGCTCGAACGTAATCGAGCAAGTTGCTCGATAAAGAAAAAGGGGGAGAGGGCCTGGCTGCCCTTCTCCCCCTCAGATCAAATCAAGAAGAACTTCAAAAGAAGTTGTTGCGAATCTCCTTGGCAATGTAACGCCCCATCAGCACCTGCCCCTCGACGTCGGGATGCAGGCCATCGCGCAGGTAACGGCCGCGCGAAGAGGGCTCTTCGAACTTCTCGCAGATACCGCTTTCGCCGTAGCAGTCAATCAGTTGCACAGACAAAGCCTGGCACAGCTCGCGCAAGATAGCAATCTTCTCCAGATTCTGCTCGTTGTGCTCCACGCTGCCCGTCTGTATGGGCGTGCAGACAAAGACGCGGCATTTGGGGTACTTCTCCAGAATCGTCTGTATGGCCCAACGCGCGCCGCCGGCCATAGTCGTCACGTCCACCTCGTCCAGCGTCTTGCCCTTCAAGGCTTCGGCGGCACTGCCCAGGTTACGGTCATTGGTCCCCATCGAGAAGACAAAGACATCGGGCACGGGATACGCGCCACTCTCCACCTCGGCAATAAACTTCTGTATATGCACCTTAGCCACGTTGTTGTGGCGCATCTGCAACTCTTTCTTATCCTCCGTAGGCTGCCACCCTCCGGAGATGCCGGCAAAATCGGGACTGCCGTAGTCTTGCGTATCAGGATGGCAAGCCCACGTGGCCGAACCCACCGCCACGTTGTGATGCGTGGCAAAGCCCAGCAAGTCGACCACCGTCTTCGACCACTGCTCGCCAGCCGTAATGCTGTTGCCGTCGCACCCGAAATTCAGCTTGCTAAAATCAGGAAACACCGCCTGTGCCTGCGAAGCCGTTCCCCAGCCCGCCAGCAGGATTAACAAAGAAACGAAGAACTTCTTCATCTTTAACTACTTATTATTATTTAAAACGTTCTATAATCTCCATACACATGCGCCCGTTGTGATAAGGGCACTTCCAGAACCCGGCCTTGTCTTCGCTCACATTCACCGAACCATCGGAGAAGACACTCCAATGCCACTCTCCATTCACCCGGTCAATCAAGTGTTCCTTAATAAAGTTCCAACAACGGAAAGCCTTCTGCAAAGCCACTTCGTCATCAAAGTACTGATACAAGTTGACGTGTCCCACCACGTTCTCGGCCTGCACCCACCAATGGCGTTCTGTGTCCGTCTTCCCTTTGTCCTCCAGCATCTCATACACCATAGCCCCATCAGGCGTCAAGCCCTCATCGGCCGCCGCTGCAATGTATTCCACCAGCGGCTCCACCTTGGCCAGCACCTCCGGGTCGCCCAACACAAGAGCTGCTTCGTGTATGAGCCACGACGCCTCGATGTCATGCCCATAGGAAATGATGCGGTATTTACTCGTCCAGTCGTCGTCGAAGAACAGTTCCAAATGCCCCGTCCTGATGTTCAGAATCTTGGTCGTAAACAACTTAATGAGGTTGCGCAACTGCTTCTCCAGCCGCTTGTCTTTCCACACGCGATACAGGTTGGTATATGGCTCCAGGATATGCAGGTGGGTATTCATCGTCTTGCGCTCGTTCTCGTCCTTGTCGCTCAAACGCATATCAGCAATCTCGCCCCATTCCCGCGTCAGGGCTTCGCAATAGCCATTCTTCTTCGTATCAAAGCTATGCTCCTCGATGCTTTCGAACAACCGGATGGCATAATCCAACGCCTCCTGGTCGCCCGTGGCCCGGTGATACTCACTCAATCCATAGATGGCAAAACCAATGGCGTAAATCTGCTTCTTCGTGTCCAGCGGTTCGCCTTTATAGTCGACCGACCAATACACCCCGCCATATTCCTTGTCATAGAAATGGTCGATGATGTAGCGTTTAGCCCGCGTGGCCGTCTCCAGATACTCAGGCTTCTTCAGCAAACGATAAGCAGCCGAAAAGGTCCACAAGATACGAGCATTCAAGATGGCTCCTTTTTCAGCCTCGGGCATCAGTTTCTCCCGCCCGGTGATACGGCCATAGAAACCACCATTCTCACTGTCAATCATTTTATTCATCCAGAAAGGCAAGATGTCATTGACCAACTCATCCTGCACCTCCTTCTTCATCACTGCAATATCTTTCATCTTATTTATTCTCCTTTCTCCGCTCTTTCAGTTCAGCGTTGATAGTAGCCATCCGCGAGCGGTTCAACGGATAAATGAATATTACCAAAACAGAAAGCACAGCTATTCCGGCCGGAATGAAGCTCATCAGATACTTCAAACCATTGATAGCCTCAGGAGTCTGCACGGCATCTTCCGCAGTATTATAACCGAAGGCAGCCAGCAGCGCCATTACTGCCCAACCGGCAAAAGCACCGCCAAACTTCTGCGCCATAGAACCCGAAGAGAATATCAGACCCGTGGAAGCTGTACCATCTTTATGTTCGGCATAGTCAGCCACATCGGCATACATACTCCATATCAACGGAGATATGATACCCGTACAAATAGATATCAGCACTTGGAACAACATCATCAACCACCAGCCGGCAACCGTATTGGGCACAAAGAAGAACAAGATACTGAAAACCACAAGACAAACCAAAGCCAAATAATAGGTAGACTTCTTACCCAAACGAGTGGAGAAAGGAACAGCCAACGCTACCCCCAACATATTGCAAACCTCACCTATCATTAAGAAAAGACCCGCATACAGCACTATGGTAAACGCCCCGAAATCCAAGAAAGCATCACCACTGACACAATCCTTAAAATAATAAGCCGCCGTAGCACCACGTACAGTGTTGAAGAAGTTAGACAGCAAAGCCACGCCATTCAATATCCACCACGGCGAGTTGGTCACTAACGACTTCACGTCCTTTCCCAGCGATTCGCCAGAGACATTCTTTACATGCTCACGGGTCATGCTGAAACAAAGCAAGAAACCACAGAAACAGATACATGCAATAATTATCATAGAATATTGCCAACTGCCGGCCTGGCTATAACCCATCGAACGGAACGCATTGCACAAAGGTTCCCAAGCCCCCAAAGCAATAAAGCTACCACCGTAGGCAAAGAACATGCGGTAAGAAGAAAAGACAGTCTTGGTATTCGAATCATCCGTCATCACCCCCAACATAGCCCCGTAAGGCACATTGATACCAGTATAGACAGTCATCATCAATATATAAGTGGCATAAGCCCAAATCAGTTTCCCTGTATAACTCCAATCAGGAGTGGTGAAAAGCAAAATCCCCGCAATCGCAAACGGAGCAGATACCCACAGCAGATAAGGGCGATAACGCCCCCAGCGGGTTTTCGTGCGGTCGGCTATCACACCCATCATCGGGTCTGAAACCGCATCCCAAATGCGAGTTATCAACATCAACAAGCCCGCATCAGCCAATGTCAAGCCAAAAATATTAGAATAAAAGAAAGGCAAGTAATAAGAGAAGATTTTCCAGAACATTGACGAAGACATGTCGCCAAACCCATAGCCTATTTTTTCTTTCAATGTCGCCATGATACTTGATTCAGAGTTAATGATTACTTAAAAATTAATTTGCGAGCAGCAAGCCACAGACAGCTCATGTGGCTTGCCCTCGCGCGTTTACTACAATTATTATTTCAGAGCTTAAAATCCCACTTTAAAATTTTTATCAATCAGTTTCTTCAGTTTTTCCACCGAAGCCGTTGTAGTGAAGCCATCGGCCGGCGTATTCAAACAATAGTCCACCAACTTATCTACCGTAGATGTGGCAACATGCATCCTCGTGTCACTGGACGCATAATAAATGAATACAGTACCATCTTCATCTGCTATCCAACCGTTAGAGAAGAGCACATTGCTTACATCACCCACACGCTCATCACCCTCAGGCACCATAAAAGCCCCTGCGGGAGAAGCAATCAGTTTCGAAGGGTCTTCCAATGAAGTCATATACAGATAAAGCACATAACGCAAACCTGCAGCACAGCCACGTACGCCATGAGCCAAATGCAACCAACCTTTCGCAGTTTTGATAGGATGCGGCCCTTCCCCATTCTTCACCTCCTTAATGGTGTGATAATAACGCTGGTCTATGATTTTTTCCTCTTTCACTTCAGCATGTGTGATATCGTCCACCAATGCCCAGCCGATGCCTCCACCACTGCCGGCATCGATGAATCCATCTTGCGGACGAGTGTAAAGCGCATATTTCCCATCCACAAACTCTGGATGCAGCACCACATTGCGTTGTTGGCTCTTACTCTTCAGGTCAGGCAGACGTTCCCAAGTCTTCAAGTCCTTGGTACGCGCAATGCCGGCCGTAGCTGTAGCGGCAGACAGGTCTCCGGCGGGAGCATTGTCATCATGACGTTCGGCACAGAAGATACCGTAAATCCATCCGTCTTCATGGGCCGTGAGGCGCATGTCGTAGATGTTGGTGGCAGGCACCACATCATCCGGCATTGTGATGGGATAATCCCAGAAACGGAAATTGTCCACACCGTTAGGACTTTCGGCCACGGCAAAGAACGACTTGCGGTCAGCGCCCTCTACACGTACCACCAGCAGATACTTTCCATTCCACTTGATAGCACCCGAGTTCAAAGTTGCATTCACGCCGATACGCTCCATCAGGTAGGGATTAGTCTTTTCGTCCAAATCATAACGCCAGAAAATCGGCGCATGGGCAGCTGTCAGGATAGGATACTGATAACGGGTAAAAATGCCATTGCCACCCTCGACAGGAATATTCTTCCGAGAAATCAAGGCTTCATGTTTCTGAAAGAGTTCCTTTACTTTTTCATTAAATGACTTTTCCATATTGATTGATCTATCTGTGATTTCTTATTTTCCTATTATTTACTGGTAAAGCTGTACATCCGCTGCAAACAAGGTCTTTGGATTCTTATAAAACTCCACGAAATCATCGGCAGACACCTGACCCGGATAGGGAGCATAGAAGTGCGTCACCTTCTCGCGAGCGTTACGCCACACCAACACATAAGACAAACCGGGATATTTGGTCACAGCAGGATACAAAGTTTCGGTCCACCACTTACTGTCGGGGATACCCTCGTAGCCGGTCTCCGTCACGGCAGCCACTTTGTCATGCGTCTTGCCCAAAGCGGTAACGATGCCACACATACGGTCCATCTTTGCCATGAAATCATCCTTTCCCCCCGAGTAATACGTGTCAAAGCCCACCACGTCAATCAGTTCATCGCCCGGATAGCGCTCCAAATACTGTGTCGTGTCCTGCGGCTCGCTGCCGGGAGAATAGGCATAGAGCGCATTGTCCACGCCATGCACGCGCAGGCTGTCGACTGTCATGTGCCACAAGGTCTTATATTCATCGGGCGTGCAAAGTTTCTTGCCCCACCAGAACCAGCTGCCCGTATGTTCGTGCCACGGGCGCAAGAGCACCGGCACCTTCACTCCTTCAGGAGTCTGCAGCGAATTCAGGAAGTCGGCCACGCTGCCCAACCAGCCGGCAAATTTCTCATGATTCTCTCCGCCCGGCAAGATAGACTTGACCACCGTCGTATCGCTTACGTCCCACGCATCGCCGCCGGTCTTCGGATTGCGCGCATGCCAGCTGAGCGACACCATGCCTCCGCGTTGATATTGTTTTACGATTTCCTTCCGCAACGTATCGAAAGCTATTTTATCCAGATTGCGCGGGCCGCCCAGCTCCAGTTCGCCCAAATCGAAACTGATGACAGCCGGATAGTCGCCACACACGCTCTTCACGTCCGAACGGCCTTCCTCGCCTTCCCAGCCTATGCCATACACCGTATCGTCGTGGTGGCCGAACATAATGCCCTGCGCCGACGTCTTTTTCAGATTGGCCAACAGTTTCTCCGTCTCCGTTGTCCGCGTCCAGGTTTCTTCTTCAGTGTTCTTCTGGTCTTTCTTGCCCGAATTACAAGCAACCAACAGGCCCGCCGCCAGAAGCACGGCAGCCCGGGTCAGATGTTTTTCCATACCTATGTTTTCCTATTAGATATACATAAAAATAGTATCAATTCACAGCCACAAAGATAAGAGATTGAATGACAAAAATATGATACTATTTTATCTCATTCCTATATTTTCCTGACAAAAAAGAGGACTATTAACCTTTTCGGGCCTTTTTCCACTTTTCTTCCTCTTGCGGAAGACGGATAGATGTAAACAATTCGATAACGGCAGCAATGGTCAGCGAGACGATCCACTCATTGCCATGCAGAAAAATCATCAGCGGTCCTGTCAGCACCAACATCAAAGCCCCCAAAGCCTGTTGACGACGCAAACGACGCACATTGGCGGAGTCAACCTCAGAAGGGGCAAAAATCTGCGCCACAGCCACCAAAAGAGAACCAACAATAAAGAAATAAGGAGCCAAAGTCCAGTGAGTGACATAGGCCACCGCACTGCCCAACGACATCACGGCCCCAACAACAAAAAAGGCAGGAATCAATGTTTTCATTCAGCTATATCTTCTTCAAATACGAATATATCTTCATTCGGTTTTTTCATAAAATATTTCTCTCTCGCAATGCGTTCGATAGCACCCGAATCCACCATTAGCTCATTCAATCGTTCAGTATTTTCCTCATACTCAAGCCGATATTTCTCTATTTCATCACGCAGGCGGCTTTCTTCCAGCGAATATCCCCAACGACGCATCAAACTATTCTGATCCAAGAAGGCCACATACAGGAAAAAAGCCGTAAGGGTTATGACATACTTATGCCTGCCAACAAAAGCCCAAAGGGAAACAAGTTTATCCATATTGACACAAAAGCATTATTAACGCCCACAAAGATAAGACGAATAACCGAAATATTGCTTTTTTTTGCCTACATTTGCACACTACGAACGTCACTTGAACCCTTCATATATGGAAAACTATATCGTATCCGCCCGCAAATACCGTCCTGCCACCTTCGAATCAGTAGTAGGACAACAGGCCTTGACCACCACGCTGAAGAATGCCATCATCACCGGCAAGCTGGCTCATGCATACCTGTTCTGCGGGCCGCGCGGCGTAGGGAAAACCACTTGCGCCCGGATTTTTGCCAAAACCATCAATTGCCAACACCTGACTTCCGACGGAGAGGCATGCAACGAATGTGAATCCTGCACTGCCTTCAACGAACACCGCTCATATAACATACACGAACTGGACGCCGCATCCAACAACTCGGTGGACGATATCCGCCAGTTGGTAGAACAAGTACGCATCCCGCCCCAGATAGGCAAGTACAAGGTCTACATCATCGACGAGGTGCACATGCTCTCAGCCTCGGCTTTCAATGCTTTTCTGAAGACATTGGAAGAGCCCCCCCAACATGCTATCTTCATCCTGGCCACGACGGAGAAGCACAAGATATTGCCCACCATCCTGTCGCGTTGCCAGATATACGACTTCCAGCGTATTGGTGTGGAGGACATCGTGGCCCACCTGGCCTACGTGGCCTCAAAAGAAGGTATCACGGCCGAGCCGGAAGCCCTGAACGTCATTGCCTTGAAAGCCGACGGAGGGATGCGTGATGCACTGTCCATCTTCGACCAGGCTGCCAGCTTCACAGGAGGACACATCACGTATCAGCAGGTGATAGAGAATCTCAACGTGCTGGACTACGAATATTATTTCCGCCTGACGGACGTTTTGCTGAACAACCAAGTGAGCGACGCCTTGCTGCTGTTCAACGACGTGCTGAACAAGGGCTTCGATGGCAACCACTTCATCACCGGGTTGGCATCACACTTCCGCGACCTGCTGGTCAGCACAGATGCAGCCACTCTACCCTTGCTGGAAGTAGGCGCCAGCATCCGGCAACGTTACGGCCAGCAAGCCCAAAAGTGTCCCGTGCCTTTCTTATACCAGGCCATAAAACTATGTAACGATTGCGATTTGAACTACCGACTCAGTCACAACAAGCGCCTGCTGGTGGAGCTGACATTGATACAACTGGCGCAGCTCACTGCGGGGAATGGAAAGGCGCACGAAGCGCACTCCTCCCAGCCTGCCCTCAAACCCATCTCTGCCCAGGCAGCCGCAACCCACCCCCAAGCACCGGCACAGTCTCCTACACCGGCACAGCAGCCACGGGCCGAAGTACAACAACCGGCCAAGCCTCAACCCATACGCCAGCCGAAAGGACAAGCCAGCGCACAGGCCACTGCCGCACAAGTGGCGGCAGCACTGAATGCGCAGAAAGCAGAAGAGAAGAAAATCCCCGTCATAGACAAAGGCCGCCTGGGCATCTCCATCCGCCACAACCAGGCGGAAGAAAAGCCGTATACCCCCGACACGACAAGCGTTCCTACACAGGTGTCGGAGGCCGCTCCCGACGAAGATTATATCTTCAACGAGCGGGACATCAACTATTATTGGCAGGAATACGCCGGCCAGATGCCGCAAGAACAAGTGGCCATAGCCAAGCGGATGCAACACATGCGCCTCACCCTGCTGAACGACACGACCTTCGAAGCTGTGGTAGACAACCCCATCGTAGCCAAAGAATTTACCGACCTCGCCCCCACCATACAGCAATACTTGCGTACACGACTGAAGAACAGCAAAGTGACGATGACCGTACGCATCAGTAAACCTACGGAAAAGGTACGTGCCTACGGCCGCGACGAACAGTTCCAGATGATGTCACAAAAAAACAAAGCCCTACTGGACCTGAAGGACGAATTCGGACTGGAATTTGCGTGAACTCCCACAGACACTTATCTGCACGGAAGAACAGTATTATACTGTTGTAGGAACAGTATTATAGTGTTGTGGGAACATTATTATAGTGTTGTGGGAACAGTATTATAGTGTTGTAGGAACAGTATTATACTGTTCTCAGGACAGGTTGAGCAGGTGCTGACAACTCGTTTTCTGCCATATCCCCAACCTATCGGGCAGAAAGGATCTGGTACAGATCTGCCGAGACTTTTCTCAAAACATCCCCGTGGAGCAAGCCCATGACAAAGCAACGAGGGATAGCCTCAAAACCATACTTTGCCCCTAATACGCTGCAAGCCACCGCCGCATTCGTATCAGCATCTCCACCTGCATTGACAACAGCCATCAAGCCATCTCTAAAACTATTCACATGATACAAACACCAGACAGCCGCCGAAAGTGCCTTCAACGTGTAACCCATTGACTCTCCTTCATCCAACCGCAAATTCTCCATAGTCCCCTCCTTTGCTAGTAACAAATAAGGCTCTATCCGCTCGTCATACTTGCGCCCCAGGCTTAACATCTCGTCAAAACCTAACTCCTCTCCCTGCCACACCAGGCGATGAATCAACTCAGAGACAATCACACACGCCCTTACACACCTAGGGTCAGCATGGGTTAAGCGGCAAATACTCTCCGCATAAGCCTCCACATTCTCTTTCCACAGTCCGACCACAGAAGTCCGCATCAACGCCCCATTGGCCGCACTCTTTCTACCAGAAAGTTCCCATATCATCCGGGCTGCCCGTATCGGGTCCTGTTCATAATCGGCTATACTCAATACATTATAAGTATGTCTCCCTATGCCACGCGGATTTCCCTTAAACCAGCTCTTAAAATTGCGAGCAATTGTCTCCAGCCTTATCTCCCGATCTTCAATCATGGCATTGGCTATACAAAGCATCATTTCTGTATCATCCGTCCATTCACCTGGTTTCCATCTACAACGATGCATGTCCTGTATAATCTGGCAATACAGAGAAAGAGCACCTGGATAGTTCTGAAAAACTTCCGTACGGGACATAAATTCTGTACCTACTCCTAAAGCATCTCCAATAGCTTGGCCGAAGATAACGCCTTCCAGACGGTTTTTCACAATATGGTCTACTTCCCATACTTGCATAACAATTCCTTTCTTGATTTTCAAATAAATTTCTTTTCCACATTCTGATTCATTTATCAAATCGCAATGAGGAATACATATATCACCAGTAAACCAATCAGCTAAAACTTTATCTTGCCCTGGGAATAGTTCATCCAAATCAACCGTTTTTTCATGGACAGAAACTTTACCATTAGAAGGATCATACCAATAATTTTTAGATACAAGAGCATATAATCCTACCAGATAAAGTTTATCATTCTC
>DXCK01000131.1 GCA_019116045.1 Candidatus Bacteroides merdipullorum | reverse complement strand
TCGTTGTTGAAGAAGTCCAGGATGCGCTGCACGGTGATGACCTGCACGCCGCTGTGCCCCAGCGACAAGGCATGGGCCTTGAGCAGCATCATCAGCTTGACGATGACGGGGCGTATTTCTTCGCCCACGCTGCACGCATGGCTCTTGATGAGGTTCTCTTGCAGCGTGCCCAGTTCGTCGGCGGAGATGTTCTTGTTGCACAGCGAGCCGAATCCCGTGGTGATGCCATAGAGCGGCTCGTCGGACTGGGCAATCTTCTGGTCCAGGTAGTCGCGGCAGCGCTGGATGCGCGCTTTGGCTTCCGGGGCCAGCTCCAGTTTCAGATTCTCGTTCAGGATGCGTTCGATGAGCTCGAAGGACAAGTCGCCTGAACCTATTTGATAGACATTGTTCATATTGTCAATGAAGAATGAAGAGTTAAGAATATAGAATTAAGAATGAAAGGCTTGTTTGAATTTCATTTTCTCTGTCATCCCGAGCATCGTCGAGGGATCTTACTATGTGCATGAGAGGCGTTAGGGAGATGTTTCGACTCAGCTTTGCACCGCTCAACATGACAGAAAGCAAATTTTCGGCAAGCACAAAGAATGATGAATCAGGCATTGAGCATGGCTTTGACTTTGCCCAATAGCTCTTGTTCGCGGGCGATGGCCTGTTGTTCCAGTCCGTCGGCCTCGGCTTGCAGGCGTGTCACCAGTTCCGCGTCCTTCAGCGAGGAGAGGTTGATGCGCACGTTCAGCACGGCGGCGAGGACGGCGTTGCGGGCGGACATCATGGCCACGCAGGCGTCGGTCACGGCATTCTGGTTGCCTTTCAGAGCCACTTCGGCAATGCGGGGCATCAGGGCGCAGGCGCGCCGGGCCACCTCCAGCGGCACCTGGGCGGCGTATTTCGTGGCTTCCTGGATGGCGGCAGAGCGGGCGGCCTTTTCCTCGTCCGTCTCCTTGGGCATCTTGAAGCAGGCAAACACGCGGTCGTAGGCATCGGAGTCGCGGTCGATGTCGGCGGTGAAGTCCCCCATCAACCTTTCGGCTTCTTGGGCGATGGCCTGCATGTCTTCTTGCACTTCGGCGTATTTCTTTTTGCCAATCGTCAGGTTAGCTACCATGGCGGCCAGGGCCGAGGCCAGGGCGCCGTTCAGGGCAGCGATGCTTCCTCCGCCGGGGACGGGGTCGCTGCCTGCCACTTTGTTCAGGAAATCTTTTACGGTCAAATCTGTCAGCATAAGCGTTGTAAATGAAGAATTAAGAATGATGAATGAAGAATGAAGAATGGGCGTTGCCAACGTCTAGAGGTGGCATCACCCTCTATGTGGGATGGATGATTCCTCCCTTGATGGTGGCCTGCACGCAGTTCATGCCTATATAATAGGTGAGGAAGTGGTAGTTGTCCGTGTTCAGCACCACCATGTCGCCCCGCTTGCCCACCTCGATGCTGCCGATGCTGCTGGCACGTCCCAGGGCGGCGGCCCCGTTGAGGGTGAGGGCGGTGATGGCCTCCTCGATGCTGAGGTGCATGTAGATGCAGGCCAGGGCGAAGGTCAGGGGGATGGAGCCGGAGAAGCAACTGCCGGGATTGAGGTCGGTGGCCAGGGCCACGGCACATCCGGCGTCTATCATCTCCCGTCCCCGGGCATAGGGTTCGCGCAGGGCGAAGGCGGTCAGGGGCAGGAGGGTGGCTACCGTGTCCCGTTCGGCCAAGGCGCGGATGCCTTCGTCGGAGGCGTGGAGCAGGTGGTCGGCGGACACGGCATCCAGTTCGGCGGCCAGTTCCGCTCCACCCAGGGGAACAATCTCGTCGGCGTGCAGCTTCAGGCCGAACCCCATGTCGCGGGCGGTGGTGAGCAGGCGGCGCGATTGCTCGATGGAGAAGACCCCTTCCTCGCAGAACACGTCGCAGAACTCGGCCAGGCCGTGCGCTTGCACTTGGGGCATCACTTCGCGGATGAGGAAATCCACATATTCGTTCGTGCGTCCCTGATATTCTTCGGGTACGGCGTGTGCGCCGAGGAAGGTGGGGACGATGTCCACGCGGCGGTGCTCGTCGTGGTTCAGGCAGCGCATCACCTTGAGTTGTAGCAGTTCCGTTTCCTTGTCTAGTCCGTAGCCGCTCTTGCCCTCCACGGTGGTGATGCCCATCTGCGACATGCGTTTCAGCAGGTCTTCGGCACGGGTGCGCAGTTGGATGTAGTTGCAGGCGCGGGTGGCCCGGACGGTGCTGACGATGCCTCCGCCGCGGCGCATGATGTCCATGTAGCTGTCTCCCCGCAGGCGCCAGCCGAACTCCTCGGCCCGTTCTCCGCCGAAGATGAAGTGCGTGTGCGAGTCCACGAAGCCGGGCAGCACGCAGTGGCCCCGGGCGTTGTAGTGCCAGTAGTGCTGGTAGTATCCGTCTCGCTCTTCGCCTCGGTTGGGGCCGACGTAGGTGATGAGTCCGTCGGTCACCTCGATAGTGGCATTGTCCAGTACCAGCAGTTCGCCCATTGCCTTGCCGCGGCGGGCAGAGAAGCCCTGCGGGGTGACGAGGCGGGCGTTGAATATAATCAGGTTTTCTGTCATACGTTTTTTGGTTTTGGGAACGCAAATTACGCAAATTGCACAAATTAGTTCTTTATTCTTTTTATCCTTTATTCTTCGACATATCGGGAGGTGTTACGGGCTTTTTTCCTTTCGTTGGAATAGATTTTGCGCCGGAAAGTGGCGTGTTTGCCGAAGTTGAGTATATAACCAATTTCAATGTCCGTGGCTCGCAGGTAGTTGATGAGTTGGTACTCATGCTCTGGCAACAAAAAGTCAACAGCTTTCAGTTCCAATATGACATTGCCGTTTACTACCATATCTGCGTAATACTCACCGACTATCCGATCTAAATAGCGTACTTCTATTTTCTTTTGTGCTTCTACGGAAAAACCACGCCGCTTCAATTCTAAATAGAGGGCGTTTTGATATACTTTTTCTAAAAAGCCATACCCCAATGTGTTATAGACTTCGTAGAAAGCCTGCAATATCCCATCCTTTTCTTCTTTCTCTAACATGATTGATAAAAACTTATTTGTGTAATTTGTGTAATTTGCGTTCTAACAATTATTCTTCCAGTAGCCTTGCCTCCAGCACCTGTCGCATGGAGAAGTTTTCCAGTCCCAGGTAATAAGCGGCTGTGTCTATCAACGCCTCCATGGGCACGAGGCCGATGATTTCGCTGCCCACGATGCTGACCCCGTAGCGGCGTGCCTCGATGCGCACCAGTTCGAAGGCGCGGTAGAGGGCCGTGCGGGTGTAGTCCGTCATGTTGATGGACACCTGTGTGATGCCGCGGTCTTTCAGCTCCACGCCCATGGCCTTGCAGTAGCGCAGGCCGCCGCCGATGAAGCGTATCTTCTTGGCAATGCCGTGTGCTATCTCCAGCGAGGGGGTGGAGAGGTTGATGTTGTAGGCCACGAGCGGCATACGTGCGCCGATGGCTACGGTGCCGGCGGTGGGATGCCGCTCGGCGGGGCCGAAGTCGGGCTGCCATTCGGGCTGGTGTATCTTCTCGGCCATGCCTTCAAATTCGCCCTTGCGGATGGCGGCCAGGTTCTCGCGGTGCGGGGCGGTGGCTGATTTCTCGTAGAGGAAGACGGGCACGCCGTAGTGCTCGGCCACGGCCCGGCCCACTTCTTTGGATAAGGCGATGGCATCGTCCATCGTCACGCCGCGGATGGGGATGAAGGGCACCACGTCTACGGCACCCATGCGCGGATGCTGCCCGGTGTGATGGTTGAGGTCGATGACGCGGACGGCCACGCCGATGGCTTCCAGCACGGCGTCGCGCAACGCTTCGGGTTCACCCACCACGGTCACCACCAGGCGGTTGTGGTCTTCGTCGTTGCTGTAATCCAGCAGTTTCACGCCCTGCTTTCCGCGGAAGGGGGCAACAATCTGGTCTATCTTCTGCAAGTCGCGTCCCTCGCTGAAATTGGGGACACATTCGATGATTCGGTTCATACGTGTAAAGTATCTTCTTAATGGATGAAACATGTCTTTGTGGATGCCGGCGTCCGGAGGCGGTTTTGCAACAGCTTGATTGTCAGTGGCTGGTGGCCTTCCTCCGACACTTCCCTTAGGTGTCGCCGACACTTGTGCTAAGTATCCCCGACACTTGTGCTAAGTGTCCGTGACACTTGTGCTAAGTGTCAGCGATACTTGTGCTAAGTGTCAGAGGGGGGATGGCGGTGTGTGGATTGTTTACTGTTCCTTCGCCTCCGTCAAGCGGCTGATGAGTCCGTCGTCGGCCACGTAGGGCATCGTGATGCAGTAGCCGTCGGCGTGCGTGCGGTTGAACTCGTCTGCCGTCTGCATGGCGTGCGGGTTGCGGGCCCACGAGCGGCGGGCCACCCCGCCCATCACGTCCCACAGCATGGCTTGCCGGAGAATACGGTCGACGCGCTCCGAGCCGTCGCACACCATGCCGAAGCCGCCGTTGATGGCCTTGCCGATGCCCACGCCGCCGCCGTTGTGCAGGGCGACGAGGCTCATGCCGCGGGCACAGTTGCCGGCAAAGCACTGCACAGCCATGTCGGCCATGATGTTGCTCCCGTCCTTGATGTTGGCCGTCTCGCGGAATGGTGAGTCGGTGCCGCTTACGTCGTGGTGGTCGCGTCCCAGCATGATGGGACCTACCTCGCCGCGGCGCACCATGTCGTTGAACTTCAGTGCGATGCGCAGGCGTCCTTCGGCGTCCTGGTAGAGAATACGTGCCTGTGTGCCGACCACGAGGTTGTTCTGTTCCGCGTCGCGAATCCAGTTGTAGTTGTCGCGGTCCTGCGCCCGCCGGTTGGGGTCGATGCACGAGAGTGCGGCCTGGTCAGTCTTCACCAGGTCTTCGTGCCGCCCGCTGAGGCATACCCAACGGAAGGGACCGTAGCCGTAGTCGAAGAGTTCCGGGCCCATGATGTCCTCCACGTAGCTGGGGAAGATGAAGCCCTGCTTCGGGTCGCCGTTGCGGGCAATCTGTGTGCTCCCGGCATCGTAGACGGCCTTCATGAACGAGTTGCCGTAGTCGAAGAAATACGTGCCGCGCCCCACCAGCGTGAGCAAGGACATAAACTGCCGGCTCAGGCTCTGGTTTACCAATGTGCGGAAGCGTTCATGGTCGGTGTGGAGCATCTCGGTGCGCTCTTCGTAGCTGAGGCCCACGGGGCAGTAGCCGCCTTCGTACACTGCGTGGCACGAGGTCTGGTCGGACAGCAGGTCGATGTGTATGTCGTTCCGCACGGCATATTCCAGCAGGTCGACGATGTTGCCGTGGTAGGCGATGGAGAAGGGTCGGCCCTCCCGCATGGCTTCGTGCGCCCGGTCGAAGGCTTCGGGGATGTCTCTTGTCACGCCGCCCACCCAGCCTTGGCGGAGGCGCGTGTCGATGCGCGAACTGTCCACTTCGGCAATGATGGCCGCCGCGCCCGCCATCTCGGCCGCCTTGGGTTGTGCGCCGCTCATGCCGCCCAGGCCGGACGACACGAACAGCCGCCCCCGGAGGTTGCCGTCCTGCGGAATGCCCAGCTTCAGGCGTCCGGCATTGAGCAGCGTGTTGAACGTGCCGTGGACGATGCCTTGCGGGCCGATGTACATCCAGCCTCCGGCGGTCATCTGCCCGTAGTTGGCCACACCCAGTTGCATGGCCGTGTGCCAGTCCTCCTGGTTGTCATACAGTCCCACCATCAGGGCGTTGGTGATGATGACGCGCGGCGCGTCGGGGTGCGAGCGGAACAGGCCCAGCGGGTGTCCGCTCTCCACGACCAAGGTCTGGTCCTGCGTCAGTTCCTCGAGATACATCTTGATGAGGCGGTACTGCATCCAGTTCTGGCAGACCTGTCCCGTCTCGCCGTAAGTCACCAGTTCGTAGGGATAGAGCGCAACGTCGAAGGCCAGGTTGTTGTCTATCATCACTTGGAAAGCCTTGCCTTCGATGCACCGTCCCAGGTACTGGTCGATGGGCTTCGCCTTGAGGTCTCCCTCCGGGCGGTAGCGGTAGCCGTAGATGCGGCCTCGGGTGCGGAGTTCTTCGAGGAATTCGGGAGCCAGTTGCTCGTGCAGTTCGTTGGGGATGTAGCGCAGGGCGTTCTTCAGGGCCGTGGCAGTCTGCGCGGGGTTGAGGGTGTAGCCACGGTCGGGTGCCCGCCGGATGCCTTCGACGAAGGCCGGGTATGTGGGCAGTTGGTTGCTAAGGGTCATTTTCATGGCTTGGGTTTCATTTTGTCACAAGGACATTGGTTAATGAGCCGCAAGTTATGAAATAATCCCGATACTTGCAAGCAGGCATCGGGATTTCTTGGCAAAAAGACAAGCTCGTTCTATTTCAACTTCCGCAGATACTTGCCCGTCACTTCCGCCGCTTCGCTCGTCTCTTTCTCGAACTCCGTCAGCAGTTCCGGTTTTCCGGCCAGCAGTTCCCGCATCCGTTCTTTTCCCACAAAGTACGAGCGGCCCGTCTCCAGGTCCAGTTCGTAGTAGACGCGCTGGTCTACCAGGCCCGAAGCCTGGATGGCGTCGCCCACTTTGCCGCGCAGCTTTTGCGCATTGGTCGGCGTCAGTGTTTCGGTGGCAGCCTGCCCCACGGGTTGGGCGGTGTAGAAGATGTGTCTGCCAATCTCCAGCGCCGGGGCATACCATCCGCCCAAGCGGAATTTCTTGTAGCGCATCTTGCGACAGTTGACGTAGAGTGCCGTGTCGATGCGGACGGCGTAGCAGCGCTTGCGCAGGTAGCGGCTGAGGCTGCGGTTTTGTGGCGAGAGGATGCGGTAGTCACCTCCGCCCGTCAGGTAGAGTTGGTTGAGGGTGCGGCGCTCCACACACAGGGTGCTGACAGTGTCGCCCCGGCCTTCGGCCAGTTCGTCCGGGTTCGAATAGATGATTTGCTGTGCACGGCCTGCCTGGACGATGGCCAGACAGAACACCAGGCTTATGAAGAGTGTCTTTTTCATCTGCAAGGTATCTTTCGTTTTTCGTCGGCTAAAGTACGTTTTTTGTCTGAAGTGCGCAAACGAATCTGTTTTAAAAATTCACCTCTCCCGCAGCCTCGCCGGGGGCATGGCTGTTGTTCGTCAGGGCCTTGCCCCGTGTCCGCAGTGGGCACGGCTCGTGTTCGCCGGAAGCAGGCGTGGGATGCGCGTTCGGCCGGAGCCCGGTCGGGTGTTTCACAATATATGTTAAAGCATACGTGGGTTGAGGCGGATTCCCTATCTTTGCCCCTCGACTATGGGAAAGAATGTCTTGCGAAATACAGCCCTGCTGGCTCTCTTGGTGCTGGGTGCGTTGCTGCTGCTCCACGGCCTGCCTTCTTTCGAAGTGGGCGGGCACCGGATGAGGCGTGTCGACTTGCTGGCCGACGTCCGTCCCCAGTCTCCTGCGGATGCGGACGCCGATTCGCTGCTGCCGCCTCCTCCCCGTGTCAAACCGGCTTTCGTGGATTCGTGCCCGCCGGGCATGGCCTGCATCGAGGACTACGGCGACAGCTCCGGGCGGGGCATGGCTGCCTTCTACGGGGCGTTGGACGAGGCTTCGCACCGCCCGGTGCGCATTGCTTATTTCGGAGATTCGTTTATCGAGGGAGACATCCTGACTGCCGACCTGCGCGCCTTGCTCCAGACACGCTACGGCGGTTGCGGCGTGGGCTATGTGGACATTACTTCGCCCATCAAGGATTTCCGCCCCACCGTGCGCCATGCTTTTGCCGGATGGGAAAGCCATGCGTGGACGGACAGCACGGGCTTCGACCGTCGTTTGCAGGGCATTGCGGGGCGTTACTTCATCCCCCGCAACGGCGCCTATGTCGAGCTGCGCGGGCAGGCGGAGTATGCCAGCCGGCTGGACACTTGCCGGAGGGCCGGCATCTTCTTCTCCAGTCGTGGAAAGACGACCTTGGCGGTGCGGGTGAACGGAGGAGAGACGTGCACACGCTCTTACGGAGCTTCGGGACATTTGCAGGAGGCCACGGTGGAAGGGCGCATCGGGCAGGTGCGCTGGACGGTGGAACGGGCCGATTCGGCCATCTTCTACGGCCTCTTCCTGGACGACGTGCGGGGCATTGCCCTGGACAACTTCTCGCTGCGTGCCTCGTCGGGTTTGTCCATACGCACCATTCCCGAAGATATGCTGCGGGCTTTCGGCGAACTGCGCCCTTACGACCTGATTGTCTTGCAGTATGGGCTGAACATTGCCACCGAGCAGGGGCGCAATTATGACCGCTACGTGGCCGGGATGCGCACGAGCATCGACCGGATAAAGGCAGCCTTCCCCGGAGCGTCCATCTTGTTGGTGGGCGTGGGCGACCGGGACTGGCGCGACGAAGACGGCCGTCTGCAAACGATGCCGGGCATCAGGCACCTGCTGCGCTACCAGCAGAACCTGGCGGCCGACAACGGACTGGCTTTCTGGAATTTGTTCGAGGCGATGGGGGGCAGCAAGAGCATGGCAGCCTTGGTGGAAGCCGACCCGCCGATGGCCAACCTGGACTATACGCACATCAACTTCCGGGGCGGGAAGCACCTGGCTTCTTTGTTATACCAGGCCCTGATGCACGGTAAGGAACAATTTGACAAACGATGCGCCTATGAACTGGAGTGACTGGAACATCGACCCTGCCCGCCTGGCGGACGCTTTCGTCTACGATCCCCAGGCTCCGCTTATCTTCAGCAGCGGGCTGTTCGTCTGGCTGTTTGCCGCCCTGGCGGTGGTCTACCTGCTGTTGCAACGGCGCACGACGGCGCGCCTGCTCTTCGTCACGGCCTTTTCCTACTATTTCTATTATAAGAGCAGCGGAATGTATTTCTTTCTGCTGGCGGTGGTGACGGTGAGCGACTTCCTCATCGCCCGGCGGATGGACCGCTGCGCCGTGGCGTGGCAACGCAAGGCATGGGTGGTGCTGAGCCTGGTGGTCAATCTGGGGCTGCTGTGTTACTTCAAGTACACCAACTTCCTGGGCGAGCTGTGGGCGTCTGTCACCGGCGGCACGTTCACGGCGCTCGACATCTTTCTGCCCGTGGGCATCTCGTTCTTCACCTTCCAGTCGCTCAGCTACACCATTGACGTCTATCGGCGCCAGGTCAAACCGCTGTCCTGCCTGTTGGACTACGCGTTCTACGTCTCCTTTTTCCCGCAACTGGTGGCCGGGCCAATCGTCCGCGCCCGCGACTTCTTGCCGCAGATACGGCGTCCGCTCTACGTTTCGCCGGAGATGTTCGGGCGCGGCGTCTTCCTGATAGCGTGCGGCCTGTTCAAAAAGGCGGTCATTTCGGACTACATCAGCGTGAACTTCGTCGAGCGGGTCTTTGCCAATCCTTCGCTCTATTCGGGCGTGGAGAACCTGTTGGGCGTCTACGGCTACGCCCTGCAAATCTATTGTGACTTCTCGGGCTACAGTGACATGGCCATCGGGTTGGCGCTGCTGCTGGGCTTCCACTTCAACCAGAACTTCGATTCGCCCTACCGGTCGGCCTCCGTCACCGAGTTCTGGCGTCGTTGGCACATCTCGCTCTCCTCGTGGTTGCGCGACTATCTCTACATTTCCTTGGGCGGCAACCGCCGGGGGAAACTGAGGCAGTACCTGAACTTGATTATCACGATGTTCTTAGGCGGACTGTGGCACGGCGCTTCGTGGAATTTCGTCCTCTGGGGCATGCTGCACGGCGTGGCCTTGGCCTTGCACAAGCTGTGGATGCAACTGATGGGCCGTCCCAAGGGTTGGCAGAGCCGCGGCCTCCGACGCTTGTTGGGCGTGGTGCTGACGTTCCATTTCGTCTGCTTCTGTTGGATATTCTTCCGCCAAGCCCACTTCGCAGATGCCGTGACCATGCTGAGGCAGATAGCCTTCTCCTTCCATCCGGAGTTGCTTCCCCAGTTGTTGGCAGGTTATCCGGCCGTGTTCCTGCTGATGCTCCTCGGCTTTGTGCTGCATTTCCTTCCGGACACCTGGGAACAGTGGGGCACTAAAAAAGTGACCGCCCTCCCCTTGGTGGGGAAAGCGGTCTTGCTGGTCGCTTTAATATACGTAGTGATTCAGATAAAGAGCGCTGACGTGCAGCCGTTCATCTATTTTCAGTTCTAAGCGTGCCCATCCGTCGGCGGCTCTTTCGCCGGGAACACACCGGGCCGCTTCCGGCTCTTAAGTTCGCTGCCCTTGCCGCCGGCGTTCTCTTTGCCGGTGCCTCTCACCGTTTCCTTTCTCTTGCTTCAGATTGTCCACGTAGTGGGCAATGCGGTGCAGCTCGTGCGGAATGTTGATTCCCTGCGGGCAGTGAGGACTACACTGGTTGCAGCCGATGCAATGGTCGGCTTGCCGCAAGCGCGGCACGCTCCGGTCGTAACCAATCAGGTAAATGCGGCGTGCCTGGCGATACCCTTCTGCGTCCGGGTCGGCGATGAGGTTCCCTTCGTTCAGGCATTTGTTGTAGTGCAGCAGCAGCGCCGGTATGTCGATGCCGTAGGGACAAGGCATACAGTATTTGCAGTCGTTGCATGGGATGGTTTCGAACTGCATCATCTGCGTGGCGGTCTGTTGCAGGAAGTCAAACTCTTCGTCGGTCAGCGGCTTCAAGGGCGAATAGGTGGCCAGGTTGTCTTGCAGGTGCTCCATGCGTGTCATGCCGCTCAACACGGTCAGCACGCCCGGAAAACTGCCTGCAAAACGAAAGGCCCAAGACGCCACGCTTCTTTCGGGCTCACGCTGCTTCAGGCGGGCCACGATGCTGTCGGGCACGTTAGACAGGCGTCCGCCCAGCAGTGGTTCCATGATGACGGCAGGGATATTTCTCTTGGCCAGCTCGTTGTACAAGTATTCAGCGTCCGTATTGCGCGGGTTGATTTGTTTGGCATACTTCCAGTCCAGGTAGTTCAGTTGAATCTGTACGAAGTCCCATTTATAATAGTCGTGGCGCGACAGCAGGTAGTCGAACACCCGTATGTCACCGTGGTACGAGAAACCCAGGTTGCGGATACGTCCCGCCCGGCGCTCTTCCAGCAGAAACTCCAAAATGCCGTTGTCCATATAGCGCGTCTCAAACTCTTTCATGCCGTCGTTGCCCATGCCTATGCCGTGCAACAGCAAGTAGTCGATGTAGTCTGTCTGCAACTGCTTCAGCGAGTTCTGATACATGGCGATGGAGCCCTCCCGTGTCCAAGTGCTGGGCGCGAAATTGGACAGCTTGGTGGCGATGAAATACTTGTCGCGCGGATGCCGGCTCAGGGCAATGCCCGTAGCACGTTCCGAGCCGCCTCGACAGTAAGCGGGTGAGGTGTCGAAATAATTCACGCCGTGTTCAAGTGCGTAGTCCACCAGTTCGTTCACCATGTTCTGGTCAATCTCCTCATTCCCTTCGCGGGCACTTCGTCCGCCCACCGACGGCAGTCGCATCATGCCGAAGCCCAGCAATGAGACTTTATCTCCCGTTGTCGGGTTTGTCCGGTAGGTCATCTCGCCTGCAACGTTCAAGGGCGCTGTTCCGGCAGCACTGTCTTGTCTACCGGATGCCCCACAGGCAGTCAGTCCGGTTGTGGCCAGCCCGCTTGCTCCGGCTATCTTCAGGAAGTCGCGGCGACTAATGGCCTTGTTCGGTTTGTTATCCATATTCTGAAGCATTTGGTTAGATAATGTGTTGGCTTTCGTGCCCTTCTACGTAGATGGCACTGAAGGGGCGTGCCGGACATAAGTTCTCGCACGCGCCGCAACCGATGCAGCGCTCTACGTTGATGGCAGGAATCTTAGGCGAATTGGCATCTTCGGGGTCGGAAGGAATCATTTGGATAGCTCCCGAAGGGCAGTGGCGGGCGCAGTTGCCGCACTCGACGCCATCGGTCAGGGGGACACAGTTGGCTTTTATCCAAACGGCATGTCCTACTTGGGTGGATACTTTTTCGGCCAAATCAGTCAGCCGGATAGCACCCGTGGGGCAGACCTCGGCGCAACGCATACATTCGGGGCGGCAATATCCTCGCTCGTAAGACATCTCCGGCTGCATCAGTTTCAGCAAGTCTGTAGAAGGGCGCAATACCCCGTTGGGGCAAGCAGAGACGCACAACTGGCAACCCGTGCAGTGATGGGCAAAGTGGCGGGTATCCTGTGCTCCGGGAGGTAAAATGGGTGTTTGGCGGTTAGGGATTTTCTTCTTTTCAATGACGGCCAGTCCTCCGTCCACTTTCTTTTCTTGGGCTTTCAGCAGCGAAGTAGTAGCCAATAAAGCAGTGGCTGTCAGGAAACTGCGGCGTGGGTTTTCTTTCTTCTCCTGTGGCTGCTGCGGTTTCTCGGCCCGGTGGCTATAAGCAAAGCGGTAATGAATGGCCCCGTGCTTACACGTGTCGATGCAATCCATGCAGGCCACGCAGCGGCTGTAATCTACCCGGTGGTTCTTGCCGTCGATGCAGGCTGCCTTACAACGGCGTGAACACAGACCGCAGGCATTGCATTTGTCCGTGTCGATGGTGATACGGAACAGCGAGAAGCGCGACAAGAATCCCAATACCGTACCCACCGGGCAAATGGTGTTGCAATAAGTACGTCCGTTGCGCCAGGCCAGCACAATAAGTATGAGTAAGGTGACAACGGCGATGCAGAAAGTAGGAAGGGTTTTCAGCCAGACGTCGGTCTCGTAGAATGTATAGCTGTCAATGCGCTCGGCCACGTAGGCCAGAAGATTGTTGCCCCAGCGGTAGATGGGAGCAAAAAGGTTAGCAGCAATGCGTCCGTAAGAACTGTAAGGAGCCAGCAGGGCCGTTATCGAACCGATGCCTGCCAGCAGGGCAATGATGAACACACCCAGCACGCCGTAACGAAGCCATGACAGGGCAGGGGAGTAGGAGAAACGGTAGCGCTTCTTCTTGCGGCGTCCGCTGAACCACGAGATAACGTCCTGCAAGACCCCCAACGGGCAGATGACAGAACAGTAAACCCGACCCAGCAGGAGAGTCAATACAACCAGTAACAACACGATGCCGACATTCAGCGCGAGCAAGGCCGGCAGGAATTGAATCTTGGCCAACCATCCGAACCATAAATGGATGCTGCCCGTGAAGTCGAGAAACAGCAACGTGACAAGGGCGAAGAAAAGAACGGCCAGCGTTAGTCTTATTTTACGTAACATAATGTATAAGTGGTTAATTGATAGAGAAAAGGAGTATCCTTATCCGTGTACAAAGGTAAGAAAAGTTGGTAATAGTAGGCCTATACATTTTACAGAATCTGTAACCAATAATACTGCCTAACAGGTCTTGAGGCAAAAGAAAACCCGCAACTCCAGGGGGGAAATGCGGGTTTTCTTCTGTCTGTACATGATTATGTTTAGTCTACTTCTATCTCGTCGATGAACAAGTAAGGAGCTTTACCCTCGCCCGGATGTCCTTTGGGCAGGGCTTTGGCACGTTTGACAATGACCTTGAGATAGCGTGCCGTAACAGGGTCGAAGGAGACTTCATAGTTTTCAATGGTCTTCTTGTTGATGTCGGTCTGCTCGGGACACTCAATCGCTGCCACCGAACGGAAGTTCTTCTTATCGTCGGATACGAGAACTTCCATGCCCGTAGCCCCCATAATCCATGAACCCATGTCGATGTTGGCGTGGGTGCCGACACGGTGGATGCTCTGTCCACCTTCTCCCAGGTCTATTACAACCTCTGCGTCACCCTTGTAGAAACCAATCCACGGGCCGCCACTGTAAGTGTCGGGACCCGTTATGCCGTCAACCAGCGTCACGGCACCTTTGTAAGTGAAGCGGGATGAAGGGCCTTCGCCTACAAACTCGATAGGTCGCAGGGTGGCTTTGTTGAAGTTGAATTGTTTCTTGACCACTTTGCTCTGGCCGTCCGGGCGAATAGCCACTGCCCGGAACTCTGCGGTATGGTCAATGTTGACCGGCGCAGTGTAGGCAGTAGAAGCGGTAGTCGGGTCTGTCCCGTCGAGGGTGTAGTAAATAGGCGCATTGTCGATGGTGCTCATTTCGACCACGATGTGTCCCTGTCCCGGTTCTCCACTTTCGGCGGTTTGGGCAGTATAAGTAGCTTTGATGTCAAACATGGCTCGCGAATAGTTGATGCTGTCCAGCTTGTAGATGTTCAGCAAAGGCATGAGTCGTGTGCGGAAATCTTCGTAATTTTTCTTTTCCGGCAGTGTCCACTGCACTTCGCTGAGGGCGGCCATGCGAGGCAGTGCCATGTATTCCACATGGGCACCGTTAAGGATGTATTCCGTCCAAAGATTGGCTTGCGCACCGATGATGTGTTTCTTCTGTTCATCGGTCAGCACGTCGGGCATCGGTTCAAGGCTGTAGACCTTTTCGATAGGAACATAGCCGCCGATGGCCAAAGGTTCTCCATCGCGATTATCCGTCTGGTAATAGTCCAAATACGCGTAAGAGGTGGGTACCATGATGACATCGTGCCCCAACTGAGCTGCTTCGATGCCTCCTTCCAATCCGCGCCATGACATGACGGTGGCATTAGGCGCTACTTCGCCTTCCAGTATTTCGTCCCATCCGATAATCTGTCGTCCTTTGCCGTTCAGATATTTCTCGATGCGCGACATGCAATAGCTTTGCAAGTGGTCTTCGGCAGTGTGGTCTTTGTCGTCTCTCAGCCCCAGTTGCCGGATGCGTGCCTGGCATTTGGGGCATTTCTCCCAACGTGTGCGGGGCACTTCGTCGCCGCCGATGTGAATGTAGCGTGCCGGGAAAATATCTACGATTTCGTCCAACACACCTTCCAGGAATTCAAACGTCTTTTCGTTGCCGATGCAAAGCACGTCTTCAAACACTCCCCAGTTCGGGCATACCTCGTAAGGTCCGCCTGTGCAACCCAGTTCGGGATAGGCGGCCAGTGCTGCGAGCATGTGTCCGGGCAGGTCGACTTCCGGTATGACGGTGATATAGCGCTCTTGTGCGTAGCGTACAATCTCGCGGGCCTCTTCTTGGGTATAGAAACCGCCGTAGGGCGTATGGTCATATTCGGGCGTGTTGCGTCCGATGACGGTGCGGTTGCGTGTCGAACCTATTTCAGTCAGGCGGGGATATTTCTTGATTTCAATGCGCCAGCCCTGGTCGTCTGTGATGTGCCAGTGGAAGGTGTTGATGTTGTGCAGCGCCAGGATGTCGATGAACTTTTTGACAAACTCCACCGGGAAGAAGTGGCGCGAGCAGTCCAGCATGAAGCCGCGATAGCCGAACCGGGGAGCGTCTTTCACCTCGCCGGCAGGCAGCAGGACATCGGTCACTTCCTGTCCTGCAGGGATGGATTTGCGCAGCGTCTGTATGCCGTAGAACACTCCGTTGGGCGTTTGGCCTTCTATTTCCACGCCATCGGCATCGACCTTCAGCGTATAGCCTTCGGGCGACTCTATGTCGTCGTCAATGTCCAGCAGGATGCAGCCTTTTTCCGGTTCTTGGCCGTTGGCGAACGATTGGGTCTGAGGAGCAAACCCAACAGACTGTTGGAGGTATTCGGCCAAAAACTCTGCGTTGCGTTGCAGCAGGGTGTTGCCTTCGGGATAGGCGATGATGGTGCTTTGATTGAGGCGGAACGGAGCCTCTTGCGTCAAACTCACCTCTTGAGGAAGAGGTATTACTTGATAGGTTGCTTCGACTTCTTTGCTGCACGACGTGCAAGCTGCGATAAAAGTACCGGCCATGAGAAGATGATTAATTCTTTTCATCATATTGGATGGGTTAATGATTAGTATGATAGTGGCAAAGATAAGCATTATTTATAAAAAGAAAGGAAAGATAGGTTGATATTTTCATCCTATTTTGCCCTCATCCTACTTTTTTCCCTTACCTTTGCCGGCATCATCATAAAAAAGTAAATTAAATACCTCTGCTTATCATGAAAAAGTATCTTGCATTATGCTGCATCTTTGTATGCACGTTGCTTTCCGCCCAGAACAAAACCTATCAATGGGCGCGAGACATTTCTTACACGTCGTCCGACGACACTTATGCCCGCGAACGCTGCAAACTGGATGTCTACTATCCGGAAAACGCCACTGATTGCCCCGTGGTGGTATGGTTCCACGGAGGAGGACTGACAGGGGGAAGCAAAGACATCCCCATGAAGCTGCGCGAGAAAGGCATGGTGGTCGTGGGAGTCAATTACCGTCTGCTGCCCAAAGTCGACATAGCCACCTGCATCGACGATGCCGCGGCTGCCGTAGCCTGGACCTTCCGTGAAATAGGAAAATACGGGGGCAGTACCCGTAAGATATTTCTGTCCGGCCACTCGGCAGGAGGCTACCTCATCACCATGCTTGGGCTTGACAAGTCATGGCTGGCGAAATATGACATAGACGCCAACCGCCTGGCCGGGCTGATACCCTTTAGCGGACAGATGATCAGTCATTTTTCCTATCGCCAGATGCAAGGCATCCCCAATCTGCAACCCACCATTGACCGCTTCGCACCTCTCTTCCATGTCCGCAAAGACGCGCCCCCTCTTGTCCTGATTACCGGCGACCGCGAACTGGAACTCTTCGGCCGCTACGAAGAAAATGCCTATATGCGTCGCATGATGCTGCTGGTCGGGCATACACAAACGACTCTCTATGAAATAGGCGGATATGACCACGGCGCAATGGCCGAGCCTGCTTTCCACATACTCCACCAGCATGTAAAGAAAATCCTGGAAGCACTTCCGGCCGATACCGCGCAAAAAATCTCTATCCTGGGCGATTCCTATTCAACTTTCTACGGCCACGTGACCCCTCGCACCAATCTCTGCTGGTACGGCGTCCCCGGCGAGAAGAAAGAAAACGATGTCACCACGCTCGAACAAACCTGGTGGCAACTGCTGCTGAACCGTTATGGCTACCAGCTCGACACCAACAATTCCTACTCCGGAGCAACCGTCTGCTATACCGGATATAACGGAGATGACTACTCGGATAGAGCTTTCATCACCCGCATGGCCGATTTGGGAAATCCGGACATCATACTCCTTTTCGGAGGCACCAATGACAGTTGGGCAGGCTCTCCCTTGGGGCATTATCAGTATGCCGATTGGCAAAAGGACGATTTCTATGATTTTCGTCCGGCCTTCAGCTACCTGCTCGATTATTTGATTACCCATTACCCGCATGCCCGGATTTACAACCTGACGAATACCGAGCTGTCCGAACCGGTCACCCAGTCTATGGACAGCATCTGCCGCCATTATGGCATCACCAATATCCGCCTGCACGACATCGACAAACAATGGGGCCACCCCTCGGTGAAAGGCATGGAGAGCATCTGTCAACAAGTGGGCGACATACTGTCCGCTGCCCGTTGAGGCTAGGCTTGCACTCCTGTCTCTTTCTTCGGATTTCCCTATTTCCCCACGTCGTTGGGCATCCTGTTGCGCAGGATGCCCAACGATGCTTCGTGCCTAAGAAGCGCAAGAAACGGATAATGCTTGTAAGGAAATATTGTTATTGCTACCGGAATATCCCGGCCTCCTACCTGAGTCGTACCTGGGTCGTACCTGGGTCGTACCAAGTTCGTTCTCTTAGAAACGAACAAGAAGCGTATTTGTAATATCAAAGATATGGATATTTTACCGCTTATGTCCTAAGCCCGATAAAGGCTTTCCTTTGATTCGCGTTGCGTAAACTCGTTTTTGCCTACAACTTGCTGCATGTTCATGCAGTTCTTTTTCACTTGTCTCTTCCTTCGCTCTTTGCCTTGAAAGGGAATTGCGCCGTTAAAAAAAGTAAAAGTTTGTTTCCTTCAGCCTCCTTTCGGGGCTGAGTCGTTACGGCATAGCGAGAAAAGCCGTATCTTTGCACGCAATAAATTCCTAAAGTACATATCGTATGTCATTTATTGCAGATAAAATCGTAATGGACGGGCTCACGTACGACGATGTGTTGTTGGTCCCCGCTTATTCAGAAGTTCTTCCCAAAACAGTCAACCTGACTACAAAGTTTTCCCGGAACATTGAGTTGAAGATTCCTTTTGTAACGGCAGCCATGGATACGGTTACCGAAGCGAAAATGGCGATTGCCATCGCCCGTGAAGGCGGCATCGGGGTTATCCACAAAAACATGTCGATTGAGGAGCAGGCGCGCCAGGTGGCCATTGTGAAACGTGCCGAGAATGGCATGATTTATGATCCGGTCACAATCAAGCGTGGTTCGAAGGTTTCGGATGCTTTGGATCTGATGGCTGAATATAAAATCGGAGGTATCCCCGTGGTGGATGACGAGCGGCATTTGGTGGGCATCGTGACGAACCGAGACTTGCGTTTCGAGCGCGACTTGAACAAGCGTATCGATGAGGTAATGACGAAAGAGAATATTGTCACAACTAATCAGACCACGGACTTGGAGGCTGCCGCCCAAATCTTGCAGGAACACAAGATTGAGAAATTGCCGGTGGTGGATAAGGACAATCATCTGGTGGGCCTGATTACTTATAAAGATATTACGAAGGCGAAAGACAAACCGATGGCGTGCAAGGACAGCAAGGGGCGTCTGCGTGTGGCTGCCGGCGTAGGTGTGACTGCCGATACGTTGGAGCGTATGCAGGCATTGGTCGAGGCTGGTGCCGACGCTATCGTGATAGACACTGCGCATGGACACTCCAAGTTTGTCATAGAGAAGCTGAAAGAAGCTAAGCAGGCGTTCCCGAACGTTGATATTGTCGTGGGCAATGTCGCTACGGGCGAGGCTGCCCGGGCTTTGGTCGAGGCTGGTGCCGATGCCGTGAAAGTCGGCATTGGTCCGGGATCCATCTGTACAACGCGTGTCATTGCCGGAGTGGGCGTACCGCAGTTGACGGCTGTGTATGACGTGGCTAAGGCATTGCAGGGCACGGGCGTTCCTTTGATTGCCGATGGTGGCTTGCGTTATTCGGGTGATGTGGTGAAGGCTTTGGCAGCCGGAGGTTACAGCGTGATGATTGGCTCTCTGGTGGCTGGCACTGAAGAGTCGCCGGGCGACACCATCATTTTCAATGGCCGTAAGTTTAAGTCCTACCGTGGCATGGGTTCGCTGGAAGCAATGGAAAATGGCTCGAAAGACCGCTATTTCCAGAGTGGGACGACCGATGTCAAGAAACTGGTGCCCGAAGGCATCACGGCCCGGGTGCCTTACAAGGGAACGCTTTACGAGGTGATATACCAGTTGGTCGGCGGATTGCGTTCGGGCATGGGCTATTGCGGAGCTGCTGACATCGAGCAGTTGCATAACGCCAAGTTTACCCGCATCACGAATGCCGGCGTGCGCGAAAGTCATCCGCACGATGTGGCCATTACGAGCGAGGCTCCTAATTATAGCCGTCCGGAATAAGAAACGTGCATTTCGGATTTTGAAGTTCCGAATAATAACATGAATGAAAAGCTGTGTTGAGAGTCCGGGGTTTCGATCCCGTCTCCGGCACGGCTTTTGTGTCGTCTGAGCAGAGAGGAGCGGGCCTTCAGGCCGCTGTGCGTGCGAGCCGTGTTTCTTCCGCACAACAGCCGTGCCTGTGATTCGTGATTAAGAAGCGTGGCTTTGCCAGGCGATGTTGCGAGAAGTGCTGAAAAATGAATAGAATGACGTTGAAACATTTCTGTCTGTTGCTTTGTTTGTGTCCCTTCCTGGCCTTGTTTGCCGGCGAAGACCCTGTGCTGATGCGCGTGGGTAACCGCGCGGTGCCACGTTCGGAGTTTGAGTATTTCGTCCGTCGGACGGGGGCGGACGGGCTGTCCCGGGATTCGTTGGGGCGGCTGGCCCGTTTGTATGCCGACTTCCGTTTGAAGGTGCAGGCTGCTGAGGCGATGGGGCTGGACACTGCCAGAAAGGTCTGTGACGAGGTGGCGTGCTATCGTGCCAACTTGTCGCGCGTTTATCTGACAGATTCGGCCGCCTTGTCACAAGCCTTGCTCCGGCGCTACAAGCACCTGCAACGGTTGGGTCCCCACATCCGCATGAGGCAGATATACAGATATTTGCCTCAGAACGTGACGTATACGTCTTTGCGGGAAGCCGTTGCGCAGATGGACTCTGTTTATGACGTTCTGAAGCGTCAGGGGCTGGGGGCGTTCGATATGCTGGTGGAACGCTTTTCCGATGACCGGTCGGTACATTGGTTGTATGGCATCCAGACCAGTGCAGAGATGGAAGACACGTTGTCGGTGTTGCGCCCTGGTGAATGTTCGCAGCCGTTTTTCACGCCTCGCGGATTGCACATCGTGCAGGTGCTGGAGCGGGTAGAGGTACCCTCTTTCGCCTCTGTCCGCGACTCTTTGTTGCGTGCCTGCCCGCAGTGTGTCGACGAGGCCGCCCGCGCTCTGGCCGAAAATCTCCGTCAGGTTTATGGCTTCCCGAAAGACCGTTCCCCCTTATCCGACGAACAGGTCCGGACGATTCTGTTTGCCGAATATGACAGCTTGGAGCACCGTGTACCGGCTTTCCGACTGGCGGTGCAACTCCATCGCGACACGCTGTTGGCTCGTGCCGTCGCCCGCCGTACGCTGGGACAGGAAGTGCCCGAGGCCGAACTGGCTGCTTACTTCGAGCGCCACCGCACGCGCTATCATTGGGACACTCCGCGTTTCCGGGGCATTGTGCTGCGTTGTACGGGGCGCCGCGTTGCCAAACGTGTGCGCAAGATGCTGAAGCAACTGCCGCCTGCCGATTGGCAAGACGCCATTCGTTTGTTGTTCAACAACGAGGAAGTACAGGTAGAGGCCGAACAAGGCACGTTCATCCCCGGACAGAATCCTTACGTGGACGAGCGTATCTTCCGTCGTGGCAAGGCACCCCAGTCTGCCGACTATCCGCACGTTGTCTTGGTGGGGCAGAAGCTGAAAGGCCCGGATGACTATCGGGAAATCTCCGAAGCCCTTTTGACCGACTATCGGGCTGACCAAGAGGAACATTGGATACGCTCGTTGCGCTCAGCTTCGAAGGTTGAAATAAACCAAGAGGTTTTAAAAACAGTTAATAAGCAATGAGGCAACCGATTAAAGCCGTATCTTCGTAGCCTTATAAAGAAGATGAGTCTATTGTCATACATCCGAAACAAGAGTTGCAGGAAGCCGCTGAACCTTCTTGCCGGGATGGCGGGAATGGTCCTGTGCTGCCTGGCATGTACCACGTTTGTCGACCACAAGGGAAAGACGCCGCTGCTCGAAGTGGAAGGACACTTCTTGTATCGCGAAGACTTGCAGGCCGTCCTTCCGGTCGGCCTGTCGGCTGACGACAGTCTGCTCTTCGTCGAGCGTTATTTGCAGAACTGGGTGGAAGAACAGCTCTTTTACGCTAAGGCACTGGAAAATATCCCCGACAACGAAGCGCTGGAACAAAGGGTGGCCGCCTATCGGAAAACGCTTATCATGAATGCCTACCAGCAGGCGTTGATTGGCGAGAAACTGTCCGGCGACATTACCGAAACAGAGATAGAAGCCTACTACCGGCAGCATGCAGACTTGTTTAAAGTCGATCGCCCGCTGATAAAGGGGCTCTTCATTAAAGTGCCGTTGGGAGCACCGAGGCTGGCCGACGTCCGTCGCTGGTATCGCTCTGACGACCATGAAGCCGTAGAGCATCTGGAGAAGTACAGCCTGCGTAACGCCGTGAAGTACGAATACTTCTATGACAAATGGCGCACTCTGTCCGAAGTGCTGGGCTGGATGCCGGCCACGATTGATGCTGAAAGAGACTGGCGGAAAGATTGGCACGTGGAAGTGCAAGACTCGGCGTTCTGCTACTTCCTGCACGTGACCGACTATCGCGACATCGGGCAAGAAGAGCCCTACGAAATGGCGCGTTCACAAGCTAAAGACATGCTGCTGAACATTCGCCAGACTGACTACATCCGCCAGGTGCGTGAGGGGCTTTACCGCCGTGCGCAAGAAAAGAACGAAATTAAATACTATTAGTATAATGAAAATGAAAACAACAGTTTTATGTATGATGTTGCTGCTCTGCCTGGGCCAGACTCTCTCTGCACAAGACAACGTGGTGGACGAAGTGGTCTGGGTTGTGGGAGATGAAGCCATCCTGAAATCTGAGGTAGAGGAGGCGCGCCTGAATGCACTCTATCAGGAACGTCGTTTCGATGGAGACCCCTATTGTGTGATTCCCGAGGAGATTGCCGTCCAAAAGCTTTTCCTTCACCAAGCGGAGCTGGACAGTATCGAAGTTTCGGAGAGCGATGTCATTCGACAGGTGGACATGCAGACCAACCAGTTTATTGCCAATATCGGTTCGCGTGAGAAGATGGAGGAATACTTCAATAAAACTTCCAGCCAGATTCGTGAAACCTTGCGCGAGAACGTGCGCGACGGATTGCGCGTGCAGCAGATGCAGCAGAAACTGGTAGGCGAAGTCAAAGTGACGCCTGCCGAGGTGCGACGCTACTTTCAGAACCTTCCTCCCGACAGTATTCCTTACGTGCCTACGCAGGTCGAAGTGCAAATCATCACCCAGCAGCCGCGTGTTCCCATCGAAGAGGTGGAAGCCGTCAAAGCCCGCCTGCGTGAGTTCACCGACCGCATAAACAAGGGCGAAACAAGTTTCTCGACGTTGGCGCGCATGTATTCCGAAGACCGTGCCACGGCCATTAATGGTGGCGAAATGCCTTTCATGGGACGAGGACAACTGGATCCCGCTTTTGCCAACGTGGCCTTTAACCTCCAGTCGCCCGATAAAATATCCAAGATCGTGGAATCGGAGTATGGATTCCACATCATCCAACTGCTGGAAAAACGCGGCGACAGGATTCGGGTGCGCCACATCTTGCTGAAGCCGCATGTACCTGATTCGGCGTTGACGGCTGGCATGGCACGTCTGGACTCGATTGCCGACGATATCCGCAACGAGAAGTTCAGTTTCGAAGACGCCGCCACAGTGCTTTCTGACGACAAGGATACGCGCAACAACCACGGCCTCTTGCCCAATCCCTACACCAACACTTCCCGTTTCGAGATGCAAGAGCTTCCCCCCGAGATTGCCAAAGTGGTAGATAAGATGAATGTCGGAGAAATATCGGAAGCCTTCACCATGATTCCCCAGAACACCGGCAAAGAGGTTTGTGTCATCGTCAAGCTGAAAAGCAGGGTGAACGGACACAAGGCAACCATCTCTGAGGACTACCAGCGGCTGAAAGACATCGTCTTGGAAAAACGCCGTGCCGAGGTGTTGGACAAATGGATACGCGAAAAACAGAAAACAACCTATGTCCGCATCAAAGACAGTTGGAAACACAACTGCAACTTCAAATATCCGGGATGGGTCAAGGAATAATGCGACGATATGCGACAGAATGACAAGAGAATCGCTGGCGCAAACAGGCACAGATTCTTCTGGGTGGGGATTCTGTGCCTGTTTGGCATAGTCTGGCTCAGTGCCCAAGAGCCACAGAACGGACAGCCGGAGAAGAAAAAAACGCGCGTGGACTTGCTTTATGCTGATTCTGCCGTGGCCGATAAAGAAATGCGTCCTGACGTGCAAGTGCTGATTGGCTCGGTATATTTGCGCCACGACAGTATGTACATGTGGTGTGACAGTGCCTTGATATTCGAGAAAATCAACTCGGTGGAAGCTTTTGGCAACGTGCGCATGGAACAGGGAGACACCTTATTTATATACAGCGATTACCTGTATTACGACGGCATGTCCCAACTGGCTATGTTGCGTGAAAACGTGCGTATGATTAACCGCGAGACCGTGTTGGAAACCGACAGTCTGGACTACGACCGCGTGCGGAACCTGGGATATTATTTCGAAGGGGGGACGCTGGCCGATTCAGTCAATGTGCTCAATTCCTGGTGGGGAGAATACAGCCCGGCCACCAAGTTGGCGGTCTTTAACCACGACGTAGAATTGGTGAACCCACGTTTCGTGCTGACTTCGGATACACTGAAGTATAGCACTCTGACAAAAGTGGCAACCATCCTGGGCCCGTCTGACATCGTGAGCGACAACAATCACATCTATTCCGAGCGCGGCGTGTATAACACTACTACCGAGCAGGCAGAACTCCTGGACCGCTCGGTACTGACCAACGGGGCACGTAAGCTGACGGGCGATAGCCTTTTCTACGACCGCCTGGCCGGTTACGGGGAGGCGTTTGACAATGTACAGTTGAACGACACGTTGAACCGCAACATGCTGACGGGTGACTACTGTTTCTACAACGAACTGACCGGCAATGCGGTGGCTACGCAACGTGCCGTAGCTGTGGATTATTCGCAAGGGGACAGCCTCTTCATGCATGCCGACACGTTGAGGCTGGTGACGTATAACCTGAATACCGATTCGATGTGGCGCGAGACGCGTGCCTACTACAAGGTGCGTGCCTATCGCACGAACGTGCAGGCTGTGTGCGACTCGCTGGTCTACAACTCCAAAGATTCCTGCATGACGATGTACCGCGACCCTATTTTGTGGAGCGGGAACCAACAGTTGCTTGGCGAAGTGGTCAAGGTCTATATGAATGACAGCACTATCGACTGGGCGCATATCATCAACCAGACTTTGGCCGTGGAACAGATGGACAGCGTGCACTACAACCAAGTATCCGGCAAGGAGATGATGGCCTATTTCCGGAATGGCGAGATGCGCCAGGTAGACGTTAACGGCAATGTACTGGTGGTCTATTATCCCGTAGACGAGAAGGACTCGACGATGATAGGCATGGACTACACGGAGGGTGGCTTCTTGCGCATGTTTCTGAAGGAGAGGCGCATGGAGCGTGGCTCGTTCATAGGGAAAGCTTCGGGTACGATGTATCCCATGGATCAGATTCCGCCAGACAAGTCGCGACTGCCGTCTTTCGTGTGGTTCGACTATGTGCGTCCGTTGAACAAGGAAGACATCTTTAACTGGAGGGGCAAGCGGGCCGACCAGGTGTTGAAGAACTCAAGTCGTGGACCGGTGCTCTCGCCGCGCGAGATGCACATCGAGCGGCAGAAGAAGTGAGGTTGCCCATGGGGCTGTTTGCAACGAGAAAGCCGCGCCGCTTCCACCATCCCTATATCTACGCGGACGAGTGGAAGGAAAGGAAGGAGCAGATGGTGCGGGATGCCCGGCGGGAGTTGGGTTTGGATGCAGGAAGGCCAGTGGCGCCTGAAGACATACGTGGCAAGTTCCTCGGTCGTACCACCCATCTGAGGCGGAGCAGGCAGGGCGGCCGTCGTCCGTGGCCTGTGGCTGTCCTCTTGTTTCTCATTGGCCTGTTGGCCTGTCTGTGGTATGCCTTGGATGGGGGATTGATGTAAATAACAGAGTAAAAACATAGGAGATCAATATGAGCGATATCATTCATTTGCTGCCCGACTCGGTGGCCAATCAGATTGCTGCCGGGGAGGTCATACAACGCCCGGCTTCGGTTGTCAAAGAGTTGGTGGAGAATGCCATCGACGCTGAAGCCCGCGAGATACATGTGCTGGTGGCTGATGCCGGCAAGACTTCTATTCAGGTGATAGACGACGGGAAGGGTATGTCGGAGACAGATGCCCGCCTGTCTTTCGAGCGGCACGCTACGTCGAAGATACGCGAAGCGGCCGATTTGTTTTCCTTACACACCATGGGCTTCCGGGGCGAGGCGCTGGCTTCGATTGCGGCGGTGGCCGAGGTGGAGCTGAAGACGCGCCGGCCCGACGACGAGCTGGGCACCCGTCTGGTGCTGGCCGGGTCGAAGGTGGAGAGCCAGGAGCCGGTCTCGTGTCCGAAGGGGAGCAACTTCCTGGTGAAGAACCTCTTCTTCAACGTGCCTGCGCGGCGGAAGTTCCTTAAGGCTAACTCGACGGAGCTCAGTAACATACTGGCCGAGTTCGAACGGATTGCGCTGGTGCATCCGGACGTGTCTTTCTACCTCTATCACAACGACGCAGAGCTGTTCAACCTGCCTGCCATGCCGTTGCGTCAGCGGGTGATGGCGGTGTTCGGCAAGAAGATGAACGCGCAGTTGCTCACACTGGAGGTGGACACGACGCTGGTCAAGATAAGCGGCTTCGTGGCCAAGCCTGAGACGGCCCGCAAGAAAGGGGCGCACCAGTACTTCTTCGTCAACGGGCGGTACATGCGGCATCCGTATTTCCACAAGGCCGTGATGGATGCGTACGAGCACCTGATTCCGGCTGGCGAGCAGGTGTCGTACTTCGTCTACTTCGAGGTGGACCCTGCCCATATTGATGTGAACATACACCCGACGAAGACGGAGATAAAGTTCGAGAACGAGCAGGCCATCTGGCAAATCTTGTCGGCGGCGGTGAAGGAGTCGCTGGGCAAGTTCAGCGCCATTCCGTCCATCGACTTCGATACGGAGGACATGCCGGACCTGCCCGCGTTTGAGTCGTCGGCACCGTCGGGGGCACCGCAGGTGCACTACGATGCGCAGTTCGACCCCTTCCGCCAGTCGGGGGGGCAGCGCTCTCAGCGTACGGCCACTGCCGACTGGGAGGCCTTGTATGCGGGCATACCGCGGGCCAGCAAGATGAACGAGCCGGAGGAGCTGCCGGACGAGGAAGAGTTGGCCTTGGGCCTGCACACGGAGGAGGTGCCTGTGGAGAAAGGCGGCAAGCACTTTCAGTTGAAGGGGCGTTTCATCCTGACATCCGTGAAGTCGGGCTTGATGTTGATAGACCAGCACCGGGCACACGTGCGGGTGCTTTTTGACCGCTATATGGAGCAGATAAGAACCCGTCGCGGCGTGGCTCAGGGGGTGCTCTTCCCCGAGGTGCTGGAGCTGCCGGCGTCGGAGGCGGCGGTGCTGGACACGCTGACGGACGACCTGACGGCCGTGGGCTTCGACCTCTCGCCACTGGGCGGGGGGAGCTATGCCATCAACGGGGTGCCGGAGGGCATCGAGGGCCTGAGTCCGGTGGAGCTAATCAGGAACATGGTGCATACGGCCAAGGAGAAGGGGGGCGACGTGCGCGAGGAGGTGCAGGCTGTCTTGGCTCTGACTTTGGCGCGTTCGGCGGCCATTGTGTATGGCCAGGTGCTGAGTGAGGAGGAGATGGCCAACTTGGTGGATAGTCTCTTTGCCTGCCAGAGTCCGGGGGTGACGCCCGACGGACGGACGGTGCTGGTCACGGTGAAGGAGGAGGAGATTGAACGCCGGTTCGCTTGAACCGAAAGGGTGATAGGGCACGCAGATGACACAGACTGGGCAGATGACCGCAGCATGTATATTATTCCGTTGACTTATAGTCAAAGATATCCGCGGTTGTCTGCCCAGTCTGTGTCATCTGCGTGCCGTGTCCTTACGTACGGTCACCCCCGGGCCTGCGTGCCGAAGCGCTTGGCCTGTTCGGCAATCAGCTCCTCGTCGTCGAAGTAGTTGATTTTCATGGCGCGGCGCACGTCGTCCAGCGTCTGTGCGGCGGCCTCGCGTGCCTGTTCGCAGCCTTGCTTCAGCATGGCGTAGATGGCGGGTATGTCCTGCTCGAACTCCCGGCGGCGCTGGCGGATAGGCTCCAGCGTCTCTTGCATGATGGCGGTCAGGAACTTCTTGACCTTGACGTCGCCCAGTCCGCCGCGGCGGTAGTGCGCCTTCAGCTCTTCGAGGTCGGGATAGTCCGGCAGGTAGCGCGCGAAGTGTTCGGGGCGGCAGAAGGCGTCGAGGTAGGTGAAGACGGGGTTGCCCTCCACTTGGCCCGGGTCTTGCACACGCAGGTGGTTGGGGTCGGTGTACATGGTCTTAATCTTCTGGGCTACGGTGTCGGCATCGTCGCTCAGGTAGATGCAGTTGCCCAGACTCTTGCTCATCTTGGCCTTGCCGTCGGTGCCTGGCAGGCGCAGACAGGCCGCGTTGTCTGGCAGCAGGATTTCGGGTTCGACCAGGGTTTCGCCGTAGATGTGGTTGAAGCGACGCACGATTTCGCGGGCCTGCTCCAGCATGGGTTCCTGGTCTTCGCCCACGGGGACGGTGGTGGCGCGGAACGCCGTGATGTCGGCCGCCTGACTGATGGGGTAGGTGAAGAAACCCACGGGGATGGAGGCCTCGAAGTTACGCATCTGGATTTCGGTCTTCACGGTGGGGTTGCGCTGCAGACGCGCCACTGTGACGAGGTCCATGTAGTAGAACGTGAGCTCGCAAAGCTCGGGTATCTGCGACTGTATGAACAGGGTGCAGCGGGCGGGGTCGAGCCCGCATGCCAGGTAGTCAAGCGCGACTTCGATGACGTTCTGGCGTACTTTCTCGGGGGTGTCCATGTTGTCGGTCAGCGCCTGTGCGTCGGCAATGAAGACGAACATCTTCTGGTAGTCGCCGGCGTTCTGAAGCTCCACGCGGCGGCGCAGCGAGCCTACGTAGTGGCCGATGTGCAGGCGCCCGGTGGGCCGGTCGCCGGTCAGGATAATTTTTTCTTTGCTCATTACTATATATAATAAGGTGTTACTTGAGGGTTTACGGCACAAAGATACGGGTTTTGGCGGAAATTCACTACCTTTGCGGCCGTTAAAGAGACTTTAAGTGAAGCAGAAGTATGATTTCAGTAGAACATCTTTCGGTAGAGTTCAATGCCACGCCGCTGTTCGAGGACGTAAGTTATGTCATCAACCGTAAGGACCGCATCGCCCTGGTGGGGAAGAACGGGGCGGGCAAGTCGACCATGCTCAAGATTTTGGCCGGACTGCAGCCGCCCACGACGGGCGTGGTGAGCGTGCCGCGCGAGTGCACCGTGGGCTATCTGCCCCAGGTGATGGTGCTGAGCGATGAGCGGACGGTGATGCAGGAGGCGGAACTGGCTTTCGCACACATCCACGAGCTGCGCGAGCGCATCGCGCGCCTGAACCAAGAGCTGGCCGAGCGTACGGACTACGAGTCGGCCGAGTACCAGAAGCTGATTGAGCAGTTCACCCACGAAAGCGACCGCTACAACCTGATGGGGGGCGACAACTACCGGGCGGAGACGGAGCGCACGCTGCAGGGGCTGGGCTTTGCCCGCACGGACTTCGACCGCCCGACGAGCGAGTTCTCCGGCGGATGGCGCATGAGGATTGAGCTGGCCAAGCTCCTCTTGCGCAGGCCCGACGTGCTCCTGCTGGACGAGCCGACCAACCACCTGGACATCGAGTCCATACAGTGGCTCGAGCAATTCCTGGCCACACGGGCCAACGCCGTCGTCCTGGTCAGCCACGACCGTGCCTTCCTCAACAACGTCACCACCCGCACCATCGAAATCTCCTGCGGGCGCATCTACGACTACCGGGTGAAGTACGACGAGTTCGTCCGGCTGCGCCAGGAACGCAGGGAGCAGCAGCTCAGGGCCTGGGAGAACCAGCAGCGGCAGATAGAGGACACGGAGGCCTTCATCGAGCGTTTCCGCTACAAGGCCACCAAGGCCGTGCAGGTGCAGAGCCGCATCAAGCAACTGGAGAAGCTGGAGCGTGTGGAGGTGGACGAAGAAGACACGTCGACGCTCAGGCTGAAGTTCACCTGCTCGTCACGTTCGGGCAATTTCCCCGTCACCTGCGAGGATGTGGGCAAGGCATACGGCGCGCACACGGTGTTCAGCCACGTGGACATGACCATCCGCCGCGGCGAGAAGGTGGCCTTCGTGGGCCGCAACGGCGAGGGCAAATCGACCTTGGTGAAGTGCATCTTGGGTGAAGTGTCCGACTACACGGGACGCCTGACCCTGGGCCACAACGTCCAGATTGGCTACTTCGCCCAGAATCAGGCGCAACTGCTGGACGAAGACCTGACTGTGTTCGACACCATCGACCGCGTGGCCACCGGCGACATCCGTCTGAAGATACGCGACATACTGGGAGCCTTCATGTTCGGCGGCGAAGCCTCGGAGAAGAAAGTCCGCGTCCTCAGCGGCGGCGAACGCACCCGCCTGGCCATGATTAAACTACTGCTGCAGCCGGTCAACTTCCTCATCCTGGACGAGCCGACCAACCATCTGGACATGCGCTCCAAGGACGTGCTGAAGGAGGCCATAGCCTCGTTCGAAGGCACCGTCATCGTCGTAAGCCACGACCGCGACTTCCTGGACGGTCTGGTGACGAAAGTCTACGAGTTCGGCGGCGGCCGCGTGCGCGAACACATCGGAGGCATCTACGACTTTCTCCGCGCCAAGAACGCCGAGACCGACGCCGCCCGCCTCGACTCCGTCTTCCGCCCCGCCACGGGCAAACCCGCCGCCCCCGCACCCGCCCCGTCGGCACCCGCCGCAGACGACAAGCCCACCACACGCCTGAGCTACGAGGAGCAGAAGGAGCAGAAGAAGCAGCGCAAGAAGCTGGAGAAAGCCGTGGCCGACTGCGAGGCCGAGATTGCCCGCACCGAGGCCGAGATAGCCGCCCTGGAGCAGCAGATGGCCACCCCCGAGGGTGCAGCCGACCCCACCGTCTACGAGCGGCACGGCCGCCTGAAAGCCCGGCTCGACCAGGCCATGGACGCCTGGACGCAGGCCGCCGAGGCGCTCGAACAGGCCTGACGACGGCCCACCGCCGAAGCTTTTTCACGCCCCAGAGCGAAAAAAGGACCCGAAAACTTGCATAACTCAAAATTATACCCTAACTTCGCCACTGAGGTTTTTTGGTTGAGAACCTATGGTTATGTTACACTTGGACGGTTGCTACCCTCGAGGGTAGCAACCTCCTACACTCAAGGGTAGCAACGAGCTACACACCAGGGTAGCAACGAGCTACACTCGAGGGTAGCAACCACCCTCTCCACAGACCCCACGCAGGCCGCGCGCCTGCCCATGTTTAACCCGCCGTCCACCGACGGCACAAAACACATTTAATGCCATGCCAATGAAGATTAAGTACCTGAAACGCCCCTTGCCCAATGACCGCGAAGCACCCGCCAAGTGGTATGCAACCCCCATTATCGACAAGCCCGAAACCGTCTCCGCCATGACCCGCGCGGCCACGGAGAACACCTCTACCGCCCCGCTCGAGATGCAGGCAGCCCTCGGCCTCTTCGGCAACTACGCCCGCAAGCGCCTCCTGGCCGGCGAGAGCGTACGCCTGGGCGACCTGGGCACCTTGAAAGTGACCTTCCGCAGCAAGGGAGTGGACAACATCGACGACGTCAACGCCGGACAGATGATTTACGACGTGCGCCTGCGCTTCACACCCTCCAAGGAGTTCCGCGAGGGCGTCATCAACAACCTGACCTTCGAGTGCGGCGGCGTCTTGGACGACGGCGTGGACTACTCCTCGCTGGCCGCCTACCGCAAGGCAAAGGGCCTCGCCCCTGCCGAACCCGGCGAAGACGGCACCGACCCCGACGACTCCGGACAAGGCACCTTCGGCTAAGCCCGCCCCCGGGGCAACCCCCACGGCTAACACATGTTTTTTGATAAGTAGTATCTCAGACTGTCGGGTAGGCCATTTCTTCATTTCTTTGCCACTACCTGCCCGCATGAAAAAGGCGCGCTCCCGTGAGGGAACGCGCCTTTGCTTTTGATTATGCCAGACCCAGCGCTTTAGTCTGCCGGGTGAATAGCCTCTGAAGGGCACACACTGGCACAAGTGCCGCACTCGGTGCATGCTTCAGGATCAATTGAGTACTTATCTCCCTCGGAGATAGCGCCTACCGGACATTCGTCGATGCAAGTGCCACAGGCGATACAGTCGTCGCTAATTACGTAAGCCATTGTTCTTTTAGTTTAAAAGTTATTATTAGTCATAGATGATGCTGCAAAGGTAAAGTTTTTCACCATAGGTTGTACCCACACCCCGTGGAAAAAAACTAATTTGTACGGCTTCTAAATAACCTTTCCTGCGAACTCCATCTCAGAAGCTCACCGTCAGTCTTTCCCCCTCATAGTGCACTTCCCGGTCGGGGCAGGCAACGGGCTTCTCGGCCGAAGGCTTGCCCGGAGCCATCAGGGTGAGGCGGAACCTGCGCTTTTGCAACATACCTGCAAACGTGCCTTCCCGCTTACCGATGGTCAGCGCGCGCTTCTCGTCGTCCCAATGGAAACGGATAGTAGAGAAGCAGCCCTGCTCGTAGTTATAGTTGTCGAACTCGTCTTCGTAGAGCGTAAAGTCACCGTCGGCTCCCGGGTAGATGCAGATGTCCAGCGTGTCCCATGCCTGCTCGTCGGCATACAGCACCTTCGGCCCCAACGGCAGTATGCTGCCCGCCTTCACGTAGAGCGGCATGAGGCTGATGGGACAGTCACGGCTGATCTCCTGTCCTCCTTGCACCGGTTCATTGCTCCAGAAGTCCACCCATTCACTTCCTTCGGGCAGGTAGACCTCGTAGGAAGCCGATGCGTTGCCTATGTCGCCGTCAGGCACCAGGCAAATGCCCCGGTTGTCTTCTTCACCCTTCTTCGTGTAGAGCGGGCGGGTGACAGGGCAGACCAGGAAGGCCGGGCCGAACATGTATTCATCGTCCAGCAAGATGGCCTTCCTGTCGTGCGGGAAGTCCATGACGAGCGGGCGCATCATGCTGCCGTCGTGCTGCACCACGTCGCCCTGCATACTATACAGGTAGGGCAACAACCGGTAACGCAGTTCGATGAACCGTTTCTGAGTGTCATAGGCCCAATTCCCGTCGTGTCCGAACAGATAAATCTCATTGAACATCGGCGAGGAGCAGTGGTTGCGCATCAGAGGTAGGAAGCATCCCCACTGAAACCAACGCACGTGTAGCTCTTGGTAGGCAATATTGTTCCAGTCGTTGTTATACTCATGTCCGAAGAAACCGGCCAGGTCTGTATTCCAGAATGGGATGCCGCACAACGTAAAGTTCAGTCCGGCGGGTATCTGTTGCCGCATCACCTCCCAACTTGACGTCACGTCGCCGCTCCAGCTCAAGGTGCCGTAGTGTTGTTCACCCAAGTAACCCGAACGGGTCATTTGGATGACGCGCCTGTCGTTGGACACAGCCCGCTGGTGTTCGTACACGCCTCGGTTATGTACCAGCGGGTAAGCGTTGTGCACCGAGCGGAACGAACCGTCGGCCGTTGGTAGGTCGAAGTCGCTTTCTTTGGGGTTCAGATGGTCCGGCTCGGTCGAGTCAGTCCACCAGGCGTCTATGCCCATGTCGTAAAGGTAGCTGAGGTACCTCCAATATAAGTCTCTGGCTGCCGGGTTGAAAGGGTCGTAGGGATGGGCGCCCGACTTGGGTGGCCAGGTTTCGAATTTCAGCAAGGCTCCCATCTTGTCCAATTCTTTGTATTGGTCTGTCCAAGGGCCGAAGCTGGCCCATACGGATATCATGAGGCGTGCATTGCGGCAGTGCACGTAGTCTATCATTTCTTTCGGGCTCTTGATGCGGGAGTCATAGCGGACGGCAGGGTCTTCACCGTTGGGTAGGTAACGCATCGCTTCGGGGTCGCCCATGCGGTTGATATAGCGCGGGTTCATGAATTTCATCGCATTCCAGTTGGAGTCGCAGCCCCAGTACTGCCAGTCTTGCACCATGACGTCGAGCGGCACCTCCAGTTCCCGGTAGCGGTCGAGCACTTCGCACAGTTCGTCGGGACTTTTATAACGCTCGCGCGATTGCCAGTAACCCAGCGCCCATCGCGGGAACATAGTGGCTCGGCCCGTCAAATCGCGCAAGCAGCCAATGACGCCGTCCTGAGAACCGTCGCGATAGAGGAAGTAATAGTCGGCACACAGACCTGTCTGAGACGAGAAAGAGGTTTCGGCTGGTGTGTCGCTGAAGTGCGAGATGCCTGGGTTGTCCCAGTAGACACCATAGCCCTGCGAGGAAGTAAAATAGGGGATGCATATATTGGTGTTTGTGTTGCAGAGATAGACCTGCTGGTTGCGGTGGTTCATGGCTCCGCTTTGCCGTTGTCCCAGCCCGTAGATGGCTTCGTTGGGCTGGAGCGTAAACGCCTGGCCGACACTGTACGAGGGACGGCCCGCGTCCTGGGTGGGGGTGAAGCGGGTGCCTTGCTTCTTTTCGGCCAAGAGCGTTTCGCCTTGCGGATTCTCGTAGCTCAGGGTGCCTGTTGTCGCGTCGAGCACCACCGTCAGGCAGGAGGTTCGCATCCGCAGGATATTTTTTTCGTCGGAAGCGTATTCAATCTTCACCCGTTCGGGCGTTTTGATGACGGGGTAGCTCCTTTTGTCCGGGGCGGAGGAAGTAGGGTATTTCAGGATGCGCACGATGTCCGGGGCATAGAAGATGACTTCGCCGTAAAGCGCGGGGTCGGCAGTTTGAAACTTGGTTCCTTGGGCGGTTCGTTGGAGTGTCTGTGCCGAGGAAGTCAGGCAAGCGACAAGCAGGCTTGTCAACAATAGCTTTCTTTTCTTCATGGTGATGTGTATTAAGTTATGGATGTCTCAGGGACGGATACAAGTAAGGTCGGTTTTCCGCAGATGCGGGAACCGACCTTGCAAAGGTAGAGAAATGCGGTGAACGCGCAGGGTATATAATCTTGCTATTTACGGTATGAAATGTCTTTTGCCGCCCTGCCTTCTGTTCGAGGTGCCGTTCTTACCAGATGGACACGCGCTCGGCCTTGGGCACGAACATCGGGTCAGCCTCGCCGACGTTGAAAGCCTCGTACCACGCGTCAATCTGCGGCAGGGCACCATTCACGCGCCATTCACCCAACGAGTGCACGTCCATCTTGGTCAGATACAGCACAAACTCCGGCCGGATGTTGTTCGCCCATACACCCGCGTAGGCCAGGAAGAACCGCTGTTCGGGCGTCAGCCCGTCCACCGTCGGCAGCGGCGCGCCTTGCGTGGCGGTCTTGAACGCCTGGTAGGCCACCTGCAGGCCACCGTAGTCGGCAATGTTCTCGCCCAGCGTCTGCTGGCCGTTGGCATGCACGCCCGGAGCCACCTGTATGCTGTCGAAGAAGTTCACCATCACCTGGGCGCGCTGGTTGAAGCGCTCCGCGTCTTCCGTCGTCCACCAGTCCTTCAGGTTTCCATCCTTGTCATACTGGCGTCCCTGGTCGTCAAACCCGTGCGTCATCTCGTGTCCGATAACCACGCCGATAGCCCCGTAGTTGAAGGCATCGTCAGCCTGCATGTCGAAGAAAGGCGGCTGCAGGATGCCTGCCGGGAAGCATATCTCGTTCGTCGTCGGGTTGTAGTAAGCGTTCACCGTCTGCGGCGTCATGTGCCATTCCTCCTTGTCGACCGGCTTCCCGGCTTTGGCCATGTTCTCGTCGCTGGCCCATACCGTCGCCCTTTCGATGTTGGCGTAGTAAGAGTCGTCCTTGATGTCCAGCGTGCTATAATCCTTCCACTTGTCCGGATACCCGATTTTGACGTGGAAAGCCGCCAGTTTCTCCAGCGCCCGTGCCTTGGTGCTGTCGCTCATCCACTCCAAGGCCTGGATGCGCTCGCCCAGGGCAGTCTGCAGGTTCTTGACCAGTGTCACCATGCGTTCCTTGGCCGGGGCGGGGAAGTACTTCTCCACATACATCTGTCCCACGGCTTCGCCCAGCACCGAGCCGGTCACCGACACGGCCTGCTTCCAGCGCGGCTGCATCTCCTTCGCCCCGCTCATGGTGCGTCCGTAGAAGTCGAAGTTCTGCTCCACAATCTCGTCGTTCAGGAACGAGGCGGCCCGGTCAATCAGTTTCCACTGCAAGTACAGCACCTGCTGTTCCACGGGCAGCGAGTCCAGTATCTTGGCAGCCTCGGCCAGTGCCTCGGGCTGTCCTACGATAATCTCCTGCACGTTCTTCAGTCCCAGGTTGGTCAGGTACGCATCCCAGTTGAAGGAGGCATACTTCTGCTTCAGTTCGTCCAGCGTCATCTTGTTGTAGTTGGCCTGCGGGTCACGCAGTTCGACCATGCTGCGGAAGGTCTTGGCCAGGCGCGTCTCCACGTCCATCACGATGTCGCGTCCGCGGTTGGCCGTTGCCTCGTCAAAGCCAGCCAGTTGATACATCTTCGCCACGTGCGCCTTGAATGCTTCACGGATTTTGGTCGTGGCCTTGTCCGTGGCCAGGTAATAGTCGCGCTCGCCCATGCTCAGCCCCGCCTGGCTGGTGTAGACGGCGTTCATGTCGCTGTTCTTCTGGTCGGCGCCCACGCCCGTGCCCAGGTAGCTGGTGATGCCGCGGCGCTCCAGCGAGCCCAGCAGTGCGTAGATGTCAGCCTTGTTCTTCAGCGAGGCAATCTCTTCCAGTTCGGCCTTGATGGGGGCGGTGCCTTCCTGGTTCAGCTTCACACTGTCCATGGCCAGGTTGTACAGGGTGCCAATCTTCTGGGCTACCGAGCCGGCCTCGTGCTGTCCCTTGGCCAGCTCCTCGATGAGTCCCTGCATCTGCTTGCGGTTGTTCTCAGCCAAGACGGTGAAGGAACCATACTGTGAATACTCGTCTGTCAAGGGGTGGTTTTTCATCCATCCGCCGCAGGCATACTGATAGAAGTCCGTGCCCGGCAGTGCCGTAGTGTCCAGATTGGCAAGGTCTATACCCGTGGTCAGGTTGGTCTTGCCCGAGTTGCAGGCTGCCATGCTCAGGCAGAGGGCTGCAACGGAAAAATACTGTTTTGCGTTCATATATACTATAAATAAAAGATGTCCCTATATCGGGGTGCAAAGGTACGCATTTTTAGGCTTAGGCTGGTGCGCAGAGTGGGATATTTCTTTCAGTCCGGGTGTTTTGTCTGTCGTGTTCAGCCGCGCTTCAGGTTTCTGCGTTGCCGGGCATGGTAGGCGTGCCGCATCCCCAGGTCGAGGACAAGCAATATCAATACCAGCACTCCGAGGCCTCCATAGGGTGCGAGGTCGATGTTTTGGAAGCTCTCGGCCACCTGTTCCCGTAGGGTTTGCCACATTTCCCCGCAGGCCATCCGCAGGCAGACCACTCCTCCTGTCACCAGCAGCATGGCAAGCGAGACGGTGGTCCAGAACAGGCGTTGTTCGGCCTTCTTCCGCTGCTTGCGTGCCTGTTCCTCCACGCGTTGCAGGGTGCGGAAGCAAAAGTTGGGCGACAGGTGATAGCCGGGTGTCTCCTGCAGCACTTGCCGTAGGGCATCGTCTTTGGGCTTGTTCATAGTTTCTCCTCCTCTTCTCTCATTAATATATATAGTTTCTTGCGTGTGCGGTGCAGCCAGACTTTCAGCGTCCCTTCTTTTTGCCCCATGATAGTGGCTATCTCTTGCAGGGATTTCCCTTCCCGGTAGAAAAGGGTGATGAGTGCTTGCTCCTCCGTCTTCAGCCGGGGGATGGCGCGGCGCAAAAGCATGAGGCGCGTCTCGTTAGTTTCGTCCAGAGACTCGTCCACTACCGTGTCGCTCAGCGAGGCCAACTCGTGTTCGTCCATTGCGTGTTCACGGTAGCTGTGCTTGCGTGCCTGCGACAAGGCTGCGCGGTAGGCGATGGCATATATCCAGGTTGAGAAACTGCTTTCCCGCCGGAACGTGGCCAGCTTGTCGAACGCCTTGAGAAAGACATCCTGGGTCAGTTCCTCGGCATCTTCGCGGTTTCCTACGATGGGGACGACCAAGCGGAATACCTGTTCGGCATACGTTTGCAGGAAGTAGCCGTACAGGGAAGTCTCTCCATTCAGGATGCGTTGGATGATATGTGTTTCGTCTGTTCCCATAAGTCTTTGTCAAACATTAGACGCTCTCTGGGAGGAAAGGTTACAACCGCGTCCGGGAAATTTACGCATGTGTCGCCGATGTTTCGCCAGGAAGGATGCCTGGCAGGGCGGATGACGGGCGGCGGGTGAAAACTTTTTGGAGCGGAACTTGTAACCTCTTCCCCCGCCTTGCGTCTAATGGGTACAAACGAATGAATTGATTAACTATTTAACAACCGATTGATGTATGTTTAACTTTAACTTTCTTGTGCCCATACTTGTAGTAGGTACGATTACCTTGGGAATCTACAAGCTGTTTGAACTCTTCGTGTGCCGTCGCGAACGGATGATGTTGCTCGAGCGCATGTTGGCGTCGGATTTGAAGGAGCTGCCTCGCTTTTCCTACGGGTGGCGCGTCCGCTTCTCTTTCTCTGCGCTGAAGTGGGGCTGCCTGCTGATGGGTATCGGCCTGGGCGTCTTGCTGGGCTATGCCATTTGCTGGGGCACGATTCCAGACTTTCCGGGCGATGACTTGTACTATCCCAGCGATTCGATTGTCGCAGTTATCTTCGGTGCCTCTGTCTTGCTGATGGGCGGTTTGGGTCTGTTGGTGGCTTTTCTTGTCGAACTGAAGCTGGGGAAGAAAGACGAGGAAGCGGATGCCCGGTAGTATCCGGCACCTTTTCTCGGAGCATGGAAAAGGCGGGAGCAGCGGTTAATGCCGGCTGTCTCCCGCCTTTTCGTGTCTGTTTACTCTCCTTCGTAGTCGAAGAAGTCGTACTCCGCCCGGGCTTCCGACCCCGGCAGGGCGGATGTGGCGAACAGGCCGAGCATGATGCCCGTGAAGCCGCCCACGGTCTCCGTGCTGAGGTAGCGGCAGTTGAGCTTGCCCAGTTCGTGGAACTCCCGGCCGTTGGTGGAGTAGGAGAAGGCGTAGTATTGCGATTCGCTCGTGACGCGCAGCCAGACTTCACCCCGGCCGACGGGTACACCTGGTTCCTCGTGGGTCAGCAGTCCCATCTTGTGGCGCAGGACTAAGTAGTTCTGTCCGTCGGCCCCGTGGCGGAGCACGAGGTCGCTGTGGGCGTCTTCATACATGTAGACCGTCAGTCCGGCTTCGTCGCCCGCCGAGGCATCGCGCAGGCGCAGTGAGGTGGTGGCGCTGAAGCTCATGTGCTCTTGGCGGCGGCACACGAGGGTGGGGCTGTCGTCTATCCGTTCCAGGCCGACGGGCGTGGCTTTCAGGACGAGGCGGCCTTTCTTTAATTCGTAGTTTTCGGGGTGCGGATTGCGGATGTACACCCAGTCGTAGGCCAGCGTGTCGGCATCGAACTCCGTGCGGGCGGGTTTCGGGGCTACGGGCTGCTGAGGCAGGGTGGGGACGTTCATCTGCGGGTAGAGGGTGCCGTCGGCGTTCACCACCGGCCAGGCTCCTTCGTCCCAGCGCACGGGGGCTAAGAAGGTTTCGCGCCCCAGCAAGTGGTGTGTGCCACCCTGGGTACGGAAGGCCAGGCAGACCAGCCACCAACTGCCGTCGGGCGCTTCCACCAGGTCGGCGTGTCCGGTGCCTTGGATGGGGTTGCTCTGCGCGTTCATGTTGATGTGCGTCAAGATGGGGTTGGCGGGATTGCCGGTGTACGGCCCGTCGATGTGCCGGCTTCGTGCGATGGTCACCTTGTGTCCGTATTCCGTTCCGCCTTCCGAGATGAGCAGGTAGTACCAGCCGTCTTTCTTATAGATGTGCGGTCCCTCGGGATAGCGTCCTCCGGTGCCCGTCCAGATGCGTCGCGATTCGGTCAGTTGCCGGCCCGTCAGCGGGTCGATTTGGCACAGGTGGATGCAGTTGTCCGGGTTGCTCACCAGGTAGCAGCGCCCGTCTTCGAAGTAGAGCGACGGGTCGATGCCTCCCTGTTCTATCCACACCGGTTCCGACCAGGGGCCACGCGGGTCGGTGGCGTGCACCAGGAAGTTGCCTTTGTCCGACACGTTCGTGGTAATCATGTAGAAACGCTCCCCGTCGTGGCGGATGGTGGGGGCATAGATGCCTCCCCACGTGCTGGCGTTCTTCAGCGGCAGTTGCGAGGGGCTCGTCAGCACGTGCCCTATCTGCTGCCAGTGCACCAGGTCGCGGCTGTGGAAGATGGGCACTCCGGGGAAGTATTGGAAGCTGCTGTTGACCAGGTAGAAGTCGTCGCCCACGCGGCAGACGCTCGGGTCGGGATGGAAACCCGCGATGACGGGGTTCTGGTAGCCCAGGGGTTGCTGGGCCAGGCAGGAGAGGCTGAGGGCCAGTGCTGCCAGCAATGTCTGTTTACGCATAACTGTTTCAGTATTTGATATAGGCTGTTTCCGGCAAATGTAGTCAAACCCGCGCGTTTGCGCAAAAGAATCTCCGGCATTTTACCCCGGCGCAACATCTGCCTCCCTTCTTGGAAACAAAAGCTACCCTGCCGTTTCCTTCCGCCAGAGGCGGAGCGCGGTCGGGTTGCCTCCTGCGGGCAAGAGGCGTGGCTGTTGCGGACACGGGCGTTGCTTCTTGCGGACACGGGCGGCAGCCCTCTGCCACGCCTGCTTTTTCCTTCTTTGCCCCTTCGTCCGGCCAGGCCGCAGGCAGGTCAAAAGGTTTGTTTCTTATCAGCAAAGTTTGTTTCCTGACATAATTCGGCCTTCTCCCGAAAATACTTCCCCCGCGCCGCCTCTTTCTCGAAAGAATACGTTTACCTTTGTCTGTCGGAGCTTCTGTTGAAGAAACGGAATCATCCGCCTTTTCAACAGACAGATTACATTTTATTCATTCAATAATTTAATATCATTATGGAGAATACATTACGTTGGCGTTGGCGCGCGTTCGCCTCGCTTTGTTTGCTGTTTATGTTTGGTTTGGTCTCTTGCAATGACGATGAAGACAATCCCGGCACGGGCGGCATCCCCGGCGGACAAGTACCGCAAGAAGTACGCACGATAGCCGACCGCCTCGGCCTGGGCTGGAATCTTGGAAATTCACTCGATGCACATGTAAACGGCGTCTCTGACGAGACGGCTTGGAACAATGCTCCTGCCTCGCAGGCTCTTTTCGACCGTGTGGCTGCGGCAGGCTTCACGTCGGTGCGCATCCCCGTCACGTGGATGGGGCACATTGGCGACGCTCCTGATTATAAGATAGACGACGCTTGGATGGACCGCGTGGCCGAAGTCGTAGGTTATGCGGAAAAGGCCGGGCTCAATGTGATTATCAACATCCACCACGATGGCTACAGCGACAGAACCAGCTCGGACTACAACCCTGCCATGTGGCTGGACGTCCGAGAAGCTGCCCGCAACGAGTCGGCACGTGCCGAAATCAACGCCCGCTTCCGGGCCGTCTGGTCGCAGATAGCCACGCGCTTCCAGGACAAAGGCGAATTCCTCATCTTCGAAAGCTTTAACGAGGTGCACGATGGCGACTGGGGACAGGGCGGAAATCGCTTGGACGGTGGCGCCCAATACGGTGTCATCAACGAATGGAATCAAATCTTCGTGGACGCCGTGCGTGCCACAGGCGGACAGAACACGAACCGCTACCTCGGCGTGCCGGGATATGCCACCGATGCAGACCTCACCATCGACTACATGGAACTTCCCGAAGACCCCACCCCCAACCGCTTGCTGGTGAGCGTACACTTCTATGAACCCACCGAGTTCACCCTGACCGCCGAATACTCCGAATGGGGACACACCGCCGCTTCCGGTACTTACGTGGAGGGTGGCAACGAAGACAATGTACAGGCCGTGTTCGGCGCACTGAAGACCCGTTTCGTGGATAACGGCATCCCCGTCTACTTCGGAGAGATGGGTTGCGTGCGCCACGAGAGCGAACGCAGCGAACAGTTCCGCCGCTACTACTTCGAATACGTCTTCAAGGCTGCCCACGACTACGGCATCGTGCCTTTCTGCTGGGATAACGGCTATGCCGGCGCCGGCAAGGAACAGTCGGGCCTCTTCGACCGTGCCACGGGCAATGTTGTGAACGACGCACAGACGATGATCGACGCCATGAAGAAGGCCGTCTTCACGACCGATACCTCCTACACCCTGCAAAGCGTCTATGACGGTGCGCCCGAATAAAGGGACAAGTTTTCATAGGTAAAAAGGTGAAAAAAGAGCTATCTCAGCATAGCTCTTTTTTATCCGTAGGCCAAGCAGCAGGAGCAGGGACAACAAATGACGCCCTGAAAGAAAACATACGATACCCGGATGAATCAAAAGCCTCCCTTTTTCCCGACAGGAAGAAGGGGCTGGGGTGGAGAAAAATGCTTATTTTTGCGTAAAATGCAAGCATCGTCTTCGCCGTACCCCGATTTGTTCATCTTAAAAAGCAACAACCATGAAAAAGAAGCTCTTGTCTTTCTGCCTGTTTTTTTGTCTTTCCGTTCTGGCTTCGCAACTGCCCTGCGCCGCCGCCGAGGTCTATCCCCTGAACCGCGGCTGGACGTTTCACCATGGATTCCAACCCGTGGGCGAGGTACAGACCGTCGACCTGCCCCATACCTGGAACAAGGGCGACGCCATGTATGGCACCGCCGACTACTACCGCGGCCTGTGTCGCTACGCCCGTCCGTTGGCTGTGCCCGCCCGCTGGGCTGGCAAACGCATTTTTCTGCGCGTGGAGGCAGCCCAGACCGTGGCCGACGTCTTTGTAGACCGACGTTTCGTCATGCAGCACCGTGGCGGATACACCGCCTTCGTGGCCGAACTGACCGACTTCCTGCAACCCGGCCAAGAGAGCGAGTTGGCCATCTATGTCAACAACGCCGCCTCCTTCGACATTGCGCCCATCTGCGGCGACTTCACCCAGCCGGGCGGCCTCTACCGCGGCGTGGAGTTGCTGGTGACGGACGAGGTGTGCATCGCCCCCGATTTCTATGCCTCGTCAGGCGTCTTCTTCACCCAGAGCGAAGTGAGCGAGCGGAGTGCCCGCCTGCGGATGGAAGCCTTGCTGTCGCACAAAAATACCACGCTGGATGGCTGTGAAGTCGAGTTCCAACTTTGGGACGAAGGCCGGCAGATTCATACCGCCACCGTCCGCGACTTTACGCCCGACGGCCGGGCCTGTGCGGAGACAACCGTGCAACGGCCGCATCTTTGGGACGGCGTGCGCGACCCGCACCTGTATGAAGCCGTGGTCATCCTCCGCCGCGACGGACAGGAGATAGACCGCCGCACCGAGGAGATAGGCTTCCGCTACTACCACGCCGACCCGGAGCAAGGCTTCTTCCTGAACGGACATCCCTATCGGCTGAATGGTGTCTGCCGTCACCAGGAACGGGCCGAACGGGCCGTCGCCCTCTATCCCTCCGACCACGACGAAGACCTGGACTTGATGCAGGAAATGGGCTGCACCGCCGTGCGTCTCGCACACTACCCACAGGCCAAGTACGTGCACCGCCAGATGGATCGCCGTGGACTGGTGGCCTGGGCCGAAATTTCCTTTGTCAACGTCTATGTCGCTCATCCGGCCTATGCCGACAACCTGCGCCAACAACTGAAGGAGCTCATCTACCAGAACTACAACCATCCTTGTATCCTGGCTTGGGGACTGTTCAACGAAATCAATTCCGGTTGGCTGGACCGTCCTTCGGCGATGGCCCAGGAACTGCATGAACTGGCCCACAGCCTTGACCCCTCCCGTCTGACTATGGGCGCCAGCAACCAGCAGGATGACTTCAATGGGTTTACCGACCTGATAGCCTTCAACCGTTACTTCGGCTGGTATGACGGCGAGCCGGACCAGATGGGCGAGTGGCTGGACCGGGAACATGCCGCCCACCCGGAACGGAAGATAGGCATCAGCGAATATGGTGCGGGAGGCAGCCCCTTCCAACAGGCCGACACACTGGAGCGGCCGACTGCCGGAGGCCCTTGGCATCCGGAGAACTGGCAGACCTATTACCACATCGAGAATTGGCGTCAACTGAAGGCACGGCCTTACCTTTGGTGCAACTTCGTCTGGTGTATGTTCGACTTCTCGGCCGCCGGTCGCCGCGAAGGTTCCGACCCCGGGCGCAACGACAAAGGCCTGGTCACCGTTGACCGGAGAATCAAGAAAGATGCCTTCTATTTCTACAAAGCCAACTGGAATACCGAAGACAAGTTCGTCTACCTGGCCGGGCGCCGCGCCGACCGCCGTACCCGGTCCGTGACGACGGTGCAAGCCTTCAGCAACAGCGGTCCGGCAGAGCTTTTCCTCAATGGCGAGCCGTTAGGGGAAGCCGTGCCTGACGCAGTGAACGTGATGGAATGGAAAAACGTGCGTCTGCGCGAAGGAAAAAATGAGTTGCTGTTAAAGAACAAATACGGGGAAGACCGTTGCACCTGGTTCTTAGCGGATAGGACAGACTTATGAACCGTTCGCAGTGAAAGTAGAGATACAATAAGGGGGGAGAAAGCCCGGAACGTGTGGGGCAAAAAAGCATTTTCCTCCTTGTTTTTCTCCTTGTTTTTTGTTTTTTTTGCTTCCCAGAAAGAACACCTTTGATTACCGCTCGTATGAAAAAAAAGTCCTTAGTATTAAGTTTTTGCTTGCTTTTTTGCCTTCCGTTTTGGGCAGAGAACTACATGTTCAAATGTTTAGGCTTGAAAGACGGGCTTTCCAACAATCAGATAAATGCCATTTACAAAGATTCCGAGGGGTTCATGTGGTTTGCCACGGCTTCGGGACTGAACCGCTACGACGGCTACAATGTGAAAGTCTATCGCAGCGATTCCAACGACTCCATCCCTTTGCCGGACAACTACATTAATACCATTCAGGAAGATGCGGATGGCTTTCTGTGGATACATACTGACGGCGGGTATGCTTTGTACAATCCCGTTACGGACAGCTTCGACTGCAACATCGACGAATGGATGTGGAACATCGGCATCAGCGGTGAGCCGACACATATCCATATTGATGCCGATAAAAACTTTTGGTTGTACTTTTCCTGGAACAAACAATTCTATCATTACAAGGAAGGTACGGCAAAAGCACGTCTGCTCGATAACATTTCGGAATCCCTGAAAAACGTCACCCTGACAGACTTTGCCGATTGCGGGGAAGGATTGCTGGCCGTGGACGATGCCGGAAGACTGTATTACGTGGACATGATTTCGCTGGAACTGAAGTGGGCGGAGAATGACTTTGCTGATTTCATGGGCGGCCCCGAGACATGCGCCTATTCCCTTTATGCCGACAGAAACGGCCGTGTCTGGATTTGTGGCATGCGTGGCATAGGCTGCTACGACCTGGTGCACCGGAAGTGGTTGCGGCGTCAGCATTGCGCTACCCCTTTTGATGCGGTGCGCGCAGTGTGGGAAGACCGGAAAGGCCGGATTTGGCTGGGAAAAGACCAGGGCGGTATCCAAATCATTTATCCGGACGGCCGGACAGTCTCCGTGAAAAACGACCCAAAGAACGGGCGCAGCCTGCCGACCAACACGGTGACCGCTTTCTACGAAGACGAAGCCGGTACCATGTGGGTAGGGACTTACAAGAAAGGTGTGGCTCTTTACAACGAAAGCATGTTTAAATTTGACTTGCTCGAAGTGGGCGACATCCATTGCATCGAAGACGGTGGCGACGGTTGGGTCTGGTTGGGCACCAACGGCGACGGCCTGATTCATCGGAACATGACTACGGGGCGGCAAACTTGCTTTACAAACGTGCCGGGCGATCCACATTCCATCTCCGGCAATGTCCTGGTATCGCTTTTGCGCGATAGCCGCGGCCGCTTGTGGGCAGGAACCTATTACAATGGCCTGAATTGCTACGATGGTGGCCGTTTCGTTCGTTATAAGCATCGCAGCGGAGACCCCAATTCGTTGGTCAACGACAATGTGTGGGCTTTGGAAGAAGATGCGGACGGAGGCATCTGGATTGGTACTTTGGGAGGTGGGGTACAACACCTGAATCCGCAAACCGGAAAGTTCACCTTATATAATGCAACCAATTCTGGCCTGACTTCCGCTTGGATTTCTTCGCTGGATATGGGACGGAATGGCAATCTGTGGATAGGGACCACGGGAGGCATCTTTTCATTGGACATGAAGACAAAGAAGATTACCCGCTTTCTGGGTACGCGCTCCGGGAAATCAGCGCTCTCTAACAATGTCGTGATGCAGTTGTACGAAGATGGGCACAGACGCCTCTGGGTGGCTACCCGCTCGGGGCTGAACGTCTGCGACCTGGAGCGTGACACGCTCTACGAAGTACGCTTGAATACCGATTATTCCTGCCAACTGATGCTGGGAATCGTGGAAGATGAGCAACAAGGCATGTGGATAAGTGTCGGAGGAGAACTGATTAATGTGGTGCCGGAAGAAAATGCAGAAACGGGACGGCTGACTTTCCGCTGCCATGTTTACAGTGATAAAGACGGCTTGCAGGGTTGCGATTTTAACCAGCGCTCGATGAAGCGTTTGCACACGGGGCAAATACTGGCCGGAGGCTTGTATGGCGTCAATACCTTCTGGCCGGGTGATATTAAGTACAATGAGTGTGTGCCCCACGTTATGTTTACAGGTTTGCAACTCTTCAATGAAGAGGTCGGAGTAGGCATCCCGTTCGATGGGCAGGTGATACTGAAAGAGTCTTTAAACCAATCGCGGGAGGTCGTATTAGACTATAAACAGAATATTTTTACGGTGTTTTTCGCTTCTGATAACTATATTTTGCCGGAAAAGACGCGCTACTATTATATGCTGGAAGGATTTAATGATGATTGGCTGGTCGACAAAGAGAACATGCACCGGGTGACTTACACGAACTTGGCGCCTGGCACTTATTGGCTGAAAGTGAGGGCTGCTAATAGTGACGGCGTTAGCGGTGAAGAAGAAGCTCGCCTGAAAATAGTCATTCTTCCTCCTTTCTGGTTGACCTCTTGGGCCTACCTGCTGTATTCTCTGTTGCTGATTGGCATCTTATGTTTGGCCTATGTGCGGGTCAAGCGCCATGAACGCAATAAGTACAGGATGCGTCAGATAGAAGAAGATGCCCGTCGGAATGACGAACTGAACCAGATGAAGTTCCGCTTCTTTACCAATGTGAGCCACGAATTGCGTACACCGTTGACGCTGATTCTGTCTCCGTTGGAAAGTTTGATGAAAGATGTGCAAGACGAACAGACAGTTGGAAAACTGAAGATGATACAACGCAACGCCTTGCGTTTGCTCAATCTTGTGAACCAGTTGCTTGATTTCCGTAAAAACGAAATGGTAGGTTCACACTTACATTTATCTGAAGGAGATATGGTCTCCTTTGTGCAGAATATCTGCAATTCTTTCCTGATGTTGTCCGAAAAGAAAGGCGTGCATCTGACTTTTCATTCTTCCGTAGATTCTTTGAATATGGCCTTCGATGTCGATAAGATAGGTAAGATTGTGATGAACCTTTTGTCTAATGCTTTCAAGTTTACGCCGAACGGCGGTCTTGTGACTGTTTCGCTCGGACTCTTGGACGACCAGCCGGATATGTTGGAAATAAAAGTGGCAGATACGGGCATCGGTATCAAAGATGAAGATAAGGAACACGTTTTTGAGCGCTTTTATCAAGTAGAACATTTCGAAGAGCAGCATGCTTCCACAGGAAGTGGCATCGGACTTAGTCTGGTGCGCGATTTTGTGTCTTTGCATGGAGGAACGGTACAAGTAGTTGATAATGCAGGCGGAGGAAGCGTTTTCGTGGTAAAGATTCCAGTGAAGCATGTCGCTGTCGTTTCAGAACTCATACCCACCGCCACAGAACAGATGCCGGACAAAACGCAGGAAGCATCTGCGGACACGGTAGATAAGCGTCCGATGTCAAAGGTAAGAAAAGGGAAACCACTGGTTCTGATAGTGGACGATAGTGATGATTTTGTGGAGTTCATGAAAGATACTATGAATTTGTATTTCTCTGTGGAAACTGCCAGAAACGGGCAAGAAGCATTGGAGATGCTTCGGAAAACTCATCCGGATTTAATCTTGTGCGACTGGATGATGCCTGTTATGGATGGAAAAGAATTGTGCCGACGCGTGAAGTCCGATAAACAGACAGCGAACATCCCATTTATTTTGCTCACTGCTAAACAATCTGTGGAAACAAAAGTCGAAGGTCTGACTGTGGGTGCTGATGATTACGTGACTAAACCTTTCAATCTGGAAGTCTTGATCTTGCGTATGCGTAAGTTGATAGAATTAAGTCGTAATGCAAAGCCCCGGGGATACATAGAACCAGAGCCGGAAGAAATAGCTATAACTCCTTTGGATGAAAAACTGATTGCTAATGCAATTGCTTATGTAGAAAAGAATATTTCCCGTAGCGATTTGTCCGTAGAAGAATTAAGCCGGGAATTAGGCATGAGTCGAGCTCA
>DXCK01000130.1 GCA_019116045.1 Candidatus Bacteroides merdipullorum | reverse complement strand
GATTCTATTTTTGAATATTGCCGTTTGTATGAACAACGCATAGAAAGTTTCGGTGGCCTTGACTTTGCGTTAGTCGGCATTGGGCGCGTAGGAAACATCGGATTTAATGAACCTGGTTCCCGCCTAAACTCAACAACCCGACTTATTCTGATGGACAATGACTCACGCAATGAAGCTGCCAAAATCTTCGGTACTTTAGACAACACACCTATCAGTGCTATTACCATGGGTGTTTCAACTATTCTGTCAGCCAGAAAAGTATACCTGATTGCTTGGGGAGAAGAAAAAGCTTCAAAAATCAAAGAGTGCGTAGAAGGTCCAGTAACAGACACAATCCCTGCATCTTATTTGCAAACACATAACAATACACACGTAGTCATTGACCTCTCTGCCGCTTCCAATCTGACACGTATCCAACGTCCATGGCTTGTAACTTCTTGTGAATGGAATGACAAGCTTATTCGCAGTGCAATCGTATGGCTATGCCAATTGACGGGAAAACCTATTTTGAAGCTGACAAACAAGGATTATAATGAAAACGGCTTAAGCGAATTATTAGCCCTTTATGGATCTGCATACAACGTAAACATCAAAATATTTAATGACCTGCAGCATACCATTACTGGATGGCCAGGCGGCAAGCCAAATGCTGATGACACATACCGTCCTGAACGTGCAAAACCATATCCCAAACGTGTCATTGTTTTCTCGCCACATCCAGATGATGATGTAATCTCTATGGGCGGTACCATTCGCCGTTTAGTTGAACAGAAGCATGATGTACATATTGCCTATGAAACATCAGGCAACATTGCTGTCGGCGATGAAGAAGTAGTTCGTTTCCTTCATTTCATAAATGGTTTCAACCAACTGTTCAATAACAGTGAAGACCAGACTATAAACCAAAAATACACAGAAATCCGCAAATACCTGCGTGAAAAGAAAGATGGAGACATGGACACTCGTGACATTCTGACCATCAAAGGCCTTATCCGACGCGGAGAAGCACGAACAGCATGTACATACAATAATATCCCATTAGACCATTGCCATTTCTTGGATTTGCCATTCTATGAAACGGGAAAAATCCAAAAGAATCCATTAGGAGAGGCTGATGTTGAAATCATACGCAACTTGTTACGTGAAGTCCAGCCTCATCAGATTTTCGTAGCAGGTGATTTGGCCGACCCACACGGAACACACAGAGTTTGTACGGACGCCGTATTGGCTGCTATTGATTTGGAGAAAGAAGAAGGAGCAGAATGGTTGAAAGATTGCCGTATCTGGATGTATCGCGGGGCATGGGCTGAATGGGAAATAGAGAACATAGAAATGGCCGTGCCCATCAGTCCTGAAGAATTGCGCGCTAAGCGTAACGCCATATTGAAGCATCAAAGCCAGATGGAGAGCGCACCTTTCCTTGGCAATGACGAACGCTTGTTCTGGCAACGCAGTGAAGACCGCAATCGCGCTACGGCAGCCTTGTATGACAGTTTAGGATTGGCTTCTTATGAAGCTATGGAAGCTTTTGTTGAATACATTCCCTTGTAACTGCAATCTTCTTCTTGCAAATTAATGTGGCAATGAACAACCTAAAGAGGGATTTTAGCTCTCTAAAATCCCTCTTTAGATGTTTGATATGCCTACTTAGAAATTGCAAATAAATGAATGGTGCTGCAACCACTCACCGAGTGAATTGCAGCACCATTTTATCTCCATCATATATCTCACGAAAGCCGATTCCCTGTTCTATTAGAAACTCTTTCAATTCATTAAATGCCCACGCATCATCCAACACAAATTCCAATTGTTCGCCCCTGTGTGACTGGCAGAAAGCCTGAATGGCTGGAATCAAAGGACTGTACCGTCGCCTTCCATCACTTGTAGTATCTACCGTTTTCATAATTACTCCTCCTCGGTCTCGTCATCATCCTCTTGAGACAACCATTCCAGGTAGAGCCGAATAAGCTGTTGCAAACCAAAAGCCTTCATATTCTTATGATAGACCACATCAATACATAAGTCTAACAAATCCTTGGTATCCTCTTCTTTCGAAGCAATCAAGGAACGAATATTTAGTTTTAGTTTATCCAACACTGTCTCATCCACAATACCATTACTATCAATCAAGTGTCGGAACAGTCCGTATTTCTCAATAGTCATCAGATTCGTTTCCGATACCGTAATGCGACGCGTGCCGCTCAAATTTGCCTGTATAGTATAAGTTTTCATCTAAGTATGATTTAATGAATAAAAAGACAATTGCGTGAAGCAAAGATACACCTTTTTATGACAGATAGCACCGTATAAGTGTTAATCTGTGTAATCACCAACAAAAAACTCTCTTGCTTTATCACAGACACTTTATTGAGAGAAAGAATATTTTTCTTCACCTATCTTATCACCTTAGATCTTCACTGTCTGCAGAAATCACCGGGCGTGAACCCCGTATACCGCCGGAAGAAGCGGGCCATATACGACACGGAGTCGAAGTGGAAACGTGTGGCAAGTTCTTTGACGGAGATATCCGTATTTATCAGCAGCCGTTTCATTTCCAGGATAATCTGTCGGTCAATCAACTCCTTGGGAGATATCTTTATCGCCTTGTTGGTTATCTTCGACAGATAATAGGGCGTGATGCACAGCTCGTCGGCATAGAACTTCACGTCGTGGTGCGCGTAGCAGTGCTCCACCACCAGCCGACAGAAACGGTTGAAGAGCCGCCGGGCGGGACTTGTAGGCAGTATCTCTGTCTGCGCGCCTTCCGACACCACGATACTCTCCACTGCCATGAAGAAGTTTTGCAGGTGGTTGCGCAGCATCACGTAGGCCGACTTCTGCGACCTGCACCGCATGATCCAGCGGAGCTGGTCTTCCCATACGCCCAACTGTTCCCACTGCTCGGGCGAGGTACGGAAAATGGCATGCTCGTACAGATAGTCGAAGAAGGGCGACGAGAGGGTGAACGTGGCTTCATCGAACAGCCCGGAGGAGATTTCGATGCGCTTGGCGGCAAAGCTTTCCGACACGTCGTTCACCACGAACAGGGTGTCAGGAAATATCATGACGATATCTCCTCTACGCACGGCGCGCGGCTTGAACTCCACCGAGACGAGCGCCCTGCCCGACACGCAAAACAACAAGATGCACCCGTCCGTGCGGATGCTCCTCCCAAGCTGGTCTCTCCAGTTGCAGAGGCCGTATTCATAGTCTTTTCCTTCCATCAGTGACATAGGTGTTTCTATTTTTACTGCAAATGTATGAAATAGTCGCCTACCCCCATCTGCCTGTTTTCAAAAGTATCCCTCTTGTCGGGATTTGTCCACCGTCCATGGCAGGGAAACGCCCTACCTTTGCGCCCGTCAAACAAGAAAGGATATATGGACATGAGAAAAATGACTTTTGTATGGGCTGTGCTATGCGGGGCATGCTTAGCATCTTGCCAAAACGAAGCAAGTGAGGAGAAGCCGCAGGCTTATCCGCTTTTTACCGTAAAGGCTTCATCGGTGGAGACAACCGACGCCTATCCCGCTACCATCCGCGGACGGCAGGACATCGAAATCTATCCGCAGGTGTCGGGCAAGATTACCCAAGTGGCAGTCACCGAAGGGCAGCGCGTGCGTAGGGGCCAGACACTCTTCATAATCGACCAAATACCCTACCAGGCTGCCCTCCAGACTGCCACTGCCAACGTGGCGGCGGCACGGGCGGCGGGGCGGGCAACGTGCTCATCACGCAACGGCTGGACAGCGCGCTGACCATCCCGCAGAGCGCCACCTACGAGCTGCAGGACAAGGTCTTTGCCTATTGCATAGAGCATGGCAAGGCAAAGGCTACCCGCCTGGAGGTGACGCCGCTCAACGAGGAGAAACTCTACATCGTGCATTCCGGCCTGTCGGCAGGCGAGCAGATCGTTTCCGAAGGGGTAGGCCTGCTGCAGGACGGAGCCGAGATAACTGTTAAATGAAGGATGAAGAATGGCCGCTGCGCGGCAAAATGAAGAGTCTCTATCCAAAAGGCTTCAATCCCACAGACTCTTCATTCATCATTCTTCACTCATCATTACCCCAATTCATCATTCATCATTCTTCATTCTTAATTCTTCATTAAGCGTATGAAACTCAAGACATTCATTGAACGCCCGGTGCTGTCCATCGTCATCTCGGTGGCCATCGTGTTGCTGAGCGGTATCGCGCTGGTGACGCTGCCCGTCGAGCAGTTCCCCAACATCGCCCCACCCACGGTGGAGGTGACCACCAGCTATCCCGGCGCCAACGCCGAGACGGTGCTAAAGTCCGTCATCGTGCCGCTGGAGGAAGCCATCAACGGCGTGGAGAACATGACCTACATCTACTCCACCGCCTCCAACGCGGGCGACGTCTACATCACCGTCTACTTCAAGCAGGGCACCGACCCGGACATGGCGGCGGTGAACGTGCAGAACCGCGTGTCGAAGGCGCAGGGGCAGTTGCCGGCAGACGTCACCCGCATCGGCGTCGTCACCAACAAGCAGCAGAAGTCCATGCTGAAGGCCGTCACCCTGTGGAGCCCAGACGACAGCTACGACACGCAGTTCCTCAACAACTACCTCCAAATCAACGTCATCCCCGAGCTGAAGCGTATCACCGGCGTGGGCGAGGTGACGTTGCTCGGCTCGAACTACGGCATGCGCATCTGGCTGAAGCCCGACGTGATGGCGCAGTATGGCATCGTGCCTTCCGACGTGACCTCGGCGCTCAACGCGCAGAACATCGAGTCGGCCACCGGCTCCTTCGGCGAGAACTACGAAGGCGTGTTCCAGTACACGATGAAGTACAAGGGCCGCCATGGGCGGCATCACCTCGGCCATCATCACGACGACGCTGGTCTTCATGGCCGTGTTCATCCCCGTCAGCATGATGGGCGGCACCAGCGGCACGTTCTACATGCAGTTCGGTCTGACCATGGCGGCTGCCGTGGGCATCTCGGCCATCAACGCCCTGACGCTCTTGCCCGCCCTCTGCAAGACCGTGCGGGCCGACCTCTACGCCGTGGGGCAGGAGTTCATCGCCAAGTTGCAGGAGCGTCCGGAGATTGGCTCGGCCTACACGACGTTCAACGTCAACTTCCCGCAATACCTGGTAGAAGTGGATGCCGCCAAATGCCAACGGGCGGGTACTACGGCCGATGCCGTGCTGTCCACCTTGGCAGGATACTATAGCGGGCAGTACGTGTCCAACTTCAACCGCTTCAACAAGCTGTACCGCGTGATGATACAGTCGTCGCCGGAGTACCGCGTCGCGCCGGAGTCGCTGGACAAGATATTCACCCGCACGGGCAGCGCGAGATGGCCCCGCTCAGCCAGTTCGTCACGCTGACCAAGGTCTACGGCCCCGAGTCGCTGGCCCGCTTCAACCTCTACAGCGCGATGGGCATCAACGGCGAGGCAGCCCCGGGCTACAGTTCGGGCGACGCCATCCGGGCCATCCGCGAGGTGGCAGCCTCGAACCTGCCGCACGGCTACAGCTTCGAGTTCGCCGGCATCAGCCGCGAAGAGAGCCAGACGACGAGCAACACGGCCATTATCTTCCTGATATGCACGGTGTTCGTCTACCTCATCCTGTGCGGCCTATACGAGAGCTTCCTCGTGCCCTTCGCCGTCATCCTGGCGGTGCCGTTCGGACTGATGGGCAGCTTCATCTTCGCCAAACTGATGGGGCTGGAGAACAACATCTACATGCAGACGGGCCTCATCATGCTCATCGGCCTGCAGGCCAAGACGGCCATCCTGCTGACCGAGTATGCCGCCGACCGCCGACGGGCAGGCATGACGCTGGTTCAGGCCGCACTGGCCGCTGCCCGCGTGCGCTTCCGCCCCATTCTGATGACGGTCTTGGCCATGATATTCGGCCTGCTGCCGCTGATGTTCGCCAGCGGTGCGGGGGCCAACGGCAACTCGTCGCTGGGCTCGGGCGTCGTGGGCGGCATGTTGTTCGGTATCCTGGCCATCCTGTTCTTCGTGCCCGTGTTCTTCATCCTCTTCCAATATCTCCAGGAGAAGGTGAAGCCCGTGGAGTTCCTGCCCCACCCCGACTGGGAGATACAGAGCGAGATGGAGGCCATAGCGGAACGGAAAGCCAGGAAATGACGCGTATTTTCCCCCAGCGGGTCGGGGGGGGTTATAACCCTGCGGGTACGGGGGGTTACTACCCTGCGGGTACGGGGGGTTATAACCCTGCGGGTCGGGGGGGTTACTACCCTGCGGCGGGTGGAGTGCCTACCCTTAGGCGGGTAGGGGTACCTACCCTTAGGCGGGTGGGGGTGCCTACCCTCCTGCCCCACCCGGACGGAGGAACAGATACTTACCATAATAAACCTAAATAGACAACAAGACATGAAACCCATCATCCTTTGCGCAGTCCTTGTCCTGCTGACGGGCTGCCACATCTACAAACCCTACCATCGCCCCGAGGTGCAGACCGACGGGCTGTACGGCCCGGACGTGCAGGCCACGGACACCGCGTCCATCGCCACCCTGCCGTGGACGGCGCTCTTCACCGACCCCTGGCTGCAAAACCTGATTCGCGAGGGGCTGGCTGGCAACACCGACCTGGGCATCGCCCGCCTGCGGGTCCGGGAGGCCGAGGCCACGCTGCTCTCGTCGCGCCTGGCCTACCTGCCCTCCGTGTCGCTCGCACCACAAGGCGGACTGAGCAGCTACGACGGGGCCAAGACCACGAAGACCTACTCGCTGGCCGCTTCGGCGGAATGGGAAATCGACCTCTTCGGGCGCCTGACCAACGCCAAGCGCGGAGCACGTGCCGCCCTGGAGAAGAGCCGGGCATACAGCCAGGCCGTGCAGACACAACTGATAGCCACCATCGCCAACAGTTACTACAACCTGCTGATGCTGGACCGCCAACTGGACATCAGCCGCCGCACCGCCGAGTCGTGGGCAGAAGTGCTCCGCACCTACGAAGCGAAGTGGCAGGTGGGCGAAGCCACCGAAGCCGCCGTGGCCCAGGCCCGCGCCAGCAAGCTGTCGGTCGAAGCCTCCGTGCTGACCTTGCAGAAGCAGATACGGGCGCAAGAGAACTCGCTCAGTGCGCTGCTCGGTTCCATGCCGAGGCGGATAGACCGTTCGACGCTGGACGCGCAGCGTTTCCCGGACACACTGACAGTGGGCATTCCCCTGCAACTGCTGGAACGCCGTCCCGACGTGCGTCAGGCGGAACAGGCACTGGCACAAGCCTTCTATGCCACCCATGCCGCCCGCTCCGCCTTCTATCCCGGCATCACCCTGAGCGGCGCGGCCGGCTGGACGAACAACAACGGCGCGGCCATCGTCAATCCCGGCAACTGGCTGCTCAACGCCCTCGGCTCGCTCATGCAACCCCTGTTCAACCGGGGCAGGAACATCGCCAACCTGCGCATCGCCAAAGCGCAGCAAGAAGAGGCCCTGCTCAGCTTCCGCCAAAGCCTGCTGAAAGCGGGAGGCGAGGTGAACGACGCACTGATGCAATGGCAGACGGCCAACGACCGCCTGCGCATCATCGGCCAACAGGTGGCATCCTTGCAATCGGCCGTCGACAACACCCGCAAGCTGATGGAGTACAGCAGCAGTTCCTCCTACCTCGAAGTGCTGACCGCCCGCCAGAACCTCCTGCAAGCAGAACTGACGGAAGCCAACGACCGGTTCGACAAGATACAGGGGGTTATCAATCTATACCATGCGCTGGGAGGCGGGGCGGAATAAAACGACGAAAGCATATAGTCAGGCACCACCCGCTTGCCATCTCGAATAATTGTCGTAAGTTTGCAGCATGAAACAGTACAGACTTACCGACTGGTTGCCCACGACCAAGAAAGAGATGGAATTGCGCGGGTGGGACGAAGTGGACATTATCCTCTTCAGCGGTGATGCTTACGTCGACCACCCCTCTTTTGGGGCGGCAGTCATCGGACGCATCCTCGAAGCAGAAGGCCTACGGGTCGCCCTGGTACCTCAACCGAACTGGCGCGATGACCTGCGCGATTTCAAGAAACTGGGGCGCCCGAGGCTTTTCTTCGGCATCACCGCCGGCTGCATGGACTCGATGGTCAACCGCTACACAGCCAACAAACGCCTGCGCAGCAACGATGCATATACGCCTGATGGCCGGACAGATATGCGTCCGGAATACCCCTCCATCGTCTACACGCAAACACTGAAACAACTCTTCCCAGACGTGCCAGTCATATTGGGAGGCATTGAAGCAAGCATGCGACGCCTGACCCATTATGACTATTGGCAAGACCGCCTGCGCCCCAGCATACTGGTGGACAGCGGCGCAGACATTTTAGTATATGGAATGGGAGAAAAGCCCATTATTGAATTGGCCCGGAGAATCACTCCCGGCACATCCGCATCCAGCCTGTTACCCCAAGTAGCAGATGTACCTCAGATTGCCTATTTGTCCCGCCACACTCCGACACTCGAAAATGACCTTTGGCTCTATTCACACGAAGAGTGCCTGCAAGACAAGAAGAAACAGGCTTCAAACTTCCGCCATATCGAGGAAGAGAGCAACAGGTTCGCTGCCTGCCGGATACTACAACAAACAGGCGAACAGACAGTAGTTGTCAACCCGCCTTATCCTCCCATGACTGAAGAAGAACTTGACCATTCATATGACCTGCCTTACACCCGCCTGCCCCACCCCAAGTACAAAAACAAGCGTATCCCGGCCTATGACATGATTAAGTTTTCAGTCAATATTCATCGGGGCTGTTTCGGTGGATGTGCCTTCTGTACCATCTCCGCCCACCAAGGCAAGTTCATAGTCAGCCGTTCGAAAGAAAGCATCTTACGGGAAGTGAAAGCTATTACGGAACTGCCCGACTTCAAAGGGTATCTGAGCGACCTCGGAGGCCCCAGTGCCAATATGTATCGCATGAAAGGCTACCGTACTGAATTATGTAAGAAGTGCAAACGCCCTTCGTGCATCCATCCTGCCATATGCCCCAACCTGAACACAGACCACCGCCCACTGCTGGACATTTACCGCTCCGTAGACGCATTGCCGGGCATCAAGAAATCGTTCATTGGGAGCGGCGTACGATACGACCTGTTGCTCCATCACAGCAAGGATCCGCAAATCAATGAAGCAGCCCAAGAATATACCAGACAGCTTATTGTCAACCACGTAAGCGGACGATTGAAAGTCGCCCCAGAGCATACTTCCGACCGCGTGCTTCACATCATGCGCAAACCTTCGTTCAGCCTGTTCAAGTCTTTTAAAAACATATTCGACCGTATCAATCGCGAATCCGGCCTGAATCAACAGCTCATTCCTTATTTCATATCCAGCCACCCAGGATGCCACGAAGAAGACATGGCCGAGCTGGCAGCCATCACCAAACAGTTGGATTTCCACCTCGAACAAGTGCAAGACTTCACTCCCACTCCTATGACCGTATCCACGGAAACGTGGTACACAGGCTTCCACCCTTATACATTAGAACCGGTGTTCAGTGCCAAAACACAACACGAAAAGCTGGCCCAACGCCAGTTCTTCTTCTGGTACAAAACAGAAGAGCGACGCAACATCATCAACGAGTTGCGCCGCTTAAAACGTCCCGACCTGATAGACAAACTATACGGGAAGGGGAAACGCTAAAGTGTGACAGAAACACATCTATGCCTCATCCGAACAGGAACAATGCCTCTATCGAGCAAGAGTATCCCTTCCTGTTCGGTCCAGGCCAGGTCCTCCACCAGCAGTATATCCGTTGCTTTCGCCCGTCTTCCACGGAGAAAACCAGAAGGAGTACAAATCAGCTTCCTTCAGATAAAATTTCACCCGGATAGGCTTTCCCTTTAAAGAAGATACATCCGAACGCCCTTTCCAATTGATTAAGAACTTCGTACTGTCTGCCTTCTTCATCACCACGCAATCCTGCCGGGTAAACCCGGGAACGGGTTGCCCCGTTTCGTCCAACAGTTCCACACGAAGCGAACTCTTCTTGCCGCACACATCGGCATTGACAAAGAAATAAGCACCGTCAAAACAGAAAGGCTTCGTCACCAAGGTGCCCTCCTTTTGCCCTGCACGGACAGACACAAAGCCGTCCCGGCGCAACATAGCCAGGCCGGTGGCGAAGTTGGAGTCATGCTCCGGCTTACTGTTATAACGACCACTCATGTAGAAATAAAGCGAGTCACCCACAATCAGTGGGCAACCGGCCACCGATTGTACATTGCCTGCGTTCCAGGCATGAAAATCCTCGTTGACCGGCAAGAAAGGTTGCTTGAACCTTCTGTCCCAATGGAAGCCATCGCGACTGAAGCCGACAAGCACTTCGTTACGCTTCTGCACCATCAAGCTATCGCAAGCATCGTTCTCAGGACCTTGCCAGACAGTAAAGTAGCCCAACATCAGGTTCTCATAAGGCATGGCTTCATGATTATATATCTGCGGACGAATAGCAGGAAAGTGCGGGTTACGCGGGTCATCTTCATCAGCATGAAACCAATAACGGATGAACTTATCGGCCTGGTTATCATACACACGATGAGCCAGACTGACCAACATCTCAGGGTCTTGGTGAGCCAAGTAATTACGAGCACGTCCATACGGCCCATCAATTGTTTTCAGCGATAACACATATTTTCCCTGGAAAGGGTCATAATAAGCTGCACAACGGTCGTACAACTCTCCGGAAAGAGCCTGCGGGCGGCTCCAATGGACGCCATCCGCGGAATACTTAAGCTTCATACTTACCGTAAAACGGCTGTTAAATTCCACGATGAACATCTTGAAACGCTTCGAAACATCAGTCTCGTGTTTGTCCAACAAAACGGACACACAATCATGTTCCAGCGTATCAACAATGTTCGTGCCAGGCACGACATCCAAGGCAGGTTTGAGCCACGACTTCCCGTCCTCCGATTCCGCATAACACGTAATCAGTCCCAACCGTTTGCCACCACCGGCTGAATACCACATTTTAAACTTCCCATCCGCCTCATCGAACCACACGCCACCACTGAAAGGCGCCGCATAGGGGTCGCCGTTTACATTGAGTTCCCAAGGGCGATCGGCCTTGACAATGGGGTTACGAGGGTAATAGACTGGAACATGGAAGACAGTTTCCAGCCCCGAGGTTTCAGCCACCCAAGTGGTGTCGGCCATCAGTTGCCTGCCGGGCAAGAGGGTGGCTGGTGATTCCGTTTTTTGGGCAAACAGTTGTCCGCCACCACACAAAACAACGGAGAGTAAGATAACAGCTACTTTATTCTTTTTCATAAGCATACAAACAGGCTAAAATTATAAAAAGCTTCCTGCATTACAACACCTCAAAATAAGCATTATAATACAGGAAGCCCATCTATCTACTCTTCAATATACTGTTACTTTTGCAGGCCAGTACGCTGAGGATTACCGCCCCGCATGGGCCACGGAGAATCCGTCGCATAGCTGTCGCCTTTCGATGAAGCGCAGACAACCTGGTACTGACCATTGGCATTTACTGCCACATAGAGATTGCCTTGAGCATCCATCACTGGCGAAGAGGCACAAGCATCACCCAAAGAGAGAGACGAGAACAATTCGCCTTCGGCTGTCAGCACGTAATAGGTGGCTTCTGCATCAACGAAGTGGATGTAGCCACGGCTGTCGACCACGGGTGAGGTCTGCACAGATGCACTGGAGGGATAGTGCCACTTCAACGTTCCGTCGGGATTGAGGGCATAGATGCCGGCCGATGACGTGCTGGCCAGGTGTTCGCCGCCCGATGCATAGATGGTGCCGTCGGCGCCCAATGCCACACCACCGTCGGGAATGGCGCTCACCGTGCTGTATGCCCATTTTTCGGTGCCGGTAGTGCCGTCCACTGCGAAGATGATGCCTGTGCCGTCAGCAGCATCGGACACGGAATAAACTGTTCCGTCGGTGCCGATAGCTACCGTACTGCTCTTCAGTGCACCAATCATAGCTGTAGAAGCACCGCCGAAGTTCGTGTTGTATGTCCACGAAGCATCAGTAGAAGGATTGTAGCCGAACAGGCCGAGCGAGTTGCCGCCGGTCACATAGACCATTCCGCTGCGGGAGATAGCTACGCCGCTGGTGATGTTGCTCAATCCGGTAGAGGCGTATTCCGTGTACTGGCCGTCGGGCGTCAGGCTGACGACCTTGCCGTCGCGGTGTGCGACGAAGATGTTGCCGTCTGCAGCGATGGCGGGAGTCGTGGCGTAGAGGTTAGAACCCGGAGTAGCCACGGGAACTGCCCAGCGCAGGCTGCCGTCGGAGGCAACGCTGATGGTATACAGGTTGCGGTCGTTTTCCGACTGGAGGTCGCGGACAATCATGTAAACATTGCCGTTGTCGTCTACCGATGGGCTGCTGAAGATGTCTTTGGCCTGGGCCGTGGGCGACACTCCTTGCATGAGTACGCTGAGGTCGGCCATCCATTTCTGGCTGCCGCTGGCGGCATCATAGGCTACGAGGGCTGCCACATCGCTGCCACTGAGGCTACGCATCATGTAGACGGTGGAGCCGTCGGGCGAGAGGGCGGCAGAAGAGCCGGCCTGCACTTTGCCGCCCAGCAGGGCGCTCCATTCCAGGGAAGCGGCAGCGGCGGGGTCGTAGACGGTGATGTTCTTGGTGACAGATGCTTCCAGGTCGTAGCTGTCGGTCACGGTCAGCGTGACGGCGTACGAGCCGGGTTCGGTATAGACGAAGACGGGGTTCTGCTCGTCGGACGTGTTGCCGTCGGCATCGCCGAAGGACCAATGCCAGGCGGTGATGGTCGTGCCTGTTTTCGTCGTGGTGGCGTCGGTGAATTGCACGGTCTCTCCCATCTCGTACTCTTCTTTATCGGTCGTAAAGTCGGGTGTGGTGGGGTTGATGATGGTCACCACCTGTTCGTGGCGGGCCTTGAGGCCGTTGCTGTCGGTCACGGTCAGGCTCACGGTGTAGTTGCCGTCTTTCATGTAGGTGAAGGTGGGGTTTTGCTCGTTGGAGGTGGAGCCTGCTTCGTCGCCGAACTTCCAGAGCCAGGAGACAATGGTGGTGCCTTCTTCGGGCACGGTGTTGTCGGTGAAGGTGATGGGCTCGCCCACTTCGTATTCGTTGCCTACGCTGAAGCCGGCATCGGCGGCTGTGTTGTAGACGGTGTCATCGTCCTTGCAGGAGGTGACAAAGGTTAGCACAGAGGCTAACAGAAGGAATGTCAGAGTTCTCATATTCGTTAGATTTTAAAATGATTTAGTTGTTGCTGATGTCTAACCCGGATGCATCCAGGCCGGGCCCTCCGCCGCCAGTGTAGCCGTGGCTGGCTCCGTCGGCATCGGGCGAAATCCAGAAAGCATAGAGGTCGCCTCCTTCCAGGTAGAAGCGTACTTTGATGTTCTGCCCTTGCAGGGAAGCCAGCGTGGTGTTGGCGGCCCAGTGGACGGGCAGCATTGTGCCGTCGCCCGTGAGAGGTGTGCAGTCGTCTTTCGAGAAACCGGAGAGGACGTTGCCGTCTTCGTCCAGCAATTCGACGCGCAGTTCGCCCGTGAGGTCGGCATTGACGAAGAAGTATTCTCCGTCGAACTTCAGCACGGGGGTGGTCAGTTCACCCGAACCGCTCATCGAGACGAAGCCGTCGCGACGGAGCGTGGCCAGTCCGGTGGTGGTGATTTCCTGCGTGCCTTGCAGACGCCGGCCGCTGAGGTAGAAGTAAAGCTCGTCGCCTACGATGAGGGGTGAGCCTACGACAGACTGGAGGTTGCCGTTGTTCCAGGCCGAGCGGTTTTCGTCGACGGGCAGGAAGGGGTTCATGTCTTCGCGCCACCAACTGTAGCCGTCGCGGCTGTAGCCGAGCATGATTTGGTTGCGTTTGATGACGTTGTCGGCCGAGCAGACGTCGTTCTCGGGGCCTTGCCAGACGGAGAAGAGTCCGAGCATGATGCTTTCGTAGGGCGTGGCGTCGAGGTTGTAGATGCCGGGTGAGCCGTCGTTGTTGTGGTAGTACGGGTGCGTCAACTCATCCGGCCAGGGTCCGAACCAGAAGTACTGGAGGTCGGCTTCGACGTTGCGATTGGACAACGGGTCGGCAGCCTCGTAGTAGTCGCGTGCGCGGACGGTGTAGGGGTCGCTCTGGTTGACGCGGACGTTGTGGCGCATGGACCACGTCCAGACGTCGCGGAAGGGGTTCTTGTAGACGGTGGAGCGGTCGGCGATGGAGCCTGAGGGGGCCAGCCGGTCGCGCCAGGTCAGGCCGTCGGCCGAGGTTTTGTAGTGATACTGCCAGTTGCCTGCGCCGCCGGCCACTTGGAACATCTTGTAACGCTCGGAGGCGTTGGTCGCTTGCTTGTCCAGCCAGACGACGGAGGCGTCGCGCTGGGTGTCGTTCTGGTCGACGATGTTGGTGCCGGCCACGACGTTGAGCGTGGGTTTCGTCCAGGTGATGCCGTCGGTCGATTCGGCGTAGCAGGTGACGCCTTCTCCGTCGTCGCCTCCGCCGGCCATGTACCACATTTTGTACTTGCTGTCGGTTTCGTCATACCACACGCCGTCGCTGAAGGGGGCTGCAAAGGCTGCCCCGGAGGTGCCCATCTGCTCCCAGTCGCGGTCGGGCTGGAGGACGGGATTGCCGGCGTAATAGGTGGCGTAATGGTACTGGCGTTCGAGCGTGGTGCTCTCGACGAGGAAGTCGTCGACGAAGAGCTGGCGGCCTACGGCGATGTTGACCACGGCTGGTTTGGAGGTGGTCAGGTAGTAGGGCGTCATGCCGGCACGTATGTCCGACGAGTAGGAACGGCGGGGCGGCCACTGGTCGGGCAGACTGATGCCGTTGTACAGCACGTTCGGGTCTTCGGGCGTCACGGGCACTTCGGGATCCGGATCGGGGTCGGGACCGGGCTCGGGGGTGGCCGGATTGTCGTCGCCGCATCCGGCCACGGCCAGAAGGAGCAACGCGCTTATGGTGAAAATCCATGGTTTCTTCATATGATTCGCTGTTTTGAAGTTCGTTTTTCCTGTTAAATAATTTCAGACGAGTATCTACGATGTTTGTAGATTACCCTCTACAACACTTGTAGATTACTATCTACAGCCTTTGTAGATTACTATCTACAACCTTTATAGATTACTATCTACAACAGTTGTAGAGGGATATCTACGATGCTTGTAGATAGTAATCAGCCGAAAGTCCCTTGTCCGCTGTCGTCATCGTCCTCCGGAGTAGGTTCTTCCACCTCGCCTATCACGAAGTTGGTGTCCATCGTCACCGAGCGGGCTGCTTTCAGCGGTATACCGTTATTGCCCAGTTGCGTGCACAGCTTCACGCTCCACACGCTCCCATCCGGCGCGTCGGCGGGCATGACGAAGCCCACGCGGGTGAGGGTGTTCGGATAGAGCCTCTGCACGGGGAAGAAGTACGTCGTCCCCTCGCTGCCGTCCACACGGGTGATGGTGACGCCGATGTCTTCTCCGTTGCCGCCCACCTTGAGGTTGCGGCCTTTGATGACGCAGATTTGACCTGCGCTGACGGGCACGCCTTCGCCGCGGGTGACGGCGTCGGGATGGTCGGCATCGTGCCCGCTGACCACGGCGTAGAGCTGCGGCCCGACGACGCCCTTCTGCACATCGACGTCAATCTCGGCATCGGCCAGGGCTTGGCGCATCTCGTCGCTCATCGAATATCTCACACCCAGCTTCAGGCGCGAGCGGTTGATGGCTTCGTTCAACTCCGATTCCCTGAACACGCCTTGCGCCGTGGGACGGAAATAGCCCAGCGGAGTGCTGATGCTGTAGCCTGAGGACAGGAACCACATCATGCGCTTCATCAGGTCGCGGCCCGTGCGGGCAATGTCTTCGGCATCTTCCTGGCGGGCGCTCAGTGCGGCCACTTCGACGGCCAGGTCGTCCAGCGAAAGACACTTCTGCAACTTCGGTTGCAGGTAATAATCATCGGTCACACCGGTGGTCAGCGACAGCTCCAGGGCTTTCAATGAGAACTTCGATTTCTGAGTAGGTTCTTTGGTTGCCATAAATATTCTATTTATAAGTAAATAATCAGCATTAATTTATTAGTTGACAAGGGAATGAGTTAACAAGGCAACAAGGTCCTGTAAAAGATTCAGATTACAAGCCATAAACTCTGCACACGTAGCCTTGTTAACCTGTTCCCTCATCCACTAAATTCTCCCAAAACGGGCGGGGCGCAAATCGCAACAGATGTTATACCATGGCAAATATAACCTTACTGTTTCTGAAACCATCACTCAATTGTTGTGCTCTCTGCGCCCCTGTCCCCATTTCTTCGACTACGGGCGGTCCACCCCGCAGGCATTCAGCCCCGGGCCTCCACCGGCCGTGTAGCCCCGGCTCTCGCCCGACTGCCAGGGTGAAATCCAGAAAGCATAAAGGTCACCGTTCGTCAGGTAGAACTTGACACGGACAATCCGCCCTTTCAACGTCGAAAGGTCTTTATTCTCCTTCCACGTCACCAGATACTTGGTGCTGTCAGCCTTCTTCATCACCACGCAATCCCGCTTCGTGAAACCAGGGATAGGCGTCCCCTGTTCGTCCAACAATTCCACGGCCAACTGCGCCTTCTTCTCCTTCACATCAGCATTGACAAAGAAGTACGTACCGTCGAACGACAGCTTCTCCGTGGTCAGCGTACCCTCTTCCCGTCCGGCATGCATCGACACGAAGCCATCGCGCCGCAACGTAGCCAGACCGGTAGACGTATAACTGTCCCACATAATCTTGTTCAATCTCCGGCCACTGCTGTAGAAATACAACGAGTCGCCCACGATGAGAGGCACACCGTTAATGGACTGCATGTTACCCCAGTTCCACGCGCCCTCCGTCTCGTTCACGTCCATAAACGCCTCGTGCGTGGGGCGGGCAAAGTGGAAACCGTCGCGGCTATAACCCAACGACACAACATTGCGCTTCTGGATGCCATCGCGCTTACATATATCATTCTCCGGACCGCACCACGCGCTGTACAGGCCCAACATGATGCTTTCGTAAGCAATAGCGTCGAAGTTATAAATGCCCGGCTCCACTTCCGGATATTTCGGGTGGCGCAATTCCTTGTCATCCGGCGTAAACCAGAAGTGCACGAACTTGTCAGGAACATCCCGGCGCATGCGGTGAGCCAGGCTGACCAGCATCTCCGGGTCGCTGTGCTCCAAGTACGCCCGGCTGCGGTAAGACACCGGCGTACTGTAACGCATGCTCAGCACCCACTTCCCGGTGAAAGGATTGTAGAAAGCCGACGTGCGGTCGTACAAGTCGCCGCTCTGTGCCACGCCTTCCGACCAATGGATGCCATCAGCACTATACTTCAGGATGCACGACCAACGGCTGTCCAATGGACGGCGCTCTACGTTGAAGAACTTCCAACGCTTGGCAGGATCCTTCTCCATCCGGTCCAGCCACACGGTGGCCGCATCGCGGTTGCACGTGTCCACAATGTTCGTGCCCGGCACCAGCTCCAGCGTGGGCTTCGTCCAGTGCTTCCCATCCTCCGATTCGGCATAACAAGTGTAGAACGTCTGGTTCGATTGCTTGTGAATCGTCCCCGCTCCGGCCAGATACCACATGCGGAACTTGCCCGTCTGGTCATCATACCAGATGCCGTCGCTGAAAGGCGAAGCATAAGGCGCACCCTCGGTCGTCTCCTCCCACTTCTCTGTCGGTTCCAGCACCGGATTGCCCGCATAGAAGTTAGGTTTATGATAGACCGGCACCAACGTCGTCTCTTCAATCAAAAAACTATCCACAAACAACTGCCGCCCCGTGTTGACAGGAATCACTTCAGGCTTCTGCTGCAAATACGGAACAGGCATTTCTTTCCGCTCAGCCGGCACCTCATAGCGCGGCGGCCACTGGGCTGGCAGTTCAATGCCGTTGCTCAACGTGGTCTGGGCCATCATCCCCAACGGAAGTGCCAACAGAGAGACTAAAGAATATATCAATCGTTTCATATTCATTCAAACAATAAAGATTAATAACCTGGATTTTGCTCGATATTCGGATTGGAATTGATTTCGTTGATAGGAATGGGCAGCCACTCGTGCTTGTTCGGCGTGAATCCTTCGTAGTCCGTGGCCGAAATGAACTTCTTGAAGTTCGGATCCTCACGTGTCAACGTCTGGAAACGCGTGGCCAATTCACCCCAACGCAACAGGTCGTAAAAACGGTGCCCTTCCAGCGACAGTTCGAGCACACGCTCATGCTTCACATCATCCATCGTCACGTTACTCAGTTCCGGCATGTTCACTCTATCGCGTACACGATTGACCGCTTGCGTCGGTGTCAACGACCCCTGCTGGCCACCGCTCAGCACAGCCTCGGCATACATCAGCAACACATCGGCAAAACGCAAGTAACGCCAGTTGACGCCGTGGGCACGCGGTTGGTTGTAGACATACTCTTGCGTACCGGCACCCACACCCGTCATACGGGGCGAACCATCGCCATTGGTCAACGTAGGCATAGACAAATCCAAACCTTTCTTGATACCAGCCTTGAAGGGGTGTGCCAATTGGTTAGCTACCGTAGCGAAACCTTCAGCCTCATCCGTTGGCGGATACATATCCTCCCAATGCCATCCTCCGGGGCCTTCCAGACGGATAGGATCGCCGTTGGCATCCTGGTGCAGATGAATCTCCTCTTTCAGGTCATCGAACATCAGCGTAGAGAACATGCGGATGTCCGTGCAGCCGTCTTCGTCAATCGAGTTGACAAACTCTTCGTACAACCAATCATGAACCACTCCCTCGTAGCCAACGCCGGCCCCCGGAAACATCAGGCCACGGCTGTCGAAAGCCAAACCGGAAGTAGCCGTACCAGGATTGAACGTATTGTTCTCCACATCGCCCAAGAACTGTATTTCCAAGATACTTTCGATATTATCGTTCTCGTGCGCAATGTCAAAATTATCACTGTAATCAGGAGCTAAGTCATAGTTACCGTATGTTCCTTTAATAATCTCGTCAAACTCTTGCACAGCTTCATTGTAGAACGTGGTCTTATCCGTACCGTAATTCGTCTCAATACCGCTTCGGTACAAATAGCACAAACCAGAAAGAGCAGCAGCAGCCCCACGAGTCACACGTCCGGCTTGATCTCCAGTCCAATAACCTTTATTGGGCAAGCACTCTTTAGCATGTTGCAAATCTTCTTGAATGAAGTCCCACACAGCTTCTGGAGCCTCCGGTGCACGCACATAGTCCGCAGAATTGCGCGGCATTTGACGAATGGGACATACTTGGCGGAAGTTGATCAGCAAATAATAGTGGGCAAAAGCACGCCAGAAATAGGCTTCACCCAAGTAAGCATTGCGCAATTCTTCATCTCCCTTAAAGTCCACATTTCCAATCGTTTCAATCACGTATGACGCTTGTGATGCTGTCGTATACATCAACGTAAAAGGTTGTTCAATAGTATAATAACTAGCATTAAGGTCACTGCCATACATACCCGGCTTCCCGTAATCACTGTTAGACGAAGCCTCATCTCCACGGATAATCTGGGTCTTAGAACCAGAGGCTCCCAGACAGCGTTGGGTGGAAATATAGCCATATAATGTCATCACGGCGTCATTTACAGCCTCAGGCGTCGTGAAATACGCATCCATACTAGGCTGGTTGGGGTTGATGGCTAAATCTTCAAAAATGCCATTGCAACTCGACATCGCCATACCGCCTCCTATCAGAAAGATAGCGGCTAATCTTGTCATATTTTTCATAATCATAGTGTTTTAATTAGAAAGAAGCATTGAAACCAAAGGTATAAGTGCGAGCGTTTGGATAAGACGAATTGTCGATACCGCGAGAGAACAATACGTTCGAACTAACCTCGGGATCGTATCCTGAGTAATCCGTAATCGTGAAAAGATTCTGTACACCCACATAAAAACGGAGGTTATTGAAGCCCATCTTATCCAGACACTTCTTAGGCAACGTATAACCAATCTGGAAATTCTTACAGCGGAAGTAAGCACCATTCTCAATATAGAACTCACTAGGCAGAGAGTTGCCCCCGTTGGTATTTTCAGTCTTCATAATAGGAATATTCGTATTCTTATTCGTCTCGCTCCAAGCGTTCAGTACGTCTGTCACGCAGTTGTTGGAATAGTCAAAGTAATACGTATACTTCATTTGATTGAAGATTTCATTACCAGCTACTCCTTGGAAGAACATTGTC